>NZ_JBQCVL010000001.1:0-418441 GCF_051958425.1 Neisseria sp. P0013.S005 | reverse complement strand
CTTTGTTAATTTCTATAACACTGTGAAGCCGCACCGCAGTTTGAACGGCGATACGCCGTTTGAGGTCTTGCAGGCTTATTTTTCTCAACCTGTGGTGTAAACAACGCGGTTATTTTCTACACCTAGCCACATCGCTCAACATCAGCGTGCAGCGCAGAAACTACCGCGGCCCCGACATCTTCAATATTCAGCGCCGCGACACCGAATACTTCACCCGCCTGTCGCTGTCGCACAGCCGCCTCTCCTGGAAAGGCTTCACCCCGCGCCTGAACTGGACCTGGTCGCACATCCACAGCAACCATTTCTATTACCGCTATAACAACCACCGCGTGTTTTTGGATATATTCAAGCAGTTCTGATGAAAAAGCAGCCTGCACTTTGTCGGTTACAGTAAAATCAACAGGGTTGCAGGTTGGAAATATTAAGCGGCAGACGAAAGATATTGCCGAATTGGAAGTGTTGAAACGGTAATATAGGATACCTGAAAATATAAACACAACATGAAAGGTTTATGATGGATAAAGGAATAAATAAGGATTTATTAGAAAAAGCAGTTAATCTTCTTAAGATGAAAAAAGAAAGAGAATCGAGAGACAGTATTGAATATCATAAGATTCATTACACTCAAATTATATTAGAAGAAATATCCCAATCAGATGATTGTTGGCTATCAATCTGCCCATTTAATTATCATTATATAGGTGAATCTTTTGAAAAAAGATTAAACTTTTTAGAAAATAATTGGGATTCAGAAATATTAGATGATATATTCCTAATGTCAATTAGATTCTTACGAGAAGCTGAATTGACAATGAAGCGTCAGTACAAACAAAAGCTTTGGAACGATGATAATACGTATGAAAGGATTTGGGATTGGTTTAAATCATTAACAAATGATGACATTCCCTCCAACAAGAGATCTCAATTAAATTACATACAAAACGACTATTCGCTTATGCTGCTCAACGATTATTTAGGAAATAAATCATTTCAAGCATTCTTAAACTATGAAGAAAATATAAAAAAAATTGAGCAACAGTCCATTACTTTAAAAGAAACATCAAACAAAATACAGAAAAGTTTTGGCGAGGAAATGCAGAAAAGTGTTGATGAGAAACTGAAAAAAGTCGAACAGTTAAGTGATACATTGAAAAATCTAGAGCAGGGTTTTAATTTTGTTGCCTTATCTGATGGATTCAGCAGAATGCTTAATGAAAAAAAAGAAAGTAAGGAATCGATTTTACAGCTTTTATTTCTTATTGCAGTAATTATTTCAGCAATCCCGGCATATAAATTTCTTTCTGATGGAGGTGCTAATTTAACTTGGCAGCAAATCGCAATAAGTGCGGGTTTGGAATTGGTTTTAATCTATTTCTTTCGCGTTGTCTTATTTCATTACCGTACTGTGCAAACCCAAATCATGCAGCTAGATTTGCGGCTGTCGCTTTGCCAATTTATCCAAAGCTATGCCGAATATGCCAAAGAAATCAAAACCAATGATAAAGATGCGCTAGATAAATTTGAAAATCTGATTTTTAGCAGCATCTTATCTAGTGATGAAAAAATCCCCAGCACATTTGACGGCTTGGAACAATTAAATAGTCTAATCAAACAGTTCAAACAATAATTTTCAGGTAGCCCACCTCCAAAAGCAGCCTGCACCCATCAAAAGGACCCCCATGAACATCACCCAAATCCTCTCTCAAGAACTCTCCGCTACCGCCGCGCAAATCACTGCCGCCGTCGAGCTTTTGGACGACGGTGCAACCGTGCCGTTTATCGCCCGCTACCGTAAAGAAGCCACAGGCGGGCTGGACGATACGCAGCTGCGCCAGCTTGCCGAGCGGCTGCAATACCTGCGCGAGTTGGAAGAGCGCAAAGCCGTTGTTTTAAAAAGCATTGAAGAGCAAGGTAAGCTTTCAGACGACCTCAGGGCGCAAATCGAAGCCGCCGACAACAAAACCGCGCTGGAAGACCTGTATCTGCCCTACAAACCGAAACGCCGCACCAAAGCGCAAATCGCGCGCGAACACGGTTTACAGCCGCTGGCGGACGTGTTGCTTGCCGAGCAGCCGCAGGACGTGGAAGCTGCCGCGCAAGGCTACCTGAACGAAAACGTTCCCGACACCAAAGCCGCGCTGGACGGCGCGCGCGCGATTCTGATGGAGCAGTTTGCCGAAGACGCGGAACTCATCGGCACGCTGCGCGACAAGCTGTGGAACGAAGCCGAAATCCACGCGCAAGTCGTTGAAGGCAAAGAAAACGAAGGCGAAAAATTCAGCGATTATTTCGACCACCGCGAACCCATCCGCACCATGCCGAGCCACCGCGCGCTGGCGGTTTTGCGCGGCCGCAACGAAGGCATATTGAACATCGCGCTCAAATACCAGCCCGACGACACGCCGATTACGCAGCAAAGCGAATACGAGCAAATCATCGCCCGCCGTTTCAAGGTTTCAGACGGCCACAAATGGCTGCGCGACACCGTGCGCCTGACTTGGCGCGCGAAAATCTTTTTGTCGCTGGAACTCGAAGCCTTAGGCCGTCTGAAAGAAGCCGCCGACACCGACGCGATTACCGTGTTCGCCCGCAATCTCAAAGACTTGCTGCTCGCCGCGCCCGCCGGACGGCTGACCACGCTGGGTCTCGACCCCGGCTACCGCAACGGCGTGAAATGCGCCGTGGTGGACGACACAGGCAAGCTGCTGGATACCGTCATCGTCTATTTGCATCAAGAAAACAATATGTTGGCAACGCTGTCGCGCCTGATTAAGCAGCATGGCGTGAAGCTCATCGCCATCGGCAACGGCACCGCCAGCCGTGAAACCGACAAAATCGCGGGTGAACTGGTGCGCGGAATGCCTGAAAGCAGCCTGCACAAAATCGTCGTTTCCGAAGCCGGCGCGTCGATTTATTCCGCGTCCGAACTGGCGGCGCGCGAGTTCCCCGACTTGGACGTTTCCCTGCGCGGCGCGGTGTCCATTGCCCGCAGGCTGCAAGACCCGCTTGCCGAGTTGGTCAAAATCGACCCCAAATCCATCGGCGTGGGCCAGTATCAGCACGACGTGAACCAAAGCCAGCTCGCCAAATCGCTGGACGCGGTGGTCGAAGACTGCGTGAACGCCGTCGGCGTGGACGTGAATACCGCCTCCGCCCCGCTCTTGGCGCGGATTTCCGGTTTAAATCAAACCCTTGCCCAAAACATCGTCGCCTACCGCGATGAAAACGGCGCGTTCGACAGCCGCAAAAAATTGCTGAAAGTACCGCGTTTGGGCGAAAAAACCTTCGAGCAGGCGGCGGGCTTTTTGCGGATTAACGGCGGCAAAGAGCCGCTGGACGCGAGCGCCGTCCACCCCGAAGCCTATCCCGTCGTCGCCAAAATGCTGGCGCAACAAGGCATTACCGCCGCCGAACTCATCGGCAACCGCGAGCGTGTGAAGCAAATCAAAGCGTCCGACTTCACCGACGAACGCTTCGGCCTGCCGACCATTCTGGACATCCTGTCCGAGCTGGAAAAACCCGGCCGCGACCCGCGCGGCGAGTTTCAGACAGCCTCATTTGCCGAAGGCATCCACGAAATCAGCGACTTGCAAGTTGGCATGATACTCGAAGGCGTGGTTTCCAACGTCGCCAACTTCGGCGCGTTCGTGGACATCGGCGTCCATCAGGACGGCTTGGTACACATCTCCGCCCTGTCCAATAAATTCGTCCAAGACCCGCGCGAAGTGGTGAAAGCCGGCGACGTGGTGAAAGTGAAAGTGCTGGAAGTCGATGCCGCCAGAAAACGCATCGCGCTGACCATGCGACTGGATGACGAGGCGGGCGGAGCAACCAAAGGCAACAGGCTGTCTGAAACCCGACATCAAGAACGCCACGACCGTAAACCCCAACGCAACGAGCGTGCCCCAACCAATTCAGCAATGGCGGATGCGTTTGCGAAGTTGAAGCGGTAAGGTAGAAAACCAATTGAAGGCCGTCTGAAAAGTGATGTTCAGACGGCCTTTATCGTATGGGGCGAATTAGATAATTGGTGGAATGGATATAGTGCTGCGCCCGTTGAATGTTACCGATACATTTTGTAGTAGGTACATGCAAACAAGCGTATAGTTCCAAATATCACAAACCCATCATCACAACCTTAGGAGTTCAAACCATGAAACCTGTTTTGTTTGCCGCGCTGATTTCCTGTTTCTCCGTTGCTGCATATGCGGTCTGTACCGACAGCCAGCAGCAGTGCGTGATTTATAAAAACGGCAACGTCGCGACAGAAGGCGGTTGTACGGTCAGCAAATGCCAAAGTGCCGATGCGCAAGTGTTGAAATGGAAGCTGAAAAACGGCAAAGGCGTAACCGTTGAAATCGGAAAAAACGGTAAGGTTTTGGTGAACAAGAAACCGGGTGCGAAAGCGAACAACAGCAATGCGTCAGGCATGGGTTTGACATGCTATGCCGCCGATGCGGACAAACGCGAACAGTTCTGCTCGACCAATTATTGATTGGATTGTTGCTTTGATTAAAGGCTGTCTGAAAAGTGTTTCAGACGGCCTTGATGTTTATCCTTCCGATATTTTTTCATTGAGAAAGTCGATAAAGCTGCGCACTTTCGCGCTGAGAAAGGCCCTGTCGACATAAGTGGCGTTCAGTTGGTCTGTCCAGATGGTGTAATCGGGCAGGAGTTGGATCAATGTGCCGTCCTTCAATTCCTGCTGAACCGCCCAAAGGGGCTGATAGCCTATGCCTGCACCTGATTTAATCAGCTCACGGATCATCAGTGTGTTGTCGCTGCGGATAACCGAGGAGAGGTGGAGAATGGCTTTTTCTGCGGTAGCGCGGTGGGTAATTTCCCAGTCTTGTTGACTGGTATAGGAAGGCAGGATGGCTTGGTGCTGCATGACGGCTTCGGGTGTATCGGGTGTGCCGTGTCGGGCAAGATAGTCGGGGGCGGCAAGCAGAACGAACTCGATTTTGGCCAGCGGTTTGACGATCAGCGAAGGGGAGGGGGTTTTGGAAACGCGCAAGGCGAGGTCGAAGCCTTCGGCGATGAGGTCGATATGGCGGTTGTCGAGGACGAGGTCGAGCGTGACTTTGGGATAACGCTGGCGGTATTCTGCCAACCATGCGCTCATATTGCCGCCTGCAAACCACAGGGGCATGGTAACGCGCAACATACCTTGCGGCGTGTCGGCACCGCCAGCCGCTTTTTGGGCGGCGGTGTCCAAGGTATCCAGCGCGTAGCTGCATTGGCGGTAGTATTCTTCGCCTGCTTCGGTCAGATGGAGGTTGCGGCTGTTGCGGTGTAAGAGCTTGGCTTGAATGGTGTTTTCCAGATGGCTGACGTGTTTGCTGGCCATGGCGGTGGAGATGTCGAGCTGATCGGCGGCACGGGTAAAACTACCGCTTTGAACAACTTGGCGGAAAACTTTTAGGCTGAATAGGGTATCCATGATTTCTTATTAGGAAACGTTGTATCAATAATTTTAGTATATATCTCTTACTGGGAATTATCTATACTGCACTTATTGAAATTGCTCCCTACCTCTTTCAGGTAGCCATTAAAATAAGGATTATTAAGATGTCAGCCCTCAAATCATTCCAACCGGTTGTATTGTCTGTCTTGCGTATTGTTGCGGCGTATCTGTTTTTGCTGCATGGCACAGCCAAGTTTTTCAGTTTTCCGATGTCCATGGGCGGCGCACCTGAAGGCTTGATGCTGGTGGCTGGTATTTTGGAAATTGTCGGCGGTATCTTATTGATATTGGGCCTGTTCACCCGTCCGGCCGCGTTTATTTTGTCCGGTCAGATGGCTGCCGCCTATTTTATGGCACACGCGTCTTCCGGTAATGTTTTGTTTCCATTGGCCAACCATGGCGAATCTGCCGTTTTGTTCTGTTTCGTGTTCCTGTATCTGGCAGTAGCCGGCGGCGGAGCGTGGGCGTTGGATAACGTTTTTGGTAAAGATAAAGATTAATTTAAGGAAAAGATCATGACTTATTCTGTTTTGCAACAAGCTGCTGAAACCCGTCGTTCTATCTATGCATTGAACAATACCCTGCCTCTGTCTAATGAGGAAGTAACCAAAATCATCGAACACGCCGTTTTGCATACGCCGTCTTCTTTCAATTCGCAATCTGCCCGAGTGGTCGTATTGTTTGGCGAAGAACATGCCAAAGTGTGGCATTTTGTCGAAGAAGCGTTGCGTGCGGTTGTTCCTGCCGAGCAGTTTGAAGCAACTGTACAAAAACTGAACTTGTTTAAAGCAGGCGCGGCGACAGTTTTGTTCTTTGAAGATCAAGATGTTGTCAAAGGCTTGCAAGAGCAGTTCCCATCTTATGCGGCCAACTTCCCGATCTGGGCGGATCAGGCCAATGCCATGGTTCAGTATGCTGTTTGGACAACATTGGCGGCTGCCGGTATCGGCGCCAATCTGCAACACTACAATCCGCTGCCTGATGCGGCCATTGCCAAAGAATGGAACCTGCCGGAAAGCTGGTTGTTGCGTGCGCAAATGGTGATCGGCGGTATCGCGGCTCCAGCCGGCGAAAAAGCCTTCCAACCAATCGAAGGCCGTCTGAAAGTATTCGGCGCATAAATGAAATGATGTTTTACATAAAGGGCGCGATGTTTGCGCCCTTTTTGAAATAGCAAAATAAAAGGCCGTCTGAAAACAGTTTCAGACGGCCTTTTATCTATGCCATGAAATCAACCGCGGCGCCAAGTCGTACCGCCGGCGTTGTCTTCCAGAATGATTTTGTGTTCGTTCAGAAGGTCGCGGATGCGGTCGGACTCTGCCCAGTTTTTATCCGCGCGCGCTTGTTTGCGCCGTGCGATTAAGTCTTCGATTTCTTCGTTGGAGAGGCCGTCTAAAACCGCCCCGCCTTGCAGGAACTCGGTCGGATCGCGTTGCAGCAGGCCGATGATGCCGCACAAGGCTTTCAGGCAGCCGGCAAGGTGTGCGTCATTAGTTTTGTTCACTTCTCCTGCCAGTTCGAACAACACGGCAACGGCCTCAACCGTACCGAAATCGTCGTTCATGGCGGCGTAGAAGCGGCGGGTGTAGTCGTTGGCATTTTCGGACAATTCGAACGCAACGGCAGGTGTGTTTTTCAAGGTAGTGTATAGGCGTGTCAGCGCGCCTTTGGCATCGTCCAAGTGTGCGTCGGAGTAATTCAACGGGCTGCGGTAGTGGGCACGCAGGATGAAGAAACGCACGACTTCCGGGTCATATTGTTTCAACACTTCGCGGATGGTGAAGAAGTTGCCCAGCGATTTGGACATTTTTTCGCCGTCCACACGGATGAAGCCGTTGTGCAGCCAGTATTTGACGTGGCTGGCGATGCTTTGACCGTGGTGGGTTTGCGCGTGGTCGTGGCCGCAGGTATGACCGCTGGCACCGACGCTTTGGGCGATTTCATTTTCATGGTGCGGGAACTGCAAGTCCGCGCCGCCGCCGTGAATATCGAAAGTATCGCCGAACAGGTTTTCACTCATGGCGGAGCATTCAATATGCCAACCCGGACGGCCGTTGCCCCAAGGGCTTTCCCATGCCGGTTCGCCTGCTTTGGCGGCTTTCCACAATACAAAATCAAGTGGATCGCGTTTGAAACCGTCCACTTCCACACGCTCGCCTGCGCGCAGGTCGTCCAACGATTTGCCCGATAATTGGCCGTAAGCGGAAAACTCGCGCACGGCGTAGTAAACGTCGCCGTTTGCGGCAGGATATGCCTTGCCGTTTTGAATCAGGGTTTCAATCATGGCAATCATTTGCGGAATGTTTTCCGTTGCCTTCGGCTCGATGTCGGGACGCAATACGCCCAGAGCATCGGCATCTTCGTGCATGGCTTGGATGAAACGCGCAGTCAGTTCGCCGATGGTCTCGCCGTTTTCAGCCGCGCGGGCAATGATTTTGTCGTCGATGTCAGTGATATTGCGCACATAAGTGAGCGGATAGCCGCACTCGCGCAACCAGCGGGCAATCATGTCGAACACAACCATCACACGGGCGTGCCCCAAGTGGCAATAGTCGTAAACAGTCATGCCGCAAACGTACATGCGCACGTTTTTTGGATCGATGGGGGTGAAGGGTTCTTTTTGGCGGGTAAGGGTGTTGTAGATGGTGGTCATGTTTAATTTTCTGTACTATTTAAATTAATGAATTTAGCCAAAAATGAAGGACGAGCATAAAATGCTCTGGATGTAGAACCATGCCCTGATCCTTTTGTTCTTGGTTGGATATATATACCCATCTTGCCTGTCAGGAAATTAAATCCTTTATTTGGGTCTAGAATGGTCTGACGTACTAAATTGTAATCAGCTTTTACTGATTCATATAAATCAGAACCTTCATTCAAATCAAATTCGACAATATCATAAACAAAACTAGGGTCATCAACAGTTCTCCCAACAGTTCTTGCAACAACGACTGCTTTTTTTAATTTCGATAGTAAGTGGCTATCTTCAAATTCTTTCTGACAAACATTGACAGGATCAATCATAGTAATAGCCATCGTTTCTTTGAATGCTAATCTACCATTTCTTAGGGTTTTTATTGGGATAGATTTTAATTCCCATGAACCGAAGTTGGGTGATTGGGCAGAATTTAACGGCAACTCCAAAAAACGTTCTACTACATGTCCCGCCCAACCTTTATTAACTTTTCCTGATGGAGCATAGACAGTAACATTATATTCTCTTGCTAAATCATGTAGGTTCTTTCCAAGTAAATCCTGCATTTTCACAATAGCCTCTCTACGTTCCATTAGTTATCCTTTTCTCTGCCAATTCAAAAAAATTTTGCTTCATCTCACATCCGCAAAATTTCCGTCCATTTTTTATAGCAGCAACGCCTGTTGTTCCACTGCCCATAAATGGGTCGAAAATCAAATCGCCAACATTAGATGCAGCTAATATACAGCGCTCTAGCAATGCTAGCGGTTTTTGCGTTGGGTGTTTACCGAACGTTTTTTCCGTTTTGTTTGGTGGCGGGAACACCCAGACACTTTTCATCTGTTTGCCATTGTTTTGTATTTTCATCATGTCGTAATGGAAAATATGCTTTGCCTTCTTATCTTTCTTTGCCCATAACAGTGTTTCGGTGGAATGGGTAAAAAATCGGCAGGACAAATTAGGTGGGGGATTAGGTTTTTCCCAGGTAATATTGTTCAGAATATGATACCCGATGGTCTGCATCAAGTAGCCGATCAGATAAATATTATGAAATGTGCCACATACCCAAATCGTGCCGTTCGGTTTTAGCAAGGCATAGCATAAGCGCAGCCATTCTTCGTAAAAAACTAAATCCGCCGCCATGCCTTTAGATTTATCCCAACTACCTTTATTGACGGAAACCATTTGCCCGTTTTGGCAGGTAAAGCCATCATTGGATAAAAAATAAGGAGGATCGGCAAAAATCATATCAAAACAGCCATCCGAGTGTTTGTCCAAGATACGGCGCATCACATGAAGAGAGTCTTCGTTATAAATAATGGAGTCGTCTGAAATCAGTTTTTTCAGACTGCGTCCATAATGTGCTACTTCTTCCGATAGTTTGTTAAATTCACTCATAAATTGCTAGTAATTCTCCGACTTTTTTCCTACTGCTTCCTTTGGCGGCAATACTGCGTTGAACTTCGACTGTTTTAATAACAGCACCACGGTAAATCTCACGGGTAAATGTGGTATCGTGATTGGAAATTAGAATACCGTGCGCCCGCCGTGCTGTTTGTTTGGCAGTTTCTGCCAAGCGTTTTTGTTCGTCCAAATCGAAACCGCTTTTGGAGTAGGAGGTAAAGGACGAGGTTTCGCTCAAAGGTGCATAAGGTGGGTCGCAATAAATGGTGTCGCCATCTTCCGCTGCATCTAATGCCGTCTGGAAATCGCTGCAGGTCAAATCTATCCGTTCGGATTTCTGTACAAAAGCCTGCATTTCGGTTTCGGGAAAATAAGGAGATTTGTAGCGTCCGAACGGTACGTTGAAACAGCCTTTGCTGTTGTAACGGCACAATCCGTTGAAGGCATGGCGGTTCAGATAAACAAACAGAGCTGCGCGCTCAATGGTGTCAGTACTGTGGTTAAATCTGTCACGTAAGTCATAATATTTTTTTTCGTTATTATTTTCAGGGATAAAGAAAGAATGTGCGTAGTCGATAAAACTATGTTTTTCTGTTTTTAAGTTTGAAAACAGAACAATCAAGTCAGTATTAATGTCATTGAGCAAATACCTCTCAAAATCCAAAGACAGTGATAAGGCAGCAGAGCCTGAAAACGGTTCAATCAGGCGTTTTCGTTTTTTTGTGGGGATGTGGGTTTCAATAAAGGGGACAAGTTTATACTTCCCTCCAGCCCATTTCAGAAAGGGTTTGGACATATCTTGCTCATAGCCGCCCGTAAGCGGCTATATCATATTTGGTTACTTAATAATCGCCCGTAGACGATTAGCTTGTTCGTGGTAGTTACGATTCTTTCTAAGAATACTTTGTTGAATTTCAGACGGCCTTTTACGTCATCAATAGGCCGTCTGAAATTTTTTACTCCGGCTTAAATACACCTGTGTCCGTTTTAGGCTGCTGTTCGATAATTTCGACATTTGCCGCTTCCTGCTCCGCTTCGGCCTTCTCGGCTTCGATGCGTTTTTTCTCGGTCAGGTATTGGTTGATTTGGTGTACCAATTCATGCGTGCCTTGGTGGGTCAGGGCGCTGATTTGGAAGAGGCGCGGGGTTTCCATATCGAATTGGAAGCGGTCGTCTGGTTTGGGGTAATCCCAGCCGATGGCTTCGAGGAAGGCAGCGGTGCGTGCTTGGGCTTCTTCTTCGTCGAGCATGTCGAGTTTGTTCAGCACCAGCCAGCGCGGTTTGTCGTAGAGTTCTTCGTCGTATTTGCGCAATTCGTTGATGATGGCAAGGGCTTCTTCGGCGGGGTTGACGGTTTCGTCGAAGGGGGCCAAATCGACGACGTGCAACAGCAGGCCAGTGCGCGATAAGTGTTTGAGGAAGCGGTGGCCGAGACCTGCGCCTTCTGCTGCACCTTCAATCAGGCCGGGGATGTCGGCCATGACGAAGCTGTGGTTTTCGTCGATGCGTACGACGCCCAAGTTTGGATGCAGGGTGGTGAAGGGGTAGTTGGCGATTTTGGGGCGTGCGGCGGATACGGCGGTAATCAGGGTGGATTTGCCGGCGTTGGGCATGCCTAACAAGCCGACGTCGGCGAGGACTTTAAGCTCGAGTTGCAGGGAACGGGTTTCGCCTTCTTCGCCGGGCGTGGATTGTTTGGGCGCGCGGTTGACGGACGATTTGAAGTGGATGTTGCCCAAGCCGCCTTTGCCGCCTTTGGCGAGGCAGACGCGCTGTCCGTGATAAGTGAGGTCGGCGACGATTTCGTCAGTGTCGAGGTCGCGGATGAGGGTGCCGACGGGCATTTTGAGGACGATGTCGTCCGCCCCTGCGCCGTAGCGGTCGGAGCCGTGGCCTTTTTCGCCGTTTTTGGCTTGGTAGCGTTTGACGAAGCGGTATTCGACGAGGGTGTTGGTGTTTTCGTCGGCTTCTGCCCAAACGCTGCCGCCTTTGCCGCCGTCGCCGCCGTCAGGGCCGCCGCGGGGTACGAATTTTTCGCGGCGGAAACTGGTTGCGCCATTACCGCCTTTGCCTGCGGCGACTTCGATTTTTGCTTCGTCGATGAATTTCATGGTGTTCTCTTATGGGTATTCGGTTGTTTCAGACGACCTTTGTTAATAGAGGAGCTTGGTGTCTGAACGGATAAAATGTTGCTTATTATAAAGGATATTTCGGTTTTAGGCCGTCTGAAATGTGGTTTCAGACGGCCTTGGATTTATTGGGCGAGGGCTTGGTCGATTTCTTGATAGAGTTGGGTGAAATTGGGTTCGCCAACGTAGGTTTTGAGGATGTTTCCGTTTTTGTCGATCAGAACGGAAGTCGGGTAAACCTGTGTGCCAAAGGCTTTTGCGGCAGTTTTGTCGGTATCGTACATGACGGTGAAGGGAAGGCCGTATTCTTTGACGTACTGATGGACGCTTTCGATAGGGTCGATGGGCTGGGCAATGCCGAGGACTTGGAAGTTTTTGCCTTGATAGTCTTGGGCGGTTTTGATGATTTTAGGCATTTCGCTCACGCAGCCGGGGCAGGAGGGAAACCAGAAGTTAATGAGGGTAACTTTGTCTTTCAAATCGGCATTGGTAATGGTTTTGCCTTGCAGGTCGGGCAGGGCGAAATCAGGGGCGGCTTTGTTGCTGGGGATAAGGACGAAGGCAAGGAGCGCACCAATCGTGGCAATGGCAAGGAGTGTGAGTATTTTTTTCATGATTCGAGGTTTTGAATGGCGTGTGCTAAGGTTTTGGGAATGCTGATGCTACGGCCGCTTTCGCTGCTGACGGGCATAAGGGTCACTTCGGCTTCGATGGCGGCTTTGCCGTTGGGCAGGGTCGCGGTTTGGCTGAGGATGATGTGGCGTGTGCCGATGTCTTTCAGACGGCCTGTAAAGGTCAAGACATCGCCTTCAAGCGACGGGCGGCGATAGCGGATGTCAACGCGTGCAACAACGAGCATGATGCCTTTGAGTTCGGACAGAAGGTCATGCTCTTGAAAAAACGTCCAGCGCGCTTCTTCGAGAAATTCGAGATAGCGTGCATTGTTGACGTGGCCGTAGCCGTCAAGGTGGTAGTTGCGGACGGTCAGTTTCATCAGTTGAGATTGATGGGTTGGAACTCTTCGCGTGCGATTGGTTCGTGTTCGAGGTCGGTAATCACGGTGGAGAGTTGGATATCGAACCATTCGTTGAAAATGTCGGCATCCAAATCCGGCCATTCGCTTTCGTCTTCGCACCAGTCGGCCAATTCGGCAGCAAAAATATCTTCAAAACGCGCTTCGATTTCGTCCCATACTTCGTCGGCAGTTTCGCATGGGCGAACGAGGTAGGAATTGGCATCGGCTTGAATGTCTTCCAGTGTCAGGCCGTCTAGGTGATTGCCGGGCAGGGATTTCAGCCAGTTCCAAAATGGATCGAGGGGGATAAGCAGGAAGACGCTGCGGTTGACTTCGTACATGGTGTTTTCCTTGGTTTCTGTATAGTTGAATGATATAGCAAAGGTGGGGGACTGGCTATCTTTTGGGGGATAAAGGCCGTCTGAATTTCAGACGGCCTTTATTTTTGGGAACAATCAGGGATTTTCTGATGGTGTTTGATACAGGGTTTGGGGATTGGCTGTATCGGGGATTTCTGCCGGAGCGGATTGGGGTGCTACCGGTTCGGAAGTGGTGTTGCTGTCCACCAAGTCATCGATGTCGATGTTGTCGTCTTCGTTTTGAGGGAGCGTGCCGCCGGTTTGTTGGGTGCGGACTTTCATGTAAAGGTCGCGTGTGTAGCTGTATTTGTCGATGGCTGCACCTTCGAGGCTGTCGGTCAGGTCGAGGAGCTCTTCGCGGGTGTTGATGGCTTGCTGGCCGGTTGTGCCCCAGCGTCCTGCTCTGGTGTGGAAGACGGCATTTTTAACCGGATAGACGGTGGTGACGGCGTTGCCGACGGTATCGCGTACGGTAGACGGGCCGAGTAGGGGGACAACGAAGTAGTTGCTGTTTTTCCAGCCCCATGAGGCGAAGGTATCGCCGAGGGTGTTTTTATTGCTGGGCACACCGCCTGCACCGGCTACGTCGATTAAACCGCCAAGGCCGAAGGTGGTGTTGATGCCGACGCGGACGAGGTCTTCGCTGGCGCGTTTGACGTCAAGGCGCAGTACATTGCTGCCGAAGCTGACGACATCGCGCAGGTTGTTGAAGAAGTTGCTCACGCCGGTACGCACCGGTTTGGGCGTTATTTTGCGATAACCGCGTGCGACAGGGGAAAGGACGTATTTGTCTGCTTTGTCGTTGAACTTGGAAACGGTACGGTTGTAGCCTTCGTAAGGGTCGGCCGGATTGCGTTCGGCCAGTGCGGGAGCGGAGGCTATGCTGATGAGGAGGCAGAGGGAAGCGGTGGTTTTTTTCATGATTGCAACCAGTCTTTGATTTCGTAAAGTTCGGCCAGTGCGCAGACGGAATCGGGAATATTTTGAATGGTCGGTTTTTTGTCTGTCCGGCGCAGAGCGTTGAGCAGCAGGGAAACGCAGGCTGAATCTGCTTTGCCTACTTGGCTGAAGTCTATGCTGTCTGTTTCTTTCAGACGGCATTGCTGTTCGTAGCGCGCAAAGGCGGAGGCAGTCAGGGTTTTGACGGTAACGTCGCCGCTGATGTAGAGCGTGCCGTTGCGGATTTCTGTTTGCATGGTGTCTTTATGATGTAAGGCACCATGCCGTCTGAACATTAGGCGGCATGGTGCGGGGGTGGATTATTTACCGCCGTTTTTGGCTTTCAAGTCGGCAATCAGGCCGTCGATACCTTTGGCTTTGATGGTTTCGCCGAATTGGTTGCGGTATACGGTAACCAGGCTTGCGCCTTCGACTGCGACATTGTATGCGCGGTATTTGCTGCCGCTTTGGTAGGTGGTGAAGTCCATGTTGACCGGTTTTTGGCCGGAAACGTTGATTTCGGCGCGGACAACGACTTCTTTACCGCCTTTGTTTACGACTGGGTTGTCTTTGATGTTGACCTTGGCGTTTTTGAATTTCAGCATGGTGCCGGAGTAGGTGCGGATCAGCAGGGTTTGGAACTCTTTGGTCAACGCTTGTTTTTGTGCGTCAGTCGCAGTACGCCATGGGTTGCCGACGGCCAAAGCGGTCATGCGTTGGAAGTCGAAGTAAGGGATGGCGTAGGCTTCAGCTTTTTGGCGTGCGGTGTTGGCGTCGCCGCTGTTGAGGATTTTCAGCACTTGAACGGAATTTTCACGTACTTGGTTGACTGCGTCGGCAGGAGAGGCAAATGCCATGCTGATGCTCAATACGCCGATGCTCAATGCGCTGATGAAGGAAGTTTTTTTCATGGGAGTGTCCTGAATATTGGGTTGATATGTGTTTATTGTTCATTTTGACCGGCAGATTCACTGTCTGCGTTTTTTTCGGCAAAGCTGGTCATGAATTTGCCGATAAGGTTTTCCAAAACCATGGCGGAGCTGGTGACGGTAATGGTGTCGCCTGCCGCCAAAGAATCAGTATCGCCGCCTTGTTGCAGGCCGATGTATTGTTCGCCCAACAAGCCTGAAGTCAGGATTTGTGCGGAAACGTCGCTGCTGAACTGATATTGACTGTCCAGATTGAGGGCGACTTTTGCCTGATAGGATTTAGGGTCGAGCTGAATGGAGGCAACGCGGCCCACCAGTACGCCTGCAGATTTGACCGGAGCATTGGTTTTCAAGCCGCCGATGTCGCTGAAATCGGCATAGACGGTGTAGGTTTGTGATGATTTGCCGAACGATTGTCCGCCGGCGGCGCGGAAGGCGAGAAAGCCGATAGCGGCCGCGCCCAGTAAGACAAACAGTCCTACCCAAAATTCCAAAGCATTTTTTTTCATGTGCTATTGTCCTTGTTTCATTCTTTTTAAGTGTCGTTTCAGAGGGCCTTTAGTCGGTAAACATCCATGCGGTCAACATGAAGTCGACAGCGAGGATGGTCAGGGCGGAAGACACTACGGTGCGTGTACTGGCGCGCAAAATACCTTCGGAAGTCGGTACGCAGTGGAAGCCCTGATGTACGGCGATCAGCGTAACGGCTACGCCGAAAGCGGCGGATTTGATTAAGCCGTTGAGTACGTCGTAATGGAAGGTAATGTTGTTTTGCATTTGCGACCAGAAAATACCGCCGTCCAAACCCAGCCATTCGACGCCGACCAAATACGCGCCGTAAATACCGGCAACGTTGAAAATCGAAGCCAGCAAAGGCATGGAAAACACGCCCGCCCAAAAGCGCGGCGCAACCACGCGTGCCACAGGGTCGACTGCCATCACGTTCATTGCTTCAAGCTGCTCGGTGGTTTTCATCAAGCCGATTTCGCTGGTCATGGCACCGCCTGCGCTGCTGGCAAACAGAATGGCCGCCAATACGGGACCCAATTCGCGCAATAGGGAAGCGGCAACCATATAGCCTAAAATATCGGCGGATTTGAATTTTGCCAGCTGCGTATAGCCTTGTAAGCCTAACACCATGCCGACAAACAGGCCGGACACAGCAACAATCAGGACAGACAACACGCCTGCAAAGTAAACCTGGCGGATGCTCAGGCGCGGACGGGCAAACGCCGTACCTGATTTGGCCAGGATCTGCAGGAAAAACAGCGTAATGCTGCCCAGCGATTGGATGAAGCCGAGGGTTTTTGCCCCGACGGAACGGATAAAATTCATAGGTTTCAGTTGATTGGTTAAATGGTTTTCAGACGGCCTTGTTTAAGTTTCAGGCCGTCTGAACATCAGCCCAGCAAGTCTTGTTTTAAAGTCGTTTGCGCCGGATAGCGGTAGGCGACAGGACCGTCTGCCAAGCCGCCGACAAACTGGCGCACCCAAGGCGAGTCGAGTTCGCGCATTTCTTCGGGCGAGCCGGAGAACATGATTTCGCCGTGTGCCAAGAAAATGACTTGATCGACGATTTCCAGTGATTTTTCGATGTCGTGCGTTACCATTACGCTGGTGGAGCGCAGGGCTTTGTTGGCACGGCTGATGAGGTGGGCGATAACGCCCAACGAAATCGGGTCGAGGCCGGTGAAAGGCTCGTCATACAACATGATTTCAGGGTCGAGCGCAATCGTACGTGCAAGGGCGACACGGCGTGACATACCGCCGGAAAGCTCGGAAGGCATCAGGTTTTCAACACCACGCAAACCGACTGCATTCAGTTTCAACACCACCAAATCGCGGATGACCGCTTCGGGCAAATCTGTCAGCTCGCGCATGGGGAAAGCGATGTTGTCGAAGACGGATAAGTCGGTGAACAATGCGCCGTGTTGGAACAAAACACCCATGCGGCGGCGGTGTTCGTACAGCTCCTGCGCCGAAAATGCGGACAAATCTCGCCCTTCAATCAGCACTTTGCCCGATTGCGGGTGAATTTGACCCGTAATCAGGCGCATCAGCGTGGTTTTACCGCTGCCCGAACCACCCATTACGGCGGCGAAATTGCCTTGTGGAATGCTGAAGTTGATGTTGTTTAGAATAGGACGGTCACCATATGCGAAGGCAACGTCTTTCATTTCGATGAAGGGTGTGGAACTCATGCAGGAGAGGGGGTATCAAAAAATGTATTTTAATTACGTGTATTGTAAAGGGTATTGGATATTCGGGCAATTTTCAGACGGCCTGCGCGTAGGAATAACGGGTAAAAACGTGTGAAAGAATGCAGAAGCATTGGTGGTACGGTCGTTTTGTCGCGTGTTGTGTCAAACATACAGACAGATGTGTAGGTATATAAAGAGGCGGGAAAACATGCCCGCCTTGTTTTTAATATTTCTGCAAACCTTCCACCTTGATTTCTTTGGTATTGGCATTGATGAAGGCTTGAGTCGCTTTCATCGTGGCTTGGATGCGCGGATCGTTCCAACGCACGATTTGGTTGTTTTCATCGCGCTTGTCTGACCAGATAATCACGCCGTCGGTGTATTTTTTGCTGATTTCGAGCATTTGGCGCCAGCGGACGGGATCAATGAACTGTTTGAAATAAGGGCTGTTGGTGGCCGAATAATATTGCGGCCAGATGTAGCCGATGATTTTTTTGTTGGGAAAGCGTTGATGGATGTCGTCAACGGCGGTTTTCACGTCTTTTTCCCATTGCACCAAATCGAGGGAAGTGATGTAGAACACAGGATTGGCATAGTCGCTGATGGCGGCAGTGGGCGCACGGCGTTTGCTGACTTGCCGCCATTTGGCCAAGATGGCTTCGTTGTCAACGTTGGGGCGGTAGTGGCGGATGCCGTGCAGGTGTTCGGAAGGCATGCCGTAGTTGCTGATGACGGCGCGCGGGTTTTCTTCTCTGAAGATTTGGTACATCCGCGCGAAGTCGGTTTTCAATTCATCGGGTGTCAGCAGTTGGCCGTCTTTTTCGGCAAACCAGCTTTCGATGTCGGTAGAAATGGTGCGGTAGCCTTCGCGGCGCGATTGTTTGGCCAATTCGCGGATACGCTCTTCGTTGAGTACGCCGTGTTTGCGTTTGCCCGTCGGATCGGGTTTGACCAGCTCGCTTTCGTAAACCAAGAACACTTTGGAGAGTTTGTCGGCAGTCAGATCGGGTTTGCCGACGTAGTCCATGCGGTCGTAGATGATGAAGTCTTTGGCATGGGCGGAGAGGGCGGTCAATAAGAGGACGAGGGGCAAAAGGCGGTTGGGTTTCATATTTTTGGCAGATAAGGGAAAAGGGCCATTGTACGGGAAGCGGTGTTAAAGTGAGTCAAAGGCCGTCTGAAAGGATAAAAGTTCTTTCAGACGGCCTTTTATTTGAATGTAGCAGGAATATTCAGCTTTATGGCTAGTGTCACGGATTTATTGCGCTGCAGTTTTTTCCAGTAATAGGAAAGTTTCGGCTTTGTTGCGCGGTCTTGCGCCTTGCCACAAGGTTTGCCAGCCCGAAGGTGCGTCGACATTGGCGGCTTGGCGGATGAGGCGGTAGCGGCAGGACGGGTTGTCGGTCGTGGTTTTAATATGGCTGTATTGTGTCCACGCGATGCGTGTGCGCTGGTCTTGGCTGTCGATGTTGATACATTCGAGGCCGTCTGAAAGTTTCTGTTTCAATCCGGAAGAAAGCGCGGCTTCCATTTGGTGTACCACCGGCGCATGGCTTTTGGCGGCGTTGAGCCACGGTAAAAACAGGGTCATCAGCAAGGCCCAAGCCAAGGTAACGCCGGCTGCCCAGTTGGTCACGGCTTGGCGGCCGCGGATGTTTTTACGCGTAATCGCCCAGAGCCACAACGGGGTAAACAGCAGGGCGACGGTCATCGGAATCGGATCGATGTCGGGGATGTAATACGGGCTGAAATAGGCGGCGCGTTCGGCCAGTTTGGCAGGCCAGCCGTAGTTCATGGCGAAGAAGCCCAGCCACAGGAAGGCGGCAATCAGACCAAATGCCATGATGCCGAACCAGTTGATAAATGCCGCTGCACCGCGACGCAGGCCGTCCAGTTGTGCCGCGCCGAGCAGGGCGAGCGGTGGCAACAGCCAAACGAGGTTGTCTTGCAGGCGTTGAGGGTTGATGGCGAGCAGGGCTGTCATGATAACCAGCCACGACAGGCTCAGAATGCCCCAGTTTTTATCGTGGATACGCGTGCGGCTGAGCGTCCATGCCGCCAGCGGCCAAGCAGGCAGGGTAAACCACAGCAGGTTTTTCAGATAATAGGGCAGGTTGAAGGCCGTCTGAATCTGATGGAAACCGCCGAATACGCCTAAGGAATAATGGTTGAACCAAATATCAAACCATTCTGGATTGGTTTTGGATAACACCAGCGGATACAGAATCAGCAGGGGCAGGGAAACGACAATGGCGCCAATCAGGGTCAGCAGATAGCGTTTGCTTTGCCAAGTGGAATGGAACGACAGGGCAAGTGCCAAAAACATCATGGCCGCGGTCAGCAGATAGCCTGAGGAAAGGGAGAGTAAAACCCAGCCGCCGCACAACAGCAAAATGGCAATAATGACGCGGCGGCGTGCCAGTGAAAAGCCGCACAGAATCAATCCAAACGCGGCAAAGGCGGCCGACATGGGATTGAGGAAGTGGGCGATGGGCAGCAAACCGATGTTGCCGATGAGGATCAAGACAACGCTGCGGCCGTGGTGTCTGCCGAGAAAGTTGAAGCCGGCAAAACCGCAGGCGGTCAGTCCGATGGCGGTAAATACCACGCCGGCAAAACGTGCGGCATCATAGGCATCGGCCGCCCAAGGCGAAAACAGGGTTTGGAATGCGGTTGACGCCCACAAAAAAGCAGGGGAGATGGTAAAGTCGGGTTGGCCGAAGATTTGTGCAATCAACAGGCTGCCGCCGTTTTTCATGGATTCGGAGGCAGTAAAGAGGGAGGGTTCGGCAGGGTTCCACAAGTCATGCGAGAACACGCCCGGCCACAGCCAGGCAAAGGCCATCAGCAGCAGAAGCCATGGTTTTTCATGGGTTTTTTGGGGGCGGCGCGGATCGGGCGGTGTGTAAGTCAGCATGGAAGGTCAAAAAACGGTTGGTTTGAATAGCAATGGTACAGGGTTTGACGGGTTTGTGCGATATGCCGGACCGGGGAGCTTTGTAAAATAATGCTTACGGCTCGTTTTTATCGGGTGTTTGGAATGATATGGCATTCGGTTGATGACAAAAAGCTCAGGCCGTCTGAAAGAAATGTTTCAGACGGCCTGAATGCAAAAAAGACTGCACGAAGCAGTCTTTTTGACAAAGCGGCAATTAGCGTTTGAACAGGTTGCCGAATTTGTTGTTGAATTTGTCCACACGACCGGTAGTGTCGACGATTTTTTGAGTACCGGTGTAGAAAGGGTGGCACAGAGAGCAAACCTCAACGTTGAAGCTGTCTTTTTCCATTGCGGATTTGGTCACGAATTTGTTGCCGCAAGAGCAGGTAACGTTGATTTCGTGGTAGTTCGGGTGAATACCTTGTTTCATTTGATTTCCTTTCGATTAAGCGGGCACAGGGGTTTTGCCTGTACTTCAGTTAAGCGTGGGATTTTCGCTATT
This sequence comes from Neisseria sp. P0013.S005, assembly GCF_051958425.1. NCBI lineage: Bacteria > Pseudomonadati > Pseudomonadota > Betaproteobacteria > Neisseriales > Neisseriaceae > Neisseria > Neisseria sp. P0013.S005. The sequence goes on along the minus strand of NZ_JBQCVL010000001.1, from coordinate 397,863 downwards.
TTTGGCTGTTTCGTCAAGAGGATATTTTGTATGCAGGGCAGTTTCGCAACAGAAGAGAACAGTTTAGAATAGAATATCGAACCAAATATTATGCGGTCAGATTGTAATCTAACTGAAAAGAGGATGTAAAACCTCCTCTAGATGTGAAACTTTAAGAAGAATAATAGTCTGAATAATATTTACGCTTGTACGAACAGGAGACGGAATTAATGTGGAAAAGGATATTGACGTGCATTTTGCGTGTTTGGGGAGGGATGTTGCCTCCGTCTTATTGCAAACCATTCGGCAGAATTGCGCAAAAATTCCGTGCTGCTTTGGCTGCGTGCATTTCTCCAAACATCGGTAAAAACGTCAATATTGAAAAAGGCGGATACGTTTTTCCAGATACAGTAGTCGGCGATAATTCGGGTATCGGCGTAAATTGCGAAATCTGCCACGGTTTGACCCTCGGCAAGAACGTGATGATGGGGCCGGAATGCCTGTTTTATTCGACCAACCACAAATTCAACCCTGAAACCCGCCGCTTTGAAGGCTATACAGAGATCAGCCCGATTGTAATTGAAGATGATGTCTGGATTGGCCGGCGTGCGATTATCATGGGCGGCGTTACCATCGGCAAGGGTGCAGTAATCGGTGCAGGTTCGGTGGTTACCAACGATGTGCCGCCTTATTGTGTGGCTGCGGGCAATCCTGCGATTGTTCGGAAAAAACTGCTGGATGAGCAAGAGTTTGCAGCCGAATAGCGTAAACAAAATAGCAAAATAAAAGGCCGTCTGAAATTCAGACGGCCTTTTTTAATATTGATTAAGCGGCAATTTTTTCGCATTCTTTAATGCAAGCCAAGCAAGATTCGTAGCAGGCTTTGCATTCAGCGTGGTGGCCGGCGTGTTCTTTGCAGGCGGCAGAACATTGTTTGCAGGCTTCGATGCACACTTTTGCCAAAGACGGGGTCAGGCGTGAATTTTGGGCGGCGAGGTTTTGCAATGTGCCGCACAGTGCCAACATTTGGTTAACGCCGGTTGCGCAGTCTTTCATGGAAGTATCGCCGGAACTCAACAGGGCGATGCAGTGCGCCAAACAGATTTGACCGGCTTCAACGCAATGTGTGGCTGCTTTGCGCGCAGCTTCGTAGGCGCGCGGTGCAGAATGCGCGTGACCAGCATGACCGGCGTGGTGTGCATGGCCTGCATGGTCGTGCGCACGGGCGAAAGAAGCGGCGGCGGTGAGGGAGACAGCAGCTGCGCTGCCGATAAATTGACGACGGTTCATAAGATAGAGTCCTTTTTGCTTTGTGAAATGATATATTACGAATGATTAAATCTATTCGATAACAAGAGGTTAACATATTATTTGTTTGTAAACAATAAAGGCTGCCTGAATTTTTAGGCAGCCTTTCTTTTAGATTTACGCGTTAGGTTGATAGAGTTTTCTTTTCCTGAATCAGCAGCTTCAACAAAGTTGCCGCGCTGTCCAAGACCGTATCAGCATATCCAACAATAAAGGTTTTTGCCAATAAAAAAGAAAAGGCCGTCTGAAAAATATTCAGACGGCCTTTATTCAAACTAAAGCCTACATCAGATGATTTCTAAAATGAAGTACTGACGCAGTTTTTCGTACACATTATTTTGTACGTTGATACAACCATTGGTTATGATGCGGTCGGCCACATGGGGGGAGACGATGCGTTCCATGCGTCTTTCTTGTGGCTTGAGCGTCCATACCCTATGTAACGCAAACAGAAAGTCATTTTCTTCTTTGAAGCCGATAACTTCGCCACCGTAACCCGGTTCGCTGGTCATCATCGGCGTCATATTGAATTTGCCTTTCGGCGTGGTCTTGCCAATCAGTACCGGATGGCACTGACCGTCATCGGCAAAGCAAAGCTCCGCCTTAGCTGTATTGACCACAACTTTTTTGCGTTGGATACAGTCGCTGACAGCATCGGCAGCAGCCGAAGAATTCAGGCCTGCTGCCAAGGCTATACCCAATAGGATCCGTTTCAAATTTGTCCTTATTGACGGATGCGTTTAGGAGCTTCTTTAATGATCTCGCGGATGATCACTTGAGGCTCTTGTTTAGGTGTAGGTACTGGAGGAGGACATACGGCATCTTTAGGGAATACTGGATTCCAGAAGAAGCTGCGTGCAAATTTGTCTTTGTCGAAGATCACTTTGTATTGGCAAGTAGTGATGCCTTCAACGCCGGAAGTGTTTTCAGGGTCAACACCTACGCCCGGGGTGTAGAAGTGGAACAGGTAGTCCCATTCACGTACGCCAACCATGCCTTCGTCGTAGTGAGGACGGCCGAGGATTTTGTAGATGTCGTCTTTGGTCAGACCAGGACGCATTTGATCCAGCTCGGCAAAAGTCGGGAATGTACCGCGGCCGTTGTTGAAGGTCAGGGAGTAAGGTTTAGGGAAGCGTGGCTCGTCTGTAGTGCCTTCAGGAGTGATTTTGCTCTTAGTAGCACAGGCGGCCAGCAGGCCGGTAGCCAGCAGGGCAAAGCCCACTTTTGCGATTTTTTTCATTTGATAATCCTTTTATTGATTTTACCGGCCGAACTTTTCAGACGGCCTGTTAGTGCCGGCAGCGAGTTTGCCGGTTTACCCAAATAATGTTGTGCTTCTTAAAGATGTACCCGACGGTTTGACAAACAGAACATCGGCACATTCCGGCAGGGCATTGCACCTCATCTCCGTTGTATCCGCCTGAATCGGCAGAACCGTTCAGACGGCCTGACTGACATTTATTGTCACTTTGTAACAATTTCACTGCGAGTAAGGCTTGGGGTTTAGAGATTTCCGGTTTTCGATAAATCAGGTTGTATTGCGTAATACCTTGTTATCTTTGTGCTTTAGTTCTTTTTGGCATTTGCCGGAGATTAGGTACTTAATCTTTCGGGTGTTATTCCTGCAAATTGTATGTCAGTTTTCCTTTATACGCATAATCTGTGTATGCCAGAATGTTGGCTTTATACAATATTCATACTAACGAACCAGAAACGGATTGTACCTTTTCTCATGCCCGATACTGGTCATGCGGCCGTGTCCGGCTATAACTTGCGTGGTTTCGGGCAGAGTTAATAGTTTAGCGCAGATATTGTTTATGAGGTCATCATGATTGCCGCGCGGAAAATCTGTGCGACCAACGGTCTCATAAAATAAAACATCGCCTGCGACTAAAAGACCGTTTTCGGCGTTATAGAAAACGACTTGGCCGGGAGTGTGGCCGGGAATGTGGAGGACTTGGAAGCTGTGGTTGCCGACCTTGAGCGATTCTCCTTCTTCCAACCAGCGTGTCGGCGTGAATGACGGAGAAACGGGGAAGCCGTATTGCGCCGTCGTTTGCGGAAGGGCTTGGAGCAGGAATTCGTCGTCTTTGTGCGGGCCGAGAACGGGTATATCGCAGGTTTTCAAAAGTTCAACTACGCCGCCTGCGTGGTCAAGATGGCCGTGGGTCAGCCAAACGGCGGTCAGCTTGAGGCCTTTGTTTTGGACTTGTTGCAATAAATAGGGTACATCGCCGCCGACATCGGTCAAAACGGCTTCTTTGGTTTCATCGTCCCAAATCAGCGTGCAGTTTTGACGGAAGGGGGTAACGGCGTTGATTTCAAATTGGAGTGCCATGGGTGTTCCTAGGAAAGGCTTGTTTAATGTTGTTTACGTTTCAGACGGCCTTTTGCACATTGGTGCATACTTTCGGCTACAATCGCAGCTTTTACGCAACAGAGGCCGTCTGAAAATGGAAAATACCTATTTTAACCTGTGGCAGACCATACGCAACGAAGCCGAGCAGTCGGCGGCGGAAGAACCTATGCTGGCCAGCTTCCTCCACATGACCGTGCTGCGGCACGACAGTTTGGAGCGGGTGCTGGCCTTCCACCTGTCGAGCAAGCTGGCAATCCGACCATGGATATGCGCACGCTGTACGAACTCTACCTGCACGCGCTGGGAAAAGAACCGTCCATTGGCGAGGCCGTCCGCGCCGACATCACCGCCTATTACGAACGTGACCCGGCCTGCGACCAATACTGCCTGCCGCTTTTGTATTTCAAAGGCTACCACGCCATTCAGGCGCACCGCATCAACCACTGCCTGTGGAAGGAAGGGCGCAAAACGCTGGCCTATTTCCTGCAAAACCGCGCTTCCGAAGTGTTCGGCGTCGATATCCATCCGGCCGCCCGTTTCGGGCAGGGGATTATGATTGACCACGGCACCGGCGTCGTCATCGGCGAAACCGCCGTTTTGGGCAACGACATTTCCATCCTTCACGGCGTAACCCTCGGCGGTTCGGGCAAAGAGGGCGGCGACCGCCATCCGAAAATCGGCGACGGCGTGATGATAGGCGCGAACGCTTCCGTGTTGGGCAATATCCGCGTGAACGAATGCGCGAAAATCGGCGCGGGCAGCGTGGTGGTGGCGGAAGTGCCCGCCTACAGCACCGTCGTCGGCGTGCCCGCCCGCGTGGTCGGCAACAAATCGCATGCCAAACCGGCGGAGGAAATGAATCAGAATTTTTATGAGGAAATGAATCAGGATTTCTATATTTGAACCTGTCCGTTCGGTAAGCGGTAAAACCTTGAGGCCGTCTGAAAACAAAACATCCCTGTTTTTCAGACGGCCTCCCTGCCGCCCTTAACTTTTTTAAAGTTTTGTATAATTTCTTGAAATTTTGAAAACACACAAACCCCGCATGCAAACTGCTATAATCGCGCTGCTTTCATAGCACCAACCAAGCTGTGGCGGACACCCGCCGCTTTTTTATAACCTGAATTTTATAACCTAAAAAGGGAAAACATGACTATGCAAAAACCATCTCCCGTACACCGCCTTTTAACCCTCGCCGCGCTGCTGGCCGCACTGCCTGCCGCCGCCGCGCCCAATAACATTACCGACCTCGGCACGCTGAGAAGCGATAATTCGGGGAATTCGCAAGCATATGGCTTCAACAGCGACAGTTCGATAGTAGTCGGATCTTCGGGCTGGGATGGTGGTATACGTGTCCGCGCCACCGTCTGGTCGGGCAGCAACTGGGCCACCAAAACCGACCTCGGCACACTGAAAAGCGATAATACTGGGTCTTCTGTTGCACGTGGCGCCAACGGTGACGGCTCAGTAGTATTCGGATTTTCGGACTGGGATGGTGATGGAAATAGCCGTGCCGCCGTCTGGTCGGGAAGCGACTGGGCCACTAAAACCGACCTCGGCACGCTCAGAACCGATAATACTGGGGGTTCCGATGCAATTGCTATCAGCAGTGACGGCTCAGTAATAGTCGGCAGTGCGGACGACGATCGCAGCCAACGTGCCACCGTCTGGTCGGGCAGCGGCTGGGCCACCAAAACCGACCTCGGCACGCTGAGAACCGACAATTTGTGGACTTCGTACGCAAATGCCGTCAACGGTGACGGCTCAGTAGTAGTCGGATCTTCGGACACCGATAACGGCGATACCCACGCCATCGTCTGGTCGGGCAGCGGCTGGACCACCAAAACCGACCTCGGTACGCTGAAAAGCGACAATTCGAGCTGGTCGTCCGCAAATGCCGTCAGCAGGGACGGTTCGGTGGTGGCCGGCTATGCGTATAATGACAACGACGAAAAACGCGCCATCGTCTGGTCGGGCAACGGCTGGACGACCAAAACCGACCTCGGTACGCTGAAAAGCGATAATTCGGGTGAGTCGTCGGCATGGGCCGCCAGCGGCGACGGTTCGGTGGTCGGTGGAAGTGCGGAAAATAACGACGGCGACCAACATGCCACCGTCTGGTCGGGCAGCGGCTGGAACACCAAAACCGACCTCGGCACGCTTAGAACCGACAATTCGGGCGTATCGAGGGTAAACGCCTTCAGCTCCGACGGCAAGTTTGCGCTTGGACTGGCAGACAACGACAATGGCGACTACCACGCCGTCGTCTGGAACCTGCGCAACCTCAACAACGCCCGCCCCACGGATACCGCCAACACCCGCGCCTCCCTGTCGCTGCTTTCCGCCGACACCGCCGCCATGCTGGCGCAACGCGCCCGCGCCGCGCAAACCCTGCTGGACACCTGCCGCGCCGACGGCGGCAAATTCTGCTACAGCGCCGGATACCGCCGCGACATAGGACACGGCGCAAGCTCGCGCGGCGCAGACTTCGCCTTCGGCTACGGCTTCACCGACAACTTCGATGCCGCCGTCTCCCTGGCGGTCCCCGCCCGTGCCGAAGAAAACGGCAGCCACCGCCTGAAATCCGGCGTCGGCATCGGCCTGTCCGCACGCCTCCATAACGGCGCGGGCTGGTATGCCGTACCCGCCGCCGCCTTCGAAACGGACAAAACCCGCATCCGCCGCCCCCACCTGAACGGCACGGAAAGCCCCGAAAACACCGTTCGCACCAAAGGCCGCGCATACAGCCTGACGGCAGGCCGCGACTACGGCACGTCCGGTGAAAAAACCTTAGGCTGGTACGCCGCGCTGCGCCGCACCGAAGCCGAACGCCCGTCTTATAGCGAAGACGCGGGCCTGTCCTTCCCGTTTGCCTACGGCGCGGCCAAGCTGAAGGAAACCTCATTGGCTGCAGGCATAAAAGGCCGCCTGCCCCTGACCGGCAAGCTGGCATGGTACGGCAATGCGGAAGTTGCACAGCGCGTGGGCGGCGGCAAAGCCCGCTTCACGGCCGAGGCTCCTTTCTTCGGCAAATATGAAACGGAGCGCGAAACCTCGCGTACCCGTCCGTCCGTACAGACCGGCGTAGACTACGCCTTCAGCCCCTCCGCCGTGCTGTCGCTGGGCGGCTATATCGGCCGCAACGCCTTCTCCGGCACCGACAAAGGCATATTCCTGAAGCTGAACGGCAAGTTCTAACCGTTGTAAGCCGATAAGTAAGGCCGTCTGAAACCTGAAAACGGGTTGAACTGCACCCCAAAAGTTGGACACCCCCCTCCAACTCACAAGGTGCAGTTTTTTTATGAGCAAATATACATTACACTTCAAATACCAAGCCGTACACCACTACCTGCATATACGCAGCCAACAGCGTACCGCAGACCACTACGGCATCTCCCGAACCCACCTGCGGCGATGGATACGCGCCCATCAGGAAGGCAGCATCGGCGCATTCGAACATCCCCAATCCAAAACCATGCCCGACCACCGCAAAAACCCCTTCATCGCCGACAAACCCGACCACGAAAAAAACACAGGCAGAGCTTATCGAAGAGTTGTGCTATATGCCATGAGCCGCAGAGCCGACAGCGAAATGGTGAAGGAAATGCTCGAAAAAGCCGCGCCCCGTCTGACTGATAAAGGAACAATGCTTCATTCCGACCAAGGCGTGCTGTACCGTACGGCGGGGTATAGGGAATTGCTTGCGGAGCATTCCATGGTTCAAAGCATGTCGCGAAAGGCGAATTGTTGGGACAATGCACCGATGGAAAGCTTCTTTGCGGTGTTGAAGACGGAGTGTTTCTATAACGCAGGAGAATTGACGGTGGATGAATTGATGACGCAGATAGATGATTATATGGATTACTACAACCGGGAGCGTTGCAGTTTGAAATTGAAAAAGCTGAGTCCTGTCGCATACAGAACCCGGCTTACACAGAGCGCCTGAATAGGCTTTTATGAGCGTCCAAGATTTGGGGGGCAGTTCATTTTTTGCTATTATGTATATATAATAAAAAGCAAGTCTGGAAAAATGTCTTATGAATAATGTAATGCGGATCATGATACCGATTTTTGCGGCTTCTTTCATCTCTGCGGCGTTTGGTGCAGATTTGTTGTTGGCGCAGGAATATAAAAATCAAGATATTGCCGGTTGGGCCATGAGTGAAAAGTTGGATGGCGTACGCGCGTATTGGGACGGCAGGCAGCTGGTCAGTCGTCAGGGTTATGCGTTTACACTGCCCAAAGGTTTTACAGCAGGTTTTCCACCGTTTCCGATGGATGGCGAGTTGTACAGCGGACGAGGGCGGTTTGAGCAAATTTCCGCGACGGTGCGTTCTGCCTCGGGAAATTGGGACGGCATCCGTTTGCATGTTTTTGATGTGCCGCAGGCGCAGGGTAATCTGTATCAACGGCTGGAAACAGCTTCGAAATGGCTGAAATCACACCCGTCGGCACGGTTTACGGTTATTCCGCAAGTCAAGGTGCGCGACAAACAGCATGCTTTGGATTTTTTGAAACAAGTTGAAGCGTTGGGTGGGGAAGGGGTGATGCTGCGTCAACCTGAAGCCCGTTATGCAAGCGGTAGAAATGGGCAGCTGTTGAAGCTGAAAAGTGAATATGATGATGAATGTACGGTAACGCGTCATTATGAGGGCAAAGGGCGCAATGTCGGGCGTTTGGGTGCGGTAGGATGCAAAAACCAATATGGCGAGTTTCGTATCGGCAGAGGTTTTAAGGATAAAGACCGCGACCATCCGCCGAAAATCGGTGCACTGATTACTTACCGTTATCGTGGTTTTACGCAAAAGGGAACGCCGAAATTTGCAACATTTGTCAGGGTGCGCTCGGATCGATAAAACAAATGAAAGGCCGTCTGAAAATAGGTTTCAGACGGCCTTTAATATAGATGTTGCATAGCCTTTAGGGCTAATCTACGTCAGCCCCTAGCCTTTTATAAGGTTTCCAATACATCAGGCAATTCGGCCAAGCTGTTGAGTATGGCGACATGGGGCATGGAGGAAAGCTGTTGGGCAGTATGTGCGCCGGTGGCAACTGCGATGGCGCGGATTTTGGCATTGGCGGCCATTTCTAGGTCGTGGGTGGTGTCGCCGACGACGACGGCCTCTTCCGGTTCAACACCCAGTCGGTCGCAGAGGGCAAGTACCATGTCGGGCGCGGGTTTGGACGGATATTCGCTAGCGCAGGCAGTTTCCAGCCAAAAGGCTTGGGTGTCGGTTTGTGCAATGGCTTTGTCCAAGCCGCTTCGGCCTTTGCCGGTGGCGATGGCAAGCCAATAACCTTGTTGTTGCAAGCGTTGCAGGCAAGACAGGGCTTCGGGGAATAGGGTCATGTTGTGATTGTTGGGATTGAGGTAGTGCGCGGCATAGGTCTCAATCAGGGTTTCCTGAACGTGTTCGCTGACGTTGTGGGCAAGGCGGCGGATGATGCCGGAGAGGCTGTATCCGATGAGCGGACGGATTTGGTCGGCTTCGGGAACGGGCAGGCCGCAATCGGCAAAGCTTTGCTGAAAGGTGTGGATGATGGGGTTGGTGGTGTCGGCAAGCGTGCCGTCCCAGTCAAAAATAATGAGTTTGGGTTTCATGGGTTTCCTTTCAGACGGCCTTTTCCTGATTTTCCAGCATTACAATGAATTGCGCCAATTCTTGCGGCAGGGGGGCTTTCAGGATCAGTTTTTCGCCGGTCAGCGGATGGGCGAGGTGCAGCTCGGAAGCGTGCAGGAACATTCTTTTCAAACCGAGTTTTTGCAGGCGTTTGTTGGCTTGATAGTCGCCGTAGCGTTCATCGCCTGCAATAGGGCAGTCTTGCGATTGCAGGTGGACGCGGATTTGGTGGGTGCGGCCGGTTTTCAGGGTGGCTTCGACAAAGGTCAGGTCGGATAGGCCGACTTGGTGCAAAAGGCCGTCTGAAAAACGGTTTAACACGCGGAAGATGGTGTGGGCGGATTGGCCGTCTTTGCTGACGCGCACCATTTTTTCGCCTTGTGCGCCGGTGTATTTGAACAGGGGGAGCTTGACGTGGAAGCGGTCGTTCGACAGCCTGCCGACACCCAGTGCGAGATAGATTTTTTTCGGATGGTCGTTGCGGATGGCTTCGTGCAGTTTTACCAAGGCGCTACGTTTTTTGGCAATCATCAAAAGGCCGCTGGTGTCTTTGTCGAGGCGGTGGACGAGTTCGAGATAACGCGCTTCGGGACGGGCGCAGCGGATTTGTTCGATGACGCCGAAGCTCACTCCGCTGCCGCCGTGGACGGCAACGCCGGACGGTTTGTTGATGACCAAAAGCGCATCGTCTTCGTAAACGATGTCAAACTCGCGCGCAGGCGCGGCCTGAACGCGGTTTTCAGAAGGCCTTTGTTTTTCGGCGGTGCGTATCGGGGGAATGCGGACGGTATCGCCTGCCTGAATGCGGTTGTCGGGTTTGCAGCGTTTTTTGTTCAGCCGCACTTCGCCGGCGCGGATGATGCGGTGGATATGGCTTTTCGGGACGCCTTTGAGGATTTTTATCAGATAGTTATCAAGGCGTTGGCCTTCCTCGTGTTCGGCAACGGCAATCAGGCTGACTGAATCTTTGCGTATTGCGTGCATTTTCTCTATAATCCCAAACGTCCGTTTCGGGACTTGAACCTGCCGTCGCAGGCCGTCTGAAACGGATTTATTGTTAAAACGAGATTTTATATTAAAAACGCACTCCGCAAAGCATTTCCTTGTGTTTGTTCAAAGCCGGCAAACGCAATCCCGTAATTAAGTTTGAATTGAACCTGCCGTCCGGCCGGGCGTAAGACGCAGTCCGCGCAGCACCGTCCGAAATTACCGGCGCTACGATAATAAGAAGATGTAGGCTGCCTTATTTTGTCCGAAGCATCAGCATTCGGACGGCAGCGGAACCATCAACCTTTCCGCCGCATTGTTCTTTATTTCCTTCTTTATCCGAATCCGTCCGCACATGGCTTGAGTCTAAGCATGCAACCTTGCGGATTTCAAATCAAATACTGGTTACACGGGGATTTTCCCATCTTGCCTTTGAAGAGTGCCAACCGGACAGACAGGCCGTCTGAAAAAGATATTCACAAATCAAACGGCCGCTGTTCATGAGGTGACTATGAAAAGAATGTTATTCAACGCAACGCAGGCCGAAGAGCTGCGCGTTGCCATTGTCGATGGCCAAAACCTTTTGGACTTGGACATCGAAACGCTGGGCAAAGAACAGCGTAAAGGCAATATCTACAAAGGTATCATTACTCGCATCGAGCCGTCGCTGGAAGCGTGTTTCGTCGATTACGGAACCGACCGCCACGGCTTTTTGCCGTTTAAGGAAGTATCGCGTTCATATTTCCGCGACTACGAAGGCGGCAGGGCGCGTATTCAGGACGTGCTCAAAGAGGGCATGGAAGTTATCGTCCAAGTCGAAAAAGACGAGCGCGGCAACAAAGGCGCGGCGCTGACCACTTTCATCAGCCTGGCCGGCCGCTATTTGGTATTGATGCCGAACAATCCGCGCGGCGGAGGCGTATCCCGCCGTATCGAAGGCGAAGAGCGTCAAGAGTTGAAAGCTGCTATGGCCGAACTCGACATTCCGAACGGCATGAGCATCATCGCGCGTACTGCCGGCATCGGCCGCAGCGCGGAAGAGTTGGAATGGGACTTGAACTACCTCAAACAACTCTGGAAAGCCATTGAAGAAGCAGGCAAAGCACATCATGATCCTTACTTGCTCTTTATGGAAAGCTCGCTGCTGATTCGTGCGATTCGAGACTATTTCCGTCCCGATATCGGCGAGATTTTGGTGGACAATCAAGAAGTTTACGACCAAGTTGCCGAGTTCATGAGCTACGTCATGCCGAGCAATGTAGGCCGTCTGAAACTCTATCAAGACCACACGCCGCTGTTCTCCCGTTTCCAAATCGAACACCAAATCGAAAGCGCGTTCTCACGCAGCGTCAGCCTGCCTTCCGGCGGCGCGATTGTGATCGACCACACCGAAGCCCTGGTTTCCATCGACGTCAACTCTGCGCGTGCCACACGTGGCTCGGATATTGAAGACACCGCGTTCAAAACCAATATGGAAGCTGCCGAAGAGGTTGCCCGTCAAATGCGCCTGCGCGACTTGGGCGGTTTGGTCGTCATCGACTTCATCGACATGGAAAATCCGAAACATCAGCGCGATGTTGAAAACGTTCTGCGCGATGCGCTCAAAAAAGACCGCGCCCGCGTGCAAATGGGCAAACTTTCGCGTTTCGGCCTTTTGGAATTGAGCCGCCAACGTTTGAAACCGGCTTTGGGCGAAAGCAGCCATGTTGCGTGTCCGCGCTGCGCCGGTACCGGCGTCATCCGCGGTATCGAATCCACCGCCCTGCACGTTTTGCGCATCATTCAAGAAGAAGCAATGAAAGACAACACCGGCGAAGTGCACGCACAAGTTCCTGTCGATGTTGCCACCTTCCTGTTGAACGAAAAACGCGCCGAGCTGTTTGCGATGGAAGAGCGCTTGGATGTGAACGTCGTCCTGATTCCAAACATTCACTTGGAAAATCCGCACTACGAAATCAACCGCATCCGCATTGACGACGTAGAAGAAGACGGCGAACCGAGCTACAAACGCGTTGCCGAGCCGGAAGAAGACGAATCTGCCAAACCTTTCGGCAGCGAAAGAGCCAAAGCCGCCCGCCCCGAACCTGCTGTCAAAGGCGTGCGCCATACCCAGCCAGCCCCGGTTGTAGCCGAGCAGAAGAACGGTTCATGGTGGGATAGCTTCAAAGCATGGCTCAAACGCATTTTCGGCGGCAATACCGCAGCCGAAACCGCGCCTGTTGCCGAAGTGGCAGAAAAACGCACTTCAAACGGCAACAATCGCAACGGCAATTCCGGCAACCGCCGCGCAAACAACCGCCGCCAAAACCCGCGCCGCAACAATAGGCACGACGGCAGCAAGGTAGAAGTGCGCGAAGTGAATGCCGAAGCTGTCGACAGCAAGTTTGAAGAAAACAAATCAAACGAAAGCCGCAACGACGAGCGTAAAGACAATCGTCGCAACCGCAACCGTAACAACCGCCGCGATGATCGCAACAACGAGCGCAACCGTGTTGAGGAAGTGGTTGAAGACGTAAACGTTCAAGAAGTAGCTGCACTGGTTGAGATGCCGTCTGAAAACCAAGCGGAACAAAACGGCAATAAACGCCGCCGCAACAACGGCCGTAACGAGCGCAACCGTCATCAATCTGCGGAAAACCGTGTTGAGGACGTGAACGTTCAAGCCGATGGCGAACAGGCGCAAGTTGAAGCGGACGACAACGCCCGCAGCGAAGAGGGTGTGAAAAACAACGGCCGTCAAGGACGCGACCGCAACAACCGTCAGCGCAACAACCGTAACGACCGCCGTTCCAACAGCAAAAAACGCAATATTCCGTCTTCGGCAAAAATCGAGCAATACCTGAACATTACCGACACTGCCGACAAAGTCCTCTTTGCCGTAGCGCATGTTTTAGGTTTGAACGAAACGGTTGAAGCTGCAAATGCGACATTGACTTCTGAAAGCAACCAAGCCGAGCCGCTGGTGATTGTGGTATCCGAGCCTGAAGCTACCAGCGCAGAGCCATTCGTATTTGCGATTGAAAGCGAAAACGAGCCTGCCGTAGCGCAAACTGAAGACGCTGATGCCGAACAAGCCCTGCTTGCTTCTGCCGTCAGCAACGTTAAAGAAGCCATTTCTGCAGTATTGTCTCTGAATGCAACGACTACTGTTGCACCGGTTGAAGCACCAGCCGAAACTGTTGCCACACCAGCTGAAGCCGTAGCTCAAGCAGCGCCTGTCGCAATCGTTGTGCCTGAGAGCTTAGGCGATTTGATCTTCGTTGAAACCGATCCGCAAGCCGTTGCCGCTTTTGCCGCGCAGCCACAACCTGAACCGGTTGCTAAAACACGCCGTTCGGATGTGCCTAAAGTAGAAGTGGAAGACGTAGCAGTCGAAATGATTTTGGTGGAAACACGTAAAGACTAAGATTGGTTTTCCAGTTAAAAGCCCGATGTTGAACGCATCGGGCTTTTTTATTGGCAAGGAGGTGCGCTGCTCATTTTCTTTGTGTTTACCATGAGCGTTGCTTCATGGTTGAAAAAGTAGGATCGCTTGCTGAGAAAGGGAAGGGCATGATTCTTTCAGTGGGAAGGACTTAACGAAATAGATTGGTATGAGAAAAGGCCGTCTGAAATGGTTTCAGACGGCCTTGGTTTGTGTGTATGTTTAGGTATTGTGATTAGTTTTTGTTCAGAGAGTCACGGATTTCGCGCAACAACAGAACTTCTTCGCTAGGCTCTGCTGGTACTTCTTCAGCAGGAGCTTCGGTTTTTTTCACGGAGTTGATGGCTTTAACCACGCAGAAGATGGCAGCGGCGATGATCAGGAAGCTGATCACAGTGTTGATGAACAGACCGATGTTCAAGGTAACGGCACCGGCTGCTTGAGCGGCCGCCAGGCTGGCGTAACCAGCTTCAGGAGCGGCTTGTGCGCCGTCTTTCAGCGTGATGAACAGGTTGGAGAAATCAACGCCACCAATCAGCAGACCGATAGGAGGCATGATTACATCGTCAACCAATGATTTGACGATGCCGCTGAATGCTGTACCGACAACCATACCGACTGCGAGGTCGATCACGTTGCCACGCATAATAAATTCTTTAAATTCTGAAGCGATTGACATAATTAATCTCCTGTATGTGTTTGAGTCAAAATCAGATGTGATTCAATAAATCGGCAGGCATATTAACGCTTTATCAGTTAAGAAAAATTCAATAATGTTAAATTTTGTATTTTATGCCAAAAATCTCCTGCTTCTATGCCTTCTGTATGAAAAACAGGCCGTCTGAAATTTTTCTGTTACTTTTTTACACCATTTTTTATCAGCGGCTAAGTATCAGATAATATGAATGTTATCTTTGGAATCAATGCTCTATCTTATCTTTTAAATGAGATTAAATGATAACGTTGTAATGTTATTAACATAATACGCCAAAGCATACGACAATCATGTTTCATGCGTGTATTTGAATTTCAGACGGCCTTATCGGTTATGCAGTCATTCAAACCATAATGTAATGGGTAATGGCCATAAAAAACGCACTTTCATCATGAAAGTGCGTTTTGCGTGAAAACTGTTTAGTTCTCTTCGTCGTTCAGCGCGTTGATGCTGTAACCGCCATCAACGTAGGTAATCTCGCCGGTGATGCCGGAAGCGAGGTCGGACAGCAGGAAGGCGGCTGTGTTACCGACTTCTTCAGTGGTAACGTTGCGACCCAATGGGTTGTGGGAAGCGACGTGGCCCAAGAGTTTGCTTAAATCGGCGATGCCGGAAGCGGCCAGGGTTTTGATCGGGCCTGCGGAGATGCCGTTGCAGCGGATGCCTTCTTTGCCCAGGCAGGCGGCAGTGAAGCGGATGCCGGCTTCGAGGCTGGCTTTGGCCATGCCCATGACGTTGTAGTTCGGAATGGCACGAACCGCGCCCAAGTAGCTCAGGGCGACGATGGCGGAGTTTCTGCCGCGCATCATCGGACGGGCGGCTTTTGCCAATGCGGGCAGGCTGTATGCGGAAATTTCGTGTGCGGTGTTAAACGCTTCGCGGCTGATGCTGTCGAGGAAGTCGCCGCTCAAAGCTTCTTTCGGGGCAAACGCGATGGCGTGCACCAAACCGTCGAGGCCGTCCCAATGTTTGCCCAAGTCAACGAAAACTTGGTTGATTTCGTCGTCGCTGGCAACGTCGCAGCGGAACACGAGTTCGGAGCCGAGTTCGGCCGCCATTTTACGGACGCGCTCTTCCAGTTTGTCGACAACATAAGTAAATGCCAATTCCGCGCCTTGTTCGCGGCAGGCTTTGGCGATGCCGTAAGCGATGGAACGCTCGGAGATCATGCCGGTAATCAGAATTTTTTTGCCTTGCAAAAAGCCCATTTTCTTATCCTTTAGCAGTGGTATTGCGGTTGCATTAAAAGGCGCATTATAGCAAAAACCGCTGTTTCGGTATAGAAAACAACGGATAACCCTTTGTCTTGCCTCAAATAGGGATAAGGTTTTCTGTCAAGGCCGTCTGAAACCTGACGGAACGTCGGCAAAACGTTATACTTGATGGTGTTAATGACCGATGTTTCAGGAGTGAACCATGCCCGAGCAAAACCGCATTCTCTGCCGAGAACTCAGCCTGTTGGCGTTTAACCGCCGTGTACTGGCTCAGGCGCAGGATACGAAAGTTCCTTTGTTGGAACGTTTGCGTTTTCTGTGCATCGTGTCTTCCAATTTGGACGAATTTTTTGAAGTGCGCATGGCGTGGTTGAAACGCGAAAATAAATTGCGCCCGCATCAGCCGCTCGACAACGGCAAAACTGCGGCCGAAACCATCGAAGCGGTGGCAAAAGAGGCACAGGCCTTGATTCGCGAGCAGTACGATCTGTTTAACAAAGTATTGCAGCCTGCACTCAGCCGCGCCGGTATTCATTTCTATCGCCGCCACAAATGGACGGCCGCGCAGAAAAAATGGATTGAAAATTATTTTGACAACGAGCTGTTGCCCATTCTCACGCCCATCGGCCTTGATCCTTCGCATCCGTTCCCGCGCCCGTTAAACAAATCGCTCAACTTTGCCGTCGAACTCGAAGGTACGGATGCGTTCGGCCGTCCGTCCGGAATGGCGATTGTGCAGGCGCCGCGCATTTTGCCGCGCGTCGTTCCCATGCCGTCTGAAATTTGCGGCGGTGATGCAGGCTTTGTGTTCTTGTCTTCGATTTTGCACGCCCATGTCGGCAAACTTTTTCCCGGTATGAAGGTTAAAGACTGCCATCAGTTCCGCCTCACGCGCGACAGCGATTTGACGGTTGATGAAGAAGATTTGAAAAACCTGCGTGCCGCGATTCAAAACGAATTGCACGACCGCGAATACGGCGACGGCGTGCGCTTGGAAGTGGCGGATACTTGTCCGGCGCATATTCACGACTTCCTGCTTGCCCAGTTCAAGCTGACTTCTGCCGAGCTGTATCAGGTCAAAGGACCGGTCAATTTGGTGCGCCTCAATGCCGTCCCCGATTTGGTGGATAGGCCGGATTTGAAGTTCCCACCGCGTAATGCAGGCCGTCTGAAAGCCTTACGCAAAAACGGCTCCGTATTCAAACTGGTCAAACAGTCGCCGATCTTGCTGCACCATCCGTATCAATCTTTCGATCCGGTTGTCCAAATGATACGCGAGGCAGCGGCCGATCCGGATGTGTTGGCCGTTAAAATGACCATCTACCGCACCGGCAGCAATTCCGAGCTTGTGCGCGCATTGATGAAGGCCGCACTGGCGGGCAAACAGGTTACCGTCGTGGTCGAACTGATGGCGCGTTTTGACGAAGCCAACAACGTCAACTGGGCGAAGCAGCTGGAAGAGGCAGGCGCGCACGTCGTGTACGGCGTATTCGGCTACAAAGTTCATGCCAAAATGGCTTTGGTTATCCGTCGCGAAGACGGCGTACTCAAGCGTTATGCCCACCTCGGTACCGGCAACTACCACCAAGGCACATCGCGCATCTACACCGACTTCGGCATCATCACCGCCGACGAACAAATCACTGCCGATGTGAACACTTTGTTTATGGAAATCACAGGATTGGGCAAGCCGGGCCGTCTGAACAAGCTCTATCAAAGCCCGTTTACCCTGCACAAAATGGTCATCGACCGCATCAAGCAGGAAACCGAACACGCCAAAGCAGGCAAACCGGCGCGGATTACCGCCAAGATGAACTCCCTCATCGAGCCGAGTGTAATCGATGCGCTGTATCAAGCCAGCGCGGCAGGCGTGCAAATCGATCTGATTGTGCGCGGTATGTGTACTTTGCGCCCGGGTGTAAAAGGCTTGTCCGAAAACATCCGCGTCCGCTCCATTATCGGCCGCCAACTCGAACACTCGCGCGTGTATTGCTTCCATAACAATGGTGCAGACGATACCTTTATCTCCAGCGCCGACTGGATGGGTCGCAACTTTTTCCGCCGCATTGAAGTCGCCACGCCGATTACCACGCCCGAACTCAAAGAACGCGTGATCTGCGAAGGTTTGGAAATGGCCTTGGAAGACAATACCCAGGCTTGGCTGATGCAGCCTGACGGCAGCTACGTCCGCACCCAGCCGCAAGACGGCGAGCCTGCGTTTGGTTTGCAGGAAGGTTTGTGGAAAATATACGGACGTTAAATTGAATAATGTCTTAGGCCGTCTGAAATGCAGGTTTCAGACGGCCTTTTTTGATTTTGCCGTTATAATTCCGTTTCCCAATCTTTCAGACGGCCTTTTCCTATGAAATCTTACCCCGATTCCTATCTCCATTTTGAAAACCTCGAATCTCCCGAAACGCAAGATTTTGCCGCCGCGGCGCATGCCGAAACGCGTGCGCGTTTTTTAGAAAACGACAAAGCGCGCGCATTGTCCGACGGCATTTTGGCGCAGTTGCAGGACACGCGGCAGATTCCGTTTTGTCAGGAACACCGCGCGCGGATGTACCATTTCCATCAGGACGCAGAATATCCGAAGGGTGTGTACCGCGTATGTACGGCGGCGACTTACCGTTCTGGCTATCCTGAGTGGAAAATCCTGTTTTCGGTGGCGGATTTCGACGAGTTGCTCGGCGACGATGTGTATTTGGGCGGCGTGTCGCACTTGGTGGAAAAGCCCAACCGCGCGTTGTTAACACTGAGCAAATCGGGCGGCGATACGGCGTACACGCTGGAAGTGGATTTGGAAGCAGGGGAGTTGGTAGAAGGCGGTTTTCACTTTCCGGCAGGTAAAAACCATGTGTCGTGGCGCGATGAAAACAGCGTATGGGTGTGTCCGGCTTGGGACGAACGCCAGTTGACCGAATCGGGTTATCCGCGCGAAGTGTGGCTGGTGGAGCGTGGTAAGAGTTTCGAGGAAAGCCTGCCGGTGTATCAAATTGCCGAAGACGGCATGATGGTGAACGCGTGGCGTTATCTCGATCCGCAGGGTTCGCCGATTGATTTGATTGAAGCGTCGGACGGTTTTTACACCAAAACCTATTTGCAGGTCTCAGCCGAAGGCGAGGCGAAACCGTTAAACCTGCCCAACGATTGCGACGTAGTCGGCTATCTGGCGGGACATCTTTTGCTGACGCTGCGCAAGGACTGGAACCGCGCGAACCAAAGCTATCCGAGCGGCGCATTGGTGGCAGTAAAATTGAACCGCGGCGAATTGGGCGCGGCGCAGCTTTTGTTTGCGCCCGATGAAACGCAGGCATTGGAAAGCGTGGAAACGACCAAGCGTTTTGTGGTGGCGAGCCTGCTGGAGAACGTACAAGGCCGTCTGAAAGCATGGCGCTTTACCGACGGCAAATGGCAGGAAGTCGAACTGCCGCGCCTGCCTTCGGGTGCATTGGAAATGACCGACCAGCCGTGGGGCGGCGACGTGGTTTACCTTGCCGCCAGCGATTTCACTACGCCACTGACGCTGTTTGCGCTGGATTTGAACGTGATGGAACTGACCGTCATGCGCCGTCAGCCGCAGCAGTTTGATTCAGACGGCATCAACGTGCAGCAGTTTTGGACGACTTCGGCCGACGGCGAGCGCATTCCTTATTTCCACGTCGGCAAAAACGCCGCGCCCGACACGCCGACGCTGGTCTATGCCTACGGCGGTTTCGGCGTGCCCGAGCTGCCGCATTATCTGGGCAGCATCGGCAAATACTGGCTGGAAGAGGGCAACGCCTTCGTGTTGGCGAACATACGCGGCGGCGGCGAGTTCGGCCCGCGCTGGCATCAGGCGGCGCAGGGAATCAGCAAACACAAGAGCGTCGATGATTTGCTTGCCGTCGTGCGCGATTTGTCCGAACGCGGCATGAGTTCGCCCAAACACATCGGTTTGCAGGGCGGCAGCAACGGCGGCCTGATTACCGCCGCCGCCTTCGTGCGCGAGCCGCAAAGCATAGGCGCGCTGGTGTGTGAAGTGCCGCTGACCGACATGATCCGTTATCCGCTGCTCTCCGCCGGTTCAAGTTGGACGGACGAATACGGCAATCCGCAGAAATACGAAGTCTGCAAACGCTGGTTGGGCGAATTGTCTCCGTATCACAATCTTTCAGACGGCATCAATTATCCGCCAGCGCTCATTACCACCAGCCTCAGCGACGACCGCGTCCATCCCGCCCACGCGCTCAAGTTCTACGCCAAACTGCGCGAAACCTCCGCGCAATCTTGGCTCTACTCGCCTGACGGTGGCGGTCATACCGGCAACGGTACGCAACGCGAATCCGCAGACGAACTCGCCTGCGTCTTGCTGTTTTTGAAAGAGTTTTTGGCTTAAAAAGAACGCTGTTTGATTTGCCCGCTTATTTCAGGCCGTCTGAAAGAGCGGGCAAAAAAAGCGAGTTTGATGGCATTGTGAAACCTTATTTAAGGTATTTTTTATTCGTTTTACGCACCCGGCAGGCGCGTGAAAACGGAAAGAAAAAATGGCGAAACCTGCTTTTCAGACGGCCGCGATTCACGATAATCAAACTTAACTCTATGATATCAAATAAAAACAATTTCCTGCTTGTAGGTTAAAATCAGCCTATGCTAATATGCGCAACAACAGGTTTTTACTGAATAATCTGTGCTAAAATGCAGGATTAGATGGAAAACTCTATCCGAATTCGGTACAATACCGACGAATTATTTCTCTTAAACAACCTGCCGCAAGGCGAAAAGGAACGACTGACATGTCAAACATCGAACAACAAGTTAAGAAAATTGTTGCTGAACAACTGGGCGTAAACGAAGCCGAAGTGAAAAACGAATCTTCTTTCCAAGACGATTTGGGTGCTGACTCTCTGGACACCGTAGAACTGGTGATGGCTTTGGAAGAAGCTTTCGGCTGCGAAATCCCTGACGAAGACGCTGAAAAAATCACTACCGTACAATTGGCTATCGACTACATCAACGCCCACCAAGGCTAATCGGTCGCACCAAACATCCAGCCTCTGCTGCGCCATCGCAATAGAGGCTTTTACCTTATTATTAAACCCCTGAAATTTCAGACGGCATGAGTTTTGCCCGTTTTCACGAAGAAAATAAGCAAGGCTGCCGCGAAAATCCCGACAACCAACAGCGAGATTATCATGAGTCAGAGAAGAGTAGTCATCACAGGTCTTGGCCAAGTATCACCGGTCGGCAACGACGTCGCCACCGCATGGAGCAATCTGCTCGCAGGCAAAAGCGGCATCGGACGGATTACCCGCTTTGACGCATCCGACATCAACAGCCAAATCGCCGGCGAAGTGCGCGATTTCGACATCGGCCAATACATCAGCGCGAAAGAAGCGCGCCGTATGGACGTGTTCATCCACTACGGTATTGCCGCCGCCCTGCAAGCCATCAATGATTCAGGCTTGGACGACGTGGAAACCCTCGACAAAGACCGCGTCGGTGTCAACATCGGCTCCGGTATCGGCGGCCTGCCGAGCATTGAAGCGACCGGCAAAGCCGTTATCGAAGGCGGTGCGCGCAAAATCAATCCTTTCTTTATCCCAGGCTCGCTGATTAACCTGATTTCCGGCCACGTAACCATCCTCAAAGGCTACCGTGGCCCGAGCTACGGCATGGTTTCTGCCTGTACAACCGGCGCACACTCCATCGGCGACTCTGCACGACTGATTAAATACGGCGACGCAGACGTTATGATTGCCGGTGGCGCGGAAGGCGCGATCAGCACTTTGGGCGTCGGCGGTTTTGCCGCCATGAAGGCACTTTCCACCCGCAACGATGACCCTGCTACCGCTTCCCGTCCGTGGGACAAAGGCCGTGACGGTTTCGTTATCGGCGAAGGCGCTGGCGTGCTGGTGTTGGAAGAATTGGAACACGCGAAAAAACGCGGTGCGAAAATTTACGCCGAAATCGTCGGCTTCGGTATGAGCTCCGATGCCTACCACATTACCGCGCCTAACGAAGAAGGCCCTGCATTGGCCGTTACTCGCGCGCTGAAAGATGCTGGCTTGAATCCTGAAGACGTAGATTACGTCAACGCACACGGTACATCGACTCCTTTGGGTGATGCCAACGAAACCAAAGCCATCAAACGCGCTTTGGGTGATCATGCGTGCAAAGTCATCGTTAACTCCACCAAATCCATGACCGGCCACTTGCTTGGCGCAGCCGGCGGTGTGGAGGCGTTGTACAGCGTGTTGGCAGTACACGAGCAAAAATCTCCACCGACCATCAATATCTTTGAACAAGACGTTGAAGCCGGTTGTGATTTGGATTACTGCGCCAACGAAGCGCGTGACGCGAAAATCGACGTTGCCATCTCCAATTCCTTCGGCTTTGGCGGTACCAACGGCACATTGGTATTCAAACGCTTCAAAGACTGATAGAAGGTTTTAAGCCAAATTGAAAAGGCCGTCTGAAACTGGTTTTCAGACGGCCTTTTTATTTTAAAAGCCAAATACTCTTGATAATCTGTATCATTTGTATAAAAATACCGATTCCAATCAATATCGCCCGGATTTTATCGGGTAATCAACCCAATTACATTTTTATCAGGAGTCTGCAATGAAAACTATCCGTATTCTGGCATTGGCCGCCGCACTGGCCGCCGTGCCTGTATTTGCGTCTGATTTCGGCCATGAACAGGCATTGACCATAGACGGCAAGCCCGCCCATCTGGCAGAAACTTCAGCCCGTATTTTGGCAAACGAAACCTTGACTGCGCCGCAACTGGTCGAAGACATTACCGACGGATTGGGTTCGAAAAAAATTCCGGGCTATAAATTGATGATTATGGGCCGCACTTATTCGGTGGCGGCAGAAACCAAACCGCCGAAAGAGGGCCAAACTCAGTGGCGGGACAATACGTTCATTCATCGCGGCGTAAAACTGTTTGTCGGTATTCCGGTTAAAAACGGCAAGATGGATTTGGCGTCTGCCCGGTTGATTAATATCGGTGTGGTTGACGACAACGGTGGTGCTGCGCCTCATGATGAGGGTGAGAAAATCCGCCCCGTCGGCAAACAGCTGATGTCTCCCGATACCAAGGTGGAAAATGTGAAACTCAATATTGCCAAACTGACGTTGCCAAATATGAAATTGGGCGAAACCAGTGGCGGTGGTGTGAAATTGGAAGCATCGGCAACATTGGACGATAAACCGATACAGACTAAAATCGACAGCACTTTCTCCCGCTTCTATTCCGCTAAACCGACTGCCACACGGCCGTTTATGGCAGATGCACGGTTTGTGAAATAATCGCAAAGGCCGTCTGAAATCCAGTTTCAGACGGCCTTTTATATAACAAAGCTGCATAAGTTTAGTTCTTTATAGATTAAAGGTAAGGAGTTAAAAAAGCGTAGAATGGCGATTTTAAAAATTCATCATTGGAGGTCGATCATGACGGTAACGATTTTAGACGGCGGAATGGGGCGTGAATTGCATCGGCGCGGCGCACCGTTTCGTCAGCCGGAATGGTCTGCTTTGGCTTTGATGGAAGCGCCGGATATTGTGCGTGAAACGCATTTAGATTTTCTTCAGGCCGGCGCACAGGTGATTACGACCAACAGCTATGCGCTTGTTCCGTTTCATATCGGGCAGGAGCGCTTTGATGCTCAAGCTGCCGAATGGGCAAGGCTGGCCGGCTGTTTGGCGCGAGAAGCGGTGGAACAAAGCGGGACTACTGCAAAAGTGGCCGCAAGCCTGCCGCCGTTGTTCGGTTCTTACCGCCCTGACTTGTTTGACAAACAAGTCGCACCTGCTTTGGCGCGCCCTTTAATATCGGGTTTGATGCCGTTTGCTGATATTTGGTTGGCAGAAACCGTATCCAGCTTGGAAGAAGCGCGTTTCTGGCGCAGCAGTCTGCCCGAGGACGGTAAACCGTTTTGGGTGTCGTTTACTTTGGAAGATACGATGCCGCATGATGTACCGGTGTTGCGTTCGGGAGAAAACGTGCACGAGGCGGCGGATTTCGCGGTAGAGATAGGTGCAGCGGCAATGTTGTTCAATTGCAGTCAGCCTGAAGTGATGGCGGAAGCTTTGAAAGTGGCACATGAAGCCCAAGGCCGTCTGAAACTGGGTGTTTACGCCAATGCATTTGAGCCGGTACAAGGACAGATGAACGAGGCCAACGATGGTTTGGATCCGATTCGTGCCGATGCTACGCCGGAAAATTATTTGGCGTGGGCGAGACAATGGGCGGATTTGGGTGCTGAAATCATCGGCGGGTGCTGCGGTATCGCACCTGAACATATCCGTGCGTTGGCGCAAGGATTTAAGGCCGTCTGAAAGTGGTCGCATAATATTTTGATACGGTTAGAACAGGCTAAAAAAGCCGGTAATGCCGTTGCTTCACAAACACATAATTATAAAAATCAGGAATAAACATGTCGCAAAAATCTCAAATCGGCTTGGCCGCGCTGACGGCCTTGGTTATCAGTTCCATGATTGGTTCGGGTATTTTCAGCCTGCCGCAGAATATGGCTGCCGTCGCAGGTTCGCAGGCTTTGCTGCTGGGTTGGCTGATTACCGGTGTGGGCATTATCTTTCTCGGTCTGTCATTTTCGGCCTTGTCCAAACTTAAGCCCGAATTGGACGGCGGTATTTATACGTACGCCCGCGACGGCTTCGGCGATTTGATGGGTTTTTTCTCGGCGTGGGGCTATTGGCTTTGCACTACGGTCGGTATTGTCGGCTATTTGGTGGTTGCGTTTGAAGCAGTAGGCGGATTTGTCGATACGCCGGACAACGTGATTTTCGGTAAAGGCAACACATTTGCCGCTTTTGTCGGTGAATCGGTAATTGTGTGGCTGATTTACTGGTTGGTAGTGCGCGGTATTAAAGAAGCGGCAGGAGTGAACCTGATTGCGACAGCAGTCAAAGTATTTCCGCTGATTTTATTTATCGGTATGGCAGCCTATTTCTTTCAAACCGAAGTGTTTATGTCCGATTGGACAGGGGCGAGCCTTGCTACGCCTGAAAATCCTGATGTCAGCCTGATGACGCAGGTGAAAAACACAATGCTGATTACGCTGTGGGTGTTTACCGGTATTGAGGGTGCGGCGGTTTTGTCCAAGCATGCACGAAGTCGTGCTGATGTCGGTCGAGCAACCATTATCGGAGTCAGCTTGACGCTGGCAATGTATGTGGCAATTACCGTCTTGGCGCAAGGCATTTTGCCTCGTGTGGATATTGCAGCAATGGCTAATCCGTCTATGGCGGGCGTGTTGGCGCACATGATCGGCCCTTGGGGCAAAGTGCTGATTTCTTCCTGCCTGATTATGTCTGTGCTGTCGTCTTATTTAAGCTGGACGCTGTATGCGACCGAGATTCCGCACATGGGTGCGAGAAACGGCGCATTTCCAAAATCGTTTATCCCGTTGAATAAAAACGAAGTGCCGCAGGGTTCGTTGATGTTTACCACTTTGACCGTGCAGTTTTGCCTATTGCTGGTGTGGTTAAAAGGCGAGGATTATTCTGCCTTGCTGATGGTATCGACTTCGATGATTTTGATACCGTATCTGTTAATTGGTGCATATCTGCTCAAATTATCGCTGACACAAAAGGCCGCGGCGAAATACCGTCTTATCGGCGCGGCAGCAACGCTTTATGCGACTTGGATTGTCTATGCGGCAGGCACGGAATATTTGCTACTTTCAGTCTTGCTCTATTTGCCCGGCGTATTGCTGTTTCTCTATTCGCAAAAGAAACACTACGGAAGTTGTCAGTTCAACCGTATGGAAAAAGCCGTATTGGTATTGCTGTTGATTTTGGCTGTGCCGGCCGTACAGCAGTTTGTCGCTAGCTTGCAAGCGTAAGCAGAAAGGTTTGAAAAAGGCCGTCTGAAATCCAGTTTCAGACGGCCTTTTATTGATAAAACCGATTCAATACCGCATCATTTTGCTGTCCACCTGCATTGCCCAAGCATCAATACCGCCTTGAAGGTTGTAGAGGTTTTCAAATCCGGCGTCTTCTAAATACATTGCCGTGTGCAGGCTGCGGATACCGTGGTGGCAGTAAACGACGATGGGTAAATCGTCGTCGGGCAGCTCGTTTTGGCGCAGTGGGATGAGGTTCATCGGGATATGAATGGCAGTGGGCAGGGTGCAGATGGCGCGTTCTTCATCGGTGCGGACGTCGAGCAGATGAAATGCGCGGCCTTCGTCCTGCCATTGTTTCAATTCGGTGGGCGAGAGTTGGATGATGTCGGTCATAGGTAGGGTATGAAAGTATGAGGCCGTCTGAACTTTCAGACGGCCTGTCGTTTAAAAATCGAAATCGCCGAACGGATTGGCCGATTTGTCTTCCAAGTGTGCCACGACGGTGTCGAACAATACTTTTTCGGAAAACTCATTGCCGTTACGCGTCAGCAAAAGCGCGCGTTGTACCGGTTTGCGGCCGACGATGACCACCATACGGCCGCCGTCTTTCAGTTGCTCTTTCAGAATTTCAGGTATGCTGTCTACTGCGCCGCCCACATAAATCGCATTAAAAGGAGCGCCTTGCGATGCTTCGGTCAGGCCGTTGTTTTGCACATAATCGACGTTGGTAAAGCCCAATTCGTCCAAAACTTTTTTGGCGCGTTGCTGCTGCTGGGCATCGATGTCGTCAGTGACGACTTTGCCGGCCAGTTTGGACAGCAGGGCGGTTGCATAGCCTGAACCTGTACCGATTTCTAAGACGGTTTCGTCTTTTTTCAGTTTCAAACCTTGAGCCAGGCGGGCAACGACTTTGGGTTCCAACATCTTATGGCCGTTGGCCAGCGGCAGCTCCATATCCGCATAGGCCAAACCTTGAAAAGCCTCGCCGACAAAATGTTCGCGCTCGATCTCCTCCAAAGCATCCAAAATGTCGAAGTCCAAGACATCCCACGGACGAATCTGCTGTTCGACCATATTGAAACGCGCTTTTTCAAAGTCCATATTTGTGCTCCGTTCAATTCTTAATTTTATCGAAGCATACATTATAAATCCTTGTCGGAGAGTGTGCCATCTTTCAGACGGCCCAGAGGCTCGTTAATAATTGCCAAGCGCACATATATCCACTAAACTTTCACATTACACGACGCTACAGCAAGCAACAACCAACACACGGAGCAATAAAGATGTATCACCAAATCGGAATGTGGGATCAAAAATGGGTTATCGGCAACTGGAAAATGAACGGCCGACTCCAAAATAACAATGCGCTTATGCACCGCTTCCGTGTCATGCCAACCGCAGAACGCGTGTTAATCGGCCTGGCCGCTCCGACCGTTTATCTGTTGCAACTGCACAACGCCATGCAGATTGTTTTGAACAACCGCATCTTGACCTGTGCGCAAGACGTGAGCCGTTTCCCGAATAACGGCGCGTACACCGGCGAAGTGTCCGCCGAAATGCTTGCCGACATCGGTACAGACATCGTCCTCATCGGCCACTCCGAGCGCAGCCTTTATTTCGGCGAGAAAAACGAAATCCAACGCCGCAAAATGGAAAACGTCCTCAACGTCGGCCTGATTCCATTGTTGTGTGTCGGCGAAAGCTTGGAAGAACGCGAAGCCGGTAAAGAACATGAAGTCATTGCCCACCAACTTTCCATCCTGCAAGGTTTAAACACCAAAAACATCGCCGTTGCCTACGAGCCGGTTTGGGCGATCGGTACAGGCAAAGTCGCCACTGTCGAACAAATCGCCGACATGCACACATTTATCTACAAAGAAATCTTGTCTTTGTGCGGAAGCGATGTTAAAATCCGCGTTCTTTACGGCGGAAGTGTGAAAGCGGATAACGCGGCCGACATCTTCGCAGTACCTCATGTAGACGGCGCATTGGTTGGTGGCGCGTCATTATCATATGACTCCTTTACCGCCATCATCAACGCAGCACAAGCCTCGTAGAAAACATATGGAAGCCTTTAAAACCCTTATCTGGATCATTAATATTATTTCCGCTTTAGCCGTAATCGTGTTAGTATTGTTGCAACACGGTAAAGGCGCGGATGCCGGCGCAACGTTCGGTTCCGGCAGCGGTAGCGCGCAAGGCGTATTCGGTTCTGCCGGTAATGCCAACTTCTTGAGCCGCTCAACTGCTATTGCCGCAACATTTTTCTTTGCGACCTGCATGGCGATGGTGTATATTCACACCCACTCCAGTAAGCACGGTTTAGACTTCAGCGATGTGAAGCAGAGCCAGCAAGCTCCTAAGCCTGCAACGCCTGCACAAAACAATACAACTCCTGTTGCACCGAATCCTCAGCAGCAGTAAGACAATTTGATTTATGCCGACATGGTGGAATTGGTAGACACGCTATCTTGAGGGGGTAGTGGCCATAGGCTGTGCGAGTTCAAATCTCGCTGTCGGCACCACATTAGAAAATCTAACCGCTTTTTAGCGGTTATTTTTTCGTCTTGAGAATCTGCCTTTCATTTATCTTTAGGCCGAGACAGGAAAATACAATGAAGCGTTTGGTTGTCGGCATCAGCGGTGCCAGCGGTTTCCAGTATGGCGTGAAGGCTTTACAGCTTTTGCGTGAGCATCAGGTAGAAACGCATTTGGTGGTTTCGCAAGGGGCGGAGATGACCCGCGCTTTGGAAACGGATTACACCAAAGAAGACGTTTATGCTTTGGCGGATGTTGTGCATTCCGTCCGTAATGTCGGGGCAAGTATTGCCAGTGGATCGTTTTTGACGGATGGAATGTTGATTGCACCGTGTTCAATGAAAACTTTGGCTTCGGTTGCTCATGGATTTGCCGATAATTTGCTCAGCCGTGCGGCGGATGTAACGTTGAAAGAGCGGCGCAAGCTGGTGTTGATGGTGCGTGAAGCGCCGTTAAACTTGGCGCACATTGAAAATATGCGCCGTGTGACAGAAATGGGAGGTATTGTGTTTCCTCCCGTTCCGGCTTTATATCAGAAGCCCGAATCCATCGAAGATATGATTACACACAGCGTCTCTCATGCTTTGGACTTGTTCGGCATCATTCAAAACGATGTGCCGCGCTGGCAGGGCTGATGTTTCAGACGGCCTGAGTATAATTTCGTCTACTGCGAAGAAAGGTAAAAAAACATGCAAACGATTCCTGCCAATATAGTGAAGTTTTTGAGCAATCATCATGTCGTCAGTATTGCTGCTGCGGAAGAGGGCGAAGTTTGGGCGGCTTGCTGTTTTTATGTGTTTGATGAGGCGAATGCCCGATTGATTGTGCTGACATCTTTGAAAACGAAGCATGGCGGAATGATGAGCCGTTCTGCCAAAGTAGCCGGTACTATTGCCGGACAACCTGACAGCATCGCAAAAATCAGCGGCATTCAGTTTGCGGCGACTGCCACTTTGATTGAGGATGAAGCGGATTTGAAAGCGGCGCAGTCTTTGTATTACAAAGCGCATCCTGCTGCCAGAGTGATGAAAAGCGATGTTTGGGCATTGAATTTGGACAGTGTGAAATTCACTGACAATAAATTGGTATTCGCACAAAAAACGTACTGGAATCGCGAGGATTAAGAAAAGGCGGCCCAGATGCCTGATTATCGGGTATCCAAGGGGGTAAAGGGGTATTTGAGTAGAATCAGTGGATATTTGAAACGAAAACAACCTAAAACCTGTGTTTGGATTTCGGATGCCGGAGGAAGGGCTTTTTTGCAAAGGGCTCTGTTTGTATAAAATTTCAAAGCGGAGGTGGTATAACAGCAACCAATGTTTTGGAAATGGGCTCAAACAGTTTCAGATGATTTTTATTATTTTGTTGGATTTTTTTCCTGTATGTGTAATATTAAAAAATCACAATATATGGATATTTTTTTTATATTTTTAAAGATAAACACAATATGTGGTATAATTGAATTGTTTTTATCCAATTGTTTCAAACAGGCTAGATTTGAAAAAATAAAATTCAACCCATATAATTAAACCATTGGCGAATTCGGCAAAGTTGATATACCAATAACATTTATCAAGGAGCTAGTTATGAAATGTACTGTGTTTAAATTTAAAAGGGTTTTTTCTGATGGATACGACGACAACTAATCCAATAACCTTATCAGATTGGTTATTGATTATACAGGCGGTAATTCTCTTCTTAGGGTTGGGATTTACCGCTTTATCCGTTTGGAATAATAAAAATGACAATCGGCGAATGGCAACTGTAGACTTAATTCTGAGGCAGCGGTTTAATGAGGAGTTAAACAAGTCGATTGAAATGGTTTACAATCTTGTTAAAGGGGATTTTCCCAATCTACATCAGTATCTTGACAAGGAAAAATATCCGGAAGAACGAAAAGCAATCCTTGCCCTTTTGAATTATCGAGAATTTGTGGCAGTCGGCATCAATACTGGAATCATTGATGAAGAAGTATACAAGCGTTCTTTTTGTAACATTATCATTCGTGACTGGAAGATGCTCTGTCAAACGATAGAAGCTATTCGTAACAGTGAAAAAGGGAAACCAACTAATTTTCAAGATTTTGAGATGCTTGCAAAACGTTGGGAATGCAAACCATTGAGTAAAATGTGAGTATTAATTCAAGAGTCTTCCCTTTATACCATAAATCAAAAGGTCGTCTGAAAACCCATATTTCAGGTTTTCAGACGACCTTTTTACTGCTCAAACGGCTGACCACTCAATCAGTCATGTCCGAGATCGACAGTTTTTTCTTTGTAACGTGTATCAGGAATCAAAACAATTTTCTCGTCCACTTTACCGATGGCTTTCACGTCTTTGCCCGGATAGTCCAGCTGATGCAGGAAGTAGCGGATACAGTTCAAACGTGCACGTTTTTTGTCGTCGGAGCGGATGATGACCCAAGGCGCGTCGCCGGTGTGGGTGTGGAAGAACATGGCGTTTTTGGCTTCGGTGTAGTCGTCCCAGCGGTCGAGCGACTGGATATCCACTGGAGACAGTTTCCAGTGTTTCAGCGGGTCATCACGACGGGAGATGAAGCGACGGAGTTGTTCTTCACGGGATACGGAGAACCAGAATTTGAACAGATGGATGCCGCTGGCAACAAGCATGCGTTCCAATTCAGGGGTTTGGCGCATGAAGAGCAGGTATTCGTTAGGTTCGCAGAAGCCCATTACGCGTTCTACGCCGGCACGGTTGTACCATGAGCGGTCGAAGAATACCATTTCGCCTGCGGTCGGCAGGTTTTGAATGTAGCGTTGGAAATACCATTGGCCGCGTTCGGTAGTGGTTGGTTTCTCCAAAGCAACCACACGCGCGCCACGCGGATTCAGGTGTTCCATGAAGCGTTTGATGGTACCGCCTTTACCGGCTGCGTCGCGGCCTTCAAACAGGCTGACGATACGCTGACCGGAATCTTTAACCCAGCTTTGTACTTTCAACAATTCGATTTGCAGCTTCTGTTTTTCTTTTTCGTAAACAGATCGGCGCATACGTTGTTTGTACGGGTAGTTGGCAGGAAGCGGTGCGCTGCCGGAATCTTCGTCAGTGCCGCGTCCTTCGTGTTCCAAAACAGCCTTTTCGAATACTTGCAGCTGGTCTTGTTTCTCGCCCAGTTCAACATTCTCGAACGGTTCTAATTGGTGGTCTGCCATAAAGTCTCCTTATCGATTAAGTTTTAAATGATATGGTGTGGTATGACTTGATTTTACCTCTTTATGCTGTGTTAGCCTACATAAAATTACACATAAGCGATTTTTTTCGGCTTGTTTGATAATTTTTGTAAAAACAGCGTATAATCAGCCTATTTGTATAATACATCATGCCTTATTTCGCCCTGTTCGACGATGCGTTAAGCGGTCGTGCAAAACTCTATCAAAATCATGTGGAAAGCTGCCTTTTTCATCATAACGAACTGGCGTCGTTGGATGATATTTTGCAGGCAGGTTGGAAAAAAGGCCTGCATGCAGTGTTGTTTGCAGACTACGAATTCGGATTGCCACTGATGGATATTTCATCCGCGCGCAGTGGCAATTTGCGTTTGCACTGGTTTGCTACTTGTACAGAAATCGATGCCGAAAGCTGGCTGTCCAATCATTCAGACGGCCTTGAAGCAGGCATCTCCACTCCCCGATTCTCCGTATCCGAAGCCGATTATCTCGAGCATATCAACCAAATCCACGAAGCCATCCGCCGCGGCGATACCTATCAAATCAATTACACCGCACGTCTGCACCTGCAAACTTACGGCAATCCGATTCAGCTTTACCGCCGCTTGCGCCAGCCTGTGCCGTATGCCGTTTTGTCTTGTCTGTCCGACGGGGCAGGGCAGGACGCATGGACTTTGTGTTTTTCTCCCGAACTTTTCCTCAAAATCGATTCAGACGGCCTGATCACAACCGAGCCGATGAAAGGCACTGCGCCGATTCTTCATGACGGACAAGATGAACGCCGCGCCGTTGAATTGCAAAACGACCCGAAAAACCGCGCCGAAAATGTGATGATTGTCGATTTGTTGCGCAATGACCTCGGCAAAATCGCGCAAACGGGCAAAGTACGCGTGCCTAAGCCGTTTAAAGTTTCACGTTTCGGCAGTGTTTGGCAGATGACCAGTGCCATCGAGGCGCAGGCGCTGCCTGATGTTTCGGTTGCCGATATTCTCCGTGCAGCCTTCCCGTGTGGCAGTATTACCGGCGCACCCAAACGCATGAGTATGCAGATTATTGAGTCTCTTGAATCCGAACCGCGCGGTTTGTACACAGGCAGCATCGGCTTTTTGCATCCGTGCGATACGGGTTTGGGATTTGAAGGCGTATTTAATGTCGTGATTCGCACCTTATCCCTGAAGCCGGTTTCAGACGGCCTTTATCAAGGTGTTTATGGCGTGGGTTCGGGGATTGTGATTGATAGCGATCCTGAAGCCGAATATCGCGAGTGCGGTTGGAAGGCGCGTTTCCTTAATGATTTACGGCCTGATTTCGGTATTTTTGAAACTATGCGCGTGGAAGACAAACAATGCCGTTTACTTGATTTGCATTTAGGCCGTCTGAACAGCTCGGCGCAAGCGCTCAACCTGACTTGGCCTGAAAATACAATAGAGAAAATCCAACACTATATAGATGCGTTGCCAAGTGGGTTATTTAGAGTCAAAGCTACTTTGTTTTCAGACGGCCTTGTATTGAGTCATGCGGCTGTTTCTGAATTGGATGGGCAGCAATACGTCATCTTGAGTGAGCACACATTAAGTCAACGCGATTATCTGCGCCGTTTCAAAACCACGCGCCGTGAAATTTTTGACCAAGCATGGAAAACGGCAGAAGGGCAGGGCGCATTTGACAGCCTGTTTTTCAATTCAGACGGCCTTTTGTTAGAGGGCGGAAGAAGCAATGTGTTCGTCAAATATCAAGGACAATGGCTCACGCCGTCTTTAGATTTGGATATTTTGAACGGGGTAATGCGCCAAGCGGTATTGAGGCAACCGCAGCTATATTTAGGTGCGGATACGATAAGGGAAACACACATCACGCGTGCCATGTTGGAAAATGCGGAAGAAATCCGCTTAAGCAACGCTTTAAGGGGCGTGTTTGCGGTTTCGCTCCGTAAATAAATGGCAATAGTCAAATCATCGTGATTCAAATTGTCGTAAAGCGGCAATATCCGATAGAATACGTCATTTCAACAATGAGGCCGTCTGAAAGGGAAAACAATATGGCAAAAGCAAAAGGTGGATTGGGACGCGGTTTGGATTCGCTGATTTCCAATGCAGTGGACAGTAGCAGTAGCGACCGCCTGACAACGGTTGCCATCGCCGATATTCAGCCCGGCCGCTATCAGGCGCGTGTGCAAATTGATGATGAAGCTTTGCAGGAGTTGGCCGATTCCATTAAGGCACAAGGCATTATCCAGCCGGTTATCGTACGCGAACGTGGTCTGTCTCAATATGAATTGATTGCCGGCGAACGCCGTTGGCGCGCTTCTCAGTTGGCTGGTTTGACCGAAATTCCCGTCGTTATCAAAACCATCAGCGACGAAACCGCGTTGGCCATGGGTTTGATTGAAAACCTGCAACGTGAAAACCTCAATCCGATTGAAGAAGCTCAAGGTTTGAAACGTCTTGCCGACGAATTTGGCCTGACTCATGAAACCATCGCAAAAGCCGTCGGTAAAAGCCGTAGTGCCATCTCCAACAGCCTGCGCTTGTTGAGCCTGCCTGAGCCGGTTCAGGAAATGCTTTATCAACGCCGTCTGGAAATGGGTCATGCCCGTGCGTTGCTGACCTTGCATGTGGTTGACCAATTGGAGTTGGCGCAGAAAGCTGTCAAAAACGGCTGGTCGGTACGCGAAGTAGAACGCCGCAGCCAGTTGGCACATCAAAAAGCCAAGCCTGAAGCAGCCAAAACCATCAGCCCGGATATCCGCCGTATTAATGATGCCCTGACCGAGCGTTTGGGTGTCAATGCCGAAGTCAAAACCAGCAATCAGAAAAAAGGCAAAATCGTACTGCATTTTGATACGCCGGAAACATTTGAATACCTGCTGAAACAGTTAGGCATTAATCAAGAGTTTTAACGGTTTTATAAACAGGCCGTCTGAAAAAATTTTCAGACGGCCTGAATTTTTGATAAAAGGACTGGTCGTACAGATGCTTACAATACAAATCAAAATCTTCTGTAAAATCTGTGTAGCAACATGTAATTTGTGTTAAACTCCGTTCCTGCAAAGATTTGTTTTATATGTGTTAATCATTTATCTGTGAAAAGTTCACAAAGATTAACATATTGCTTGACGTTAACAAACTTCTTGATTATATTAATTTACCTTGCGTTTTTGGGGTGTGAAGTACAATGAATCAGATAGTCCCACTGCAAGTGATTGTATTGTTAATAATTTCAGTTGTTTGTGCATTATTTTCCGGATTGCCCGGCTTCCTCTCTGCTTTGGCGGGAGGATTTTCGTATATTTTGCCTACCCTGGTTGCAGTTTTACTTTTAAAGTTTTCCCGACGAAATCCCAATCTGCAAAGTTCGATGTTTATCGGCGGAGAGGTTTTAAAAGTAGTGCTGTCGCTGGTATCTATGTTGGTCGTTTTTGCGATATGGCATCGATCACTGGTATTTTACCCATTTTTATTGGCGTTTCTTAGCGTCAGTCATTTGGTTTTTTTAGTATTGTTGAGAGTGAAACACTATGGCAGGTGAAACTATGACCGCTGCCGACTACATCAAGCACCACTTGCAAAGCTTGACCAGTATGTCGGATGTTACTCAGGGTCAAGGACTGAAAAACATCGCTGATTTTTCGTTCATTAACCTTGATGCAATCTTTTTTACCGTTCTGTTGGGCGTAATCGGCAGCTTCCTTTTGTGGCGTGGCGCCAAAAAAGCGACGGCTGGCGTGCCCGGTCGTTTTCAAGCGGCTGTTGAAATTCTGTTCGAATTCGTGGATAACATGTGTAAGAGCATTATCCATAACGAACAATCGCGTAAAGCTGTTGCACCTTTGGGTTTGACCCTGTTTGTCTGGATTTTCCTGATGAACGCCATGGATATGTTGCCAGTCGATTTGCTGCCAATGGTATGGCAAGGCATTACCGGTAATCATCACGCACTGTTGCGTGTCGTACCGACTGCTGACTTGAATACCACTTTGGCTTTGGCAATTGGCGTATTGTTGGTATGTATTTATTACAATATCAAAATCAAAGGCTTTGGCGGTTGGATTCACGAATTGTTCAGCGCGCCTTTTGGTCCGATGCTCGCTCCGGCCAACTTCCTGTTGAACTTGGTAGAGTTTTTGTCCAAAACCGTATCCCACGGTATGCGGTTGTTTGGTAATATGTATGCCGGTGAGCTGGTGTTCCTGCTGATCGCTTTGTTGGGTGGTGCATGGGCGTCAACCGGCAGTATCGAGACTTTGGATCCAATTTTATTTGTGTTCCACCTGATTGCCGGTTTG
Source organism: Neisseria sp. P0013.S005 (assembly GCF_051958425.1). Lineage (NCBI taxonomy): Bacteria > Pseudomonadati > Pseudomonadota > Betaproteobacteria > Neisseriales > Neisseriaceae > Neisseria > Neisseria sp. P0013.S005. Next base: position 362,388 of record NZ_JBQCVL010000001.1, on the reverse strand, counting down.
GCTTGGGCGATTTTCCACATTTTGGTTATCACCTTGCAGGCATTTATTTTCATGGCGTTGGCGTTCGTATACATCGGACAAGCGCATGATGCACACTAATCAAGTAGTTTTTTCGTAGTTTGTTTTTGTAGTTTAACCTTTACTATCTTAAGGAGTTTAAAAATGGGTTTGATTGCTATCGCATGTGGTTTGATCGTTGCCTTGGGTGCATTGGGTGCCTCTATCGGTATCGCAATGGTTGGTTCTAAATACTTGGAATCTTCTGCTCGCCAACCTGAGCTGATCGGTCCTCTGCAAACCAAACTGTTCTTGATTGCTGGTCTGATCGACGCGGCCTTCTTGATCGGTGTGGCTATTGCCCTGTTGTTCGCCTTCGTTAACCCGTTTGGTGCTGCGTAATCAAGACGGAGTGATCCGTTCAGATACAGGCTTATGGTCTGTTTGATTAACCCAGATACGAAGGTTAAGTAACGTGAATATTAATGCAACCTTATTTGCGCAAATCCTAGTTTTCTTTGGCTTGGTTTGGTTTACGATGAAATTCGTATGGCCTCCGATTGCCAAAGCATTGGATGAGCGTGCCGCAAAAATCGCCGAGGGCTTGGCTGCTGCCGAGCGCGGTAAGAGCGATTTTGAGCAGGCAGAGAAAAAAGTTGCAGAACTTATGGCCGAAGGGCGTAATCAGGTAACCGAAATGGTTGCTAACGCCGAAAAACGTGCTGCAAAAATTGTAGAAGAAGCCAAAGAGCAAGCTTCTCATGAAGCAGCACGCATTGCAGCCCAAGCAAAAGCTGACGTGGAGCAAGAAGTTAACCGTGCGCGCGAAGTGTTGCGCGAACAGGTTGCTACACTGGCTGTTAAAGGTGCGGAATCTATCTTGCGTAAAGAAGTTGATGCTTCCAAACATGCAGATTTGCTCAGTACCTTAAAACAGGAGCTGTAATCTTATGGCAGAGTTCGCAACGATTGCCAGACCTTATGCGAAAGCATTGTTTAGTCTGGCTCAGGAAAAAAACCAAATCGAGTCTTGGTTGGGCGAACTGAAAGAACTCGCAGCGGTTGTTCAAGATGAGAAAGTTATTGCTTTCATCGAGCAACCGGAAACGGGAGCTTCCGAAAAAGCAGAAACGCTCAAAGGTCTTGTCGGTATCAAAAATGTCGAATTGGCAAATTTCATTACCGTTTTGGCCGAGCAAAAACGTTTGCTGGTATTGCCGGAAATTTATGCCCAATATCAAGATTTGACCTTGATACACAACAATACGAAATCGGCAGTAATTTACAGCGCATATGAACTCAGTTCTCAGCAGCTGGCCGATGTTACCGATATCCTGACAAAACGCTTCAACAGCAAATTGGATGTGGTAGCTAAAGTTGCCCCTGAATTAATCGGCGGCATCAAAGTAGAAGTGGGTGATCAGGTCTTGGATTTGTCCGTACAAGGCAAACTGAATGCTTTGTATGCGACTATGACAAATTAGGAGAGTTTTCATGCAGCTTAATCCTGCTGAAATTAGCGATTTGATTAAAGCCAAAATCGAAAATCTGTCCGTCAATGCAGAAGTGCGTACCCGTGGTACCGTTGTTTCTGTTACAGACGGCATTGTGCGCATTCATGGCTTGTCAGACGCGATGCAAGGTGAGATGCTCGAATTCCCCGGTAACACTTTCGGTCTGGCCATGAACTTGGAGCGTGACTCCGTCGGTGCCGTAGTGTTGGGTGAGTACGAACACATTAAAGAAGGCGATACAGTTACCTGTACCGGCCGTATTTTGGAAGTGCCGATTGGTAGCGAACTGGTTGGTCGCGTGGTTGATGCATTGGGTCGTCCTATCGATGGTAAAGGTCCAATCAACACAACATTGACTGCTCCAATCGAAAAAATTGCACCAGGTGTGATTGCGCGTAAATCGGTTGACCAACCAATGCAAACCGGCCTGAAAGCCATTGACTCTATGGTTCCGGTTGGTCGTGGCCAACGTGAGTTGATCATTGGTGACCGTCAAACCGGTAAAACTGCCGTAGCACTGGATGCCATCGTTAACCAAAAAGGTACAGGCGTTATCTGTATTTATGTGGCTATCGGTCAAAAAGCATCTTCTATTGCCAACGTAGTACGCAAATTGGAAGAGCATGGTGCGATGGAACACACTATCGTAGTTGCTGCAACTGCTTCTGAAGCCGCTGCACTGCAATACATCGCTCCTTACTCCGGTTGTACCATGGGCGAATTCTTCCGTGACCGTGGTGAAGATGCGTTGATCGTATACGATGACTTATCTAAACAAGCCGTTGCATACCGTCAAATTTCCCTGCTGTTGCGCCGTCCTCCTGGCCGTGAAGCATATCCTGGCGACGTATTCTATCTGCACTCCCGTCTGTTGGAACGTGCGGCCCGCGTTAGCGAAAACGAAGTTGAAAAACTGACCAATGGCGAAGTAAAAGGCAAAACCGGTTCTCTGACTGCGTTGCCAATTATTGAAACCCAAGCCGGTGACGTATCAGCATTCGTACCAACCAACGTAATTTCGATTACAGACGGCCAAATCTTCTTGGAAACCGACTTGTTCAACGCCGGTATCCGTCCTGCAATCAATGCCGGTATTTCCGTATCGCGCGTAGGTGGTGCAGCACAAACCAAAGTCATCAAAAAACTGGGTGGCGGTATCCGTTTGGCGTTGGCACAGTACCGTGAATTGGCGGCGTTCTCGCAATTTGCTTCCGATTTGGACGAAGCAACACGCAAACAGCTGCAACATGGTGAAGTGGTTACTGAATTGATGAAACAAAAACAATTCAGCACATTGAACACTGCCGAAATGGCATTGACTTTGTGGGCGATCAACAACGGTTCTTACGCAGATGTTCCGGTATCCAAAGCCTTGGCTTTCGAAGCAGAATTCTTGAGTTTTGTACGTACGCAACATCCTGAGGTTCTGGAAGCGATTAATGCATCAGGCGCAATGTCTGACGAAAGCGAAAAAGCATTAACCGAAGCCATGAAATCTTTCAAATCTTCTTACGCTTACCAAGCATAAGTATTGAGATGAAAGGAGTCTGAAATGGCAGTCGGAAAAGAGATTCTCACCAAAATCCGTAGTGTTCAAAATACCCAAAAGATCACTAAAGCGATGCAAATGGTGTCGACCTCTAAAATGCGGAAGACTCAAGACCGGATGCGCTTAGCGCGTCCGTACGCCGAAAAAGTGCGTACAGTGATGAGCCATCTTGCACAGACTAATGCCGATCATGGTATCAAATTGTTGGCGCCGCACCGCGAAGTGCGTCGTGCCGGTTTCATTTTGATTACCTCGGATAAAGGTTTGTGCGGTGGCTTGAACGCAAACGTACTGAAAAAGTTTTTGGCGCAAGTTCAAGAGTATCAGGAACAAGGCATCGAAGTCGAAGTCGTGTGCCTGGGTAGTAAAGGTTTGGCTGCATGCCAAAGCATCGGTTTGAATGTTATTGCCAGCGCAACCAATTTGGGCGATACCCCAAAAATGGAATTGCTGCTCGGCCCTCTGACCGAAATCTTCCAACGTTATGAGAAGCATGAATTAGACCGCATCCATATGGTTTACTCACGTTTCGTCAATACAATGCGCCAAGAGCCGCGTATGGAAGTTTTGCTGCCTATCGGTGAAAACGTTATTGACGACGAAGCAGGTCATTCTTCATTTACTTGGGAATACCGCTACGAGCCGAGTCCTATCGCCGTATTGGAATATTTGGTTCGCCGCTATTTAGAGTCTGTGGTTTATCAGGCATTGAGCGACAACATGGCATCTGAACAAGCCGCGCGTATGGTAGCGATGAAAGCCGCAACCGACAACGCAGGCAATGCCATTAAAGAATTACGCTTGGTGTACAACAAATCGCGTCAAGCCGCGATTACCACAGAATTGTCAGAAATTGTAGCAGGTGCAGCGGCAGTTTAATGCCGTCTGAAGCCTGAACAGGAAATTAGGATACGATAATGAGCCAAGGCAAAATCGTACAAGTTATTGGTGCGGTGGTTGACGTGGAATTTCCACGCGACGCTATCCCGCATGTTTACGATGCCCTGAAATTGGACGAGAACGGTCTGACTCTGGAAGTTCAACAGCTTCTGGGTGACGGCGTTGTCCGTACTATTGCAATGGGTAGTTCAGACGGCCTGAAACGCGGCATGTCTGTAAGCAATACTGGTGCGCCAATCACTGTGCCGGTAGGTAAAGGTACATTGGGTCGTATTGTCGACGTATTGGGTACGCCTGTTGATGAAGCAGGTCCGATCGATACCGACAAGAGCCGTGCCATTCACCAAACTGCTCCGAAATTCGACGAGTTGTCTTCAACTACCGAATTGTTGGAAACGGGTATTAAAGTGATCGACTTGCTGTGTCCGTTTGCTAAGGGCGGTAAAGTAGGTCTGTTCGGTGGTGCCGGTGTGGGCAAAACTGTGAACATGATGGAATTGATCAACAACATCGCCAAAGCGCACAGCGGTCTGTCCGTGTTCGCAGGTGTGGGTGAACGTACCCGTGAAGGTAACGACTTCTACCACGAGATGAAAGATTCCAACGTATTGGATAAAGTAGCCATGGTGTATGGCCAAATGAACGAACCTCCAGGCAACCGTCTGCGCGTTGCTTTGACCGGTTTGACTATGGCCGAATACTTCCGTGACGAAAAAGACGAAAACGGTAAAGGTCGAGACGTATTGTTCTTCGTTGACAACATCTACCGTTACACTCTGGCCGGTACTGAAGTATCTGCACTGTTGGGCCGTATGCCTTCTGCAGTGGGTTACCAACCGACATTGGCTGAAGAAATGGGTCGTTTGCAAGAGCGTATTACCTCTACCCAAACCGGTTCGATTACTTCCATCCAAGCCGTATATGTACCTGCGGATGACTTGACTGACCCGTCTCCAGCGACAACTTTCGCCCACTTGGACGCCACCGTCGTATTGAGCCGTGATATTGCATCTTTGGGTATTTACCCGGCAGTTGACCCGCTTGACTCTACTTCACGCCAATTGGATCCGATGGTATTGGGTCAAGAGCACTACGACGTAGCGCGCGGTGTACAGTCTACTCTGCAAAAATACAAAGAATTGCGCGACATTATCGCCATTCTGGGTATGGACGAATTGTCTGACGAAGACAAACTGACTGTGATGCGTGCCCGTAAAATCCAACGCTTCCTGTCTCAACCGTTCCACGTTGCCGAAGTATTTACCGGTTCTCCAGGCAAATACGTTTCATTGCGTGACACCATCGCCGGCTTTAAAGCCATCTTGAACGGCGAATACGACCATCTGCCTGAACAAGCGTTCTACATGGTAGGTGGCATCGAAGAAGCGGCTGAGAAAGCGAAAACCTTAAACTAAGGAGGCCGGCATGAGCACCATGCAAGTTGAAGTGGTTAGTAGCGAGCAAAACATCTATTCGGGCGAGGCCAGCTTTGTAGTGGTTCCGACCGTTCAAGGTGAGCTTGGTATTTATCCACGACACGAGCCGATTATGAGTTTGGTACGCCCCGGCGCATTGCGTTTGACTGTTCCGGGTGAAGCTGAAGAAGTGCTGGTTGCCGTTTCCGGTGGCGTTTTAGAAGTACAGCCTGATAAGATTACCGTATTGGCAGACGTTGCCGTCCGCAGTACCGAAATGGATCAGGCGCGTGCTGAAGCAGCTAAAAAAGCAGCCGAAACTGGTGTTTCTGAAGCCAGAGACGAAAAATCTTTGGCCGAAGCGCACAAAGCATTGGCAGCAGCCATTGCCCAGCTGAAAACTTTGGATTACCTTCGTTCGCAAAAAAACAAGTAATGTGGGTTCATCAAGAAAAAGCACAACGAAATGTTGTGCTTTTTTATTTGTCTGAAGATAAGTGGCTTGATATTGAAATGTCGATAGACGAGTAGACGGCAAGTTTGAAATTGAAATGGTAGAACCGACTTCTATGACTAAATTGTTGGTGGATCATTGTCGAAGTAGCTAGCCTTGTGAGTCATTTAAAATAGCCTGCCCAATCTTTTTATCCTCAAAAACAGATTGGATGATTCCTAATTTATTACTACCGCAATAGAATTAAATTTATCAGTATTGAAAATATTAGCGTTTTTCTGAACTCGCATACAAAAAAGGCCGTCTGAAAAGTTTCAGACGGCCTTTAAACCATTAATACGGCATTCGTTTATGATTGGTCGATGGTTTTATCCAGTCCTTGGGTCAGACCGTTGATGTCGCCACCATTCAGTCCCAACTCTTTCAAGAGACCGTCAACCAACGGGGCTTGGCTGCGGTAGCGCAGGGCACTGTTGACCATTTGGTCGGCGAGGCTGGCTTGTGTGGTTTGGCCGTCTGAAACACCTTCCGCACCGTTTGCACCACCGGCAAAGCCACCCAGACCATTGACTTGCAAAATCTTGATGTCTTCGATTTTTTCCATCGGGCGGACGGATTCGCGGATGATGTCGGGCAGGTGTTTCAAGAGGGCAAGGCGGACTTGCATTTCAACTTGTTCAACACTCAGGACGTTGGCAGCTTCGTTCACGGCGCGGGTACCTTCTGCATCAACTTTGTATTGTTGCTCTTGCGCTTGTGCCAACAGAATTTTGGCATCGGCCTCACCTTTGGCTTGCAGGCGGTGTTTTTCGGCTTCGGCTTCGGCGGCAATACGCACGGCTTCAGCGCGGTCTTGTGCGGCTTGTTTTTCGGCTTCAGCGGCAACAGTGAGCGAAATCGCATCTTTTTGCGCAGCCTCTTCAGCGGCAATCAGTTCCACCGCTTTGGCACGCTCGGCGCGTTCGGTTTCGCGCACGGTAATCACGCTCTCTTCTTCACGCACGGCGGCGGCACGGGCTTTGTCGGCCTCGGCTTTGGCTTCGGATTCGGCACGCGATTTCTCGGCAACGGCGATGGCGCGGTCTTGTTCGGCAAGCTCGATGGCTTTGCGGCGTTCGACCTCTGCCTGCTCGACGGCTTGGGCTTTGCGGATGTCTTCGTTTTTAATGTCGCGTTCGGCGGCGATGCGTTTCAAATCCACTTCGCGTTCGGCAGCGATTTTGGCTTCTTCCGCTTCGCGTTTTTTCTGCGCTTCCTGCTCGGCGATGCTGGCTTCCTGTTCGGCGCGGCGCACGGCGATTTCGCGTTCTTGTTCGAGTTTGGCGTATTCTTCTTCGCGCGAGATTTTCAGGCGTTGCTGCTCGGCTTCGAGGTTTTTGGTTTTGATTGCCAAGTCGGTGTCTTGTTCGATTTCGTTACGTTTTTTGCGGCGGCCTTCGATGGTTTCGGTCAGTTTGGTCAAACCTTCCGCGTCAAAGGCGTTTTGCGGGTTGAAGAACTCAAAGCTGGTTTGGTCGAGGCCGGTCAGGGAAACGGTTTCGAGTTCGAGACCGTTTTTAAACAAATCTTCGCTTACGACTTGTTGCACTTTTTGAACGAAATCAACACGTTTTTCGTGCAACTCTTCCATCGCCATTTCGGCGGCAACGGCGCGCAGGGCATCGACGAATTTACCTTCGACGAGGTCTTTCAGCTCATCGGGAGACATGGTTTTCATACCCAGCGTTTGCGCAGCAGTGGCAATGCTCTCGGCGCTGGGTTTAACGCGGACGTAAAATTCCGCCATCACATCAACGCGCATACGATCGCGGGTAATCAGCGCTTGTTGGGCAGCGCGGCGCACTTCAAGGCGCAATGTATTCATGTTGACGGGGATGATTTCGTGCAACACGGGCAGCACCATCGCGCCGCCGTTCATGATGACTTTTTCGCCACCAAAACCGGTGCGGACAAATGAGACTTCTTTGCTGGCACGGCGGTACAGGTGGGTGAGGATGAGGCCGAGTACGAACAGCGCGACGAGTATGACGCCGGCGATGATGCCGATGGAAACTAAGTTCATGGGTTTTCCTTTCTTGTTGTCGATATACCCTTGAGGGGCGTGGGTTCAGACGGTTTTTTTAGGGTTTGGGGTCGTCTGAAAAGGTTAAAAATCTGGGGTTTTAAAGGTACTCGGATTCTTGAATCCGACAATTTGGGTTATGTGCAATACGGCTGAAGCGGAACGATTCGTCGGATTCTTGAATCTGACCTACCACGTTTTCTGTTGTTGTGCATATTTTTGGAACAATTTTGCCAACCCATTCCAGCAGTAATATGCAGCACATCCCGACAGTACGGTTAGGATGAAGATAAAGCAGAAAGTAGCAGGCTCAATTCCTTCAGGCAATACCATTTGGCGCAGAAGCGCATACAGGCAGAGCAAGATGGTTGCCGACCATAACAGTGCAAAAATAAAGCTCCATATCAGCCGCCCTACCGTTGCGCGGACTTCGGTATTTTTCCGTAGCCGGTAATCGGCAATCAGCCGTTTACCGCGCAAATATGCAGACACACCCGCCAAGCCGCTAAAAATCAGGCAAAAAACCACCAATCCTATGTTTTGTTTATCGAAAATGATGCTTGCAAAAAATAAGGCGAAAAATGTTTCAAGCGTCCATATTGCCCAATGAATGGCGGGGTAGCGGATTTGCGGGTTTTCAGACGACCTGAACCAGCCTGTCAGTCGTCCGCCGAAATAGATACCGTACCACGCCCCTGCCGACAATAAGGCGACGAGTATCAGATTTGCAGGTTCACTGCCCGCTCTGGTCAGACCATACAAAGCCGTTACACCCGACAGAAACGCGGCAAGCCACAATATTAAGGCCGCTGTCCGTTTCAGCCATAATGCTGCCGAGTTGGATTTTTCCAAACTTGGCTCGTTGTTAAGAGAGTTATCCATACAAATTTGTTTTCCTGATTATTGTTTTGTGTTTTATCAATATTCTTGGGTGTTTCTTTTTTCGCAGTCTGATAGCTGGGTATCTTACCTTGAATTCCACTGCCAACCTGTTAATTCAATAAATGCGTTTTGGGAAGCTGTTGTACAAATATTGTGTCTTCCTAAGCCCAGTAGCCCACAGATGCCTGTTGTTCCTTTACGTTCGGTAATCAGACTGACTCCGATGATGTCACTCATATGTATACGGTCAAACTTCCTGTAAGCCCCGTCATGTCCGCCTTGATAACGGATGCGTCCGAATGCACCGTAAATAATCAATTTTTCGCGATCAATATAAATCGATTTTCGGGTTGTCAGCCCGCACCACCAACGTTCCGCACGCCACAACCACAATAGCGTGAGTACAATAGCCAGCAGCCAAATCATGTTGCTTGAAAATGATGGATCCATCCATTTCACCATCTTCAACCAGAGACCGCCTACGCCGATGAGGCCGAACAAGAAAGCAACCAAGGGTTGAAACAACAAACCTCTGAATAACGAATGCTGAAACAGCAGCCCGTCGCCGACAACGATGACACCTCGCGGCAGCTTGTTTTTCAACGCTTCGATGCGGGATTGCATATCGCGCTCAGGCTGCGCCAAATGACCCATATCTATCCCCGTTTTTTTTTTTTCTAATTAATTGATAAATGGTGATTCATTGCAAACCGGCGTTTATCTGTTCAGACGACCTCAATCCACCAAGCTTCCGCTCGGATTCAAAATCGCTTTAAACGTATTTCCCTCCAACGACACCAGCAACACCGCGTCGCCCTGTTTCAATACTTCGTCGGAATCCGGTTCTGCCATCACATAATGCTGTTGACCATACACATCCTTCACCCGTACCTGCGCCGCGCTGCCCGCCCGTGCTTCGCCCAGTACCACCGTGCCGATGCGTCCGATTAGGCTTTCCTGCGAAACGGCGGTGGTTTCGTCTTTGGGCATGATTTTGTACAGTCCGCCCGCCGTCAGGCGCACCAGCGGCAGCGAAAGGAACCACACTGCGATTGCCGCCAGCCATCCGTTCAGATAGCTGCCGAACACGGCGGCAAAGGTCGTCTGAAACAGGTAGCCCGTCAGTCCGTACACGGCAAGGAACACAACCATCAGCATCAACACCGGCACGCGACCGACATACAGCCAGCTTAAAAACCTGACGAACACGCCTGCGTCCGCCGCGTCCAGCCCGACTTCGGTATGCGCGGTTTCGGTCAGGCTATCGGGCAGCAGGTTGTCCAGCCAGTCGCTGATGCCGCCCGCCAGCATGGAGATGACTTCCAACACGCCGAGCAAAACCATCAGCGCGATGGCGATGCCGAAGATTTCCGTTTCGGGGGCGTTGATTAAATTCCACATATTCCGTTCCTTGTTCTATCAACTTTCAGACGACCTTAAATAGACAAATAATACTTCTAGAATCGAGGTCTGGATTCCCGCCTGCGCGGGAATGACGGCATTAGGTATGTCTTATTTGAATTTGACCTATCCGTGCATCCCAAACAGACATTCGGTTTTCAGACGACCTCTCCGCTCTCAATTTCGGCGCGGCATTCAATCGGAAAGTTGACCGAGTTGGCGATGAAACACAGGCGGTGCGCTTCGTGGTGCAGTTCCAAAGCCTTGGCGCGGTCGCTTCCTGCGGCGATGGTAACGCGCGGCTTCAATACGGCGGAGACGAAACGCCCCGCACTCCCATTCCCGCCTTCGTCCATCACCGCTTCGGCATAATCGGTGTAGGCGGTAACGCAGATGCCCGCGTCGGCACACAGGTGCAGGTACCATAGTTTGTGGCAGGCAGAAACGGCAGCCAACAGCATTTCTTCGGGGTTCCAGCGGCCCGCATCGCCGCGGAAGGCCGGGTCGGCGGAACCGTGCAGGTCGGGCTTGCCCTCGGCGGAAACGGTAAAGTTGCGCAAATAAGCGGTGTAGGATGATGTGCCTTCGCCGAGATTGCCCGTCCATGTTGCAGTGGTGCGGTAGGTGTGTTTTTTGCTCATTTTGACATTCCTTTCAATCATTTACTGTTCGCGGTAATAAGACCGTATCAGCCTTAAAACGTCGGTTCTATTCGAGCCAGAAATAGGCAGATACGCCGGCTATCACGCTGATGCTCAGCCACAGCAGGATTTTGGTTTCCGCCCATACGTCATCCCAATACCGCCCCCGCAGCGCGCTGATAATGTCGGGTGTGCAACAGAATTCGATGCATTCGACAAATTCGTCCCAATCCTTAAACATCACAAAGTAAAGCAATACGGCGGTTAGCAAGCCGATCAAGATGGCAAAAATCATTAAATTCCCCTATTTTTCAGGCGACCTGTGCGTACCGTAAAGAAAGGTCGTCTGAAACCGCTCCTAACTTTTCCCTAAGTCCTGCGTGTTTAAATGTCTATACCGACAACAGACGCAAAGGGAACGAAATGAAACATTCTCAGTCGCAATATACAAAGCCGTCCAAACCGCTTTTGAAAAAACTGCTGCTTCCTGTCGCCGCTGTTTGCGCCATTTTTCTTGCAGCAGAAGGTTTCGACCTTTACGAAGACTACGCCCAATACCGCATGGAAACCGACCCGGCGTTCGCGCAACACCACGACCGCGCTTTGTCCATCCTGCACAGCAGGGGCTACGAGGTCCACGATTCCGACACCGATCTCTATTGGGCAAGACCCGTTTTGGAATTTGAGGCCTACAAAGGCAGCTTGGAATACAAAATCGTGATGTCTTATCCCGATTTGAACATTCTCGTAGAACGCGTCGATTTATAATCCGCTTCCGAATATTCTTTACTTACCCCACGTCCCGAAAGGATACGACATGAAAAAACTCTTACCGGTATTACTCTTAGGCAGTATCGCACTGACCGCTTGCGCCGCTCCTTATCCTTACGATTATTATGACGACGACTATCGTACCGACCGCTACGAACAGCGTTATGACCGTTACGACGACCACTACGATGACCGTTATGAGCGCGATTACGACCGTTATGACGACTACCGTTACCGCGACGGCAAGTATTACGATGACGACTACATCGAACACCAAATTTACAGCGATCCGTCTTTCGAGCAAAAACGCGCACAAGTGATGCGGATTCTCGAACGACGCGGCTACCAAGTTCACGAAATCGAAGCCGATGACCGCCGCGGCCGCCCCGTATTGAAAGCCGAAGCCTTCAAAAACGGACGCGAATACGACATCGTTTTCTCATGGCCGGATTTGCGCATCATCAGCGAACGTATCGACTACTAATTCGTTCCGCCAACGCCGCAAGGACAAGCTCCGCGCGGCGTTTTTCTTTTCAGACGACCTTTCCGATAGAGAGGGTCGTCTGAAAACATGGATTATTTTATATAACGAAGAAATGCAATCAGATTTTCATAAAACATCCAAGCCCAAAAAACATACGCAATTAGAAACGGACGATGTTTAAGGAAATTTTTAAACTTTATCCGGCTATGGCATTTCTCCTCTAGTAAATCTAAGAGTTTTTGCTGCTCAGACTCTTCGCAACCTTCCAAAATCTCTGCTTCCAGCATTTCTATGGCTTTTTTGATATGGATTTTCCATCCATCCGCAATCAATTTGTCGCCATATTTTGCCTTCAAGTCATTTGTAATAATAACTGCATAGAATCCCATAATTAAAATAGAAGCAACTATTGCGGGAATGGGGTGATTATCACTAAGAGACCAAACTGCAATAGTTGATAACAGCAACCATGCAGCACGGTGATTCAACATCTTATGGTGGTAATCAATCTGCTCAGCAAGCTCATAAATCTTATTAACAAAATTCATCTTATTTCCCCGCCTTTAAGGCTGCCAATCGTTCGGCAATACGGTTGTTGCGGCTCAAGTCTTCCAATTCCTTCAATTTTGCCAACTGCGCCGCATCGGTGCTGCTATGTACCGCGTTTTGACGACCCATCACGCGGTCAAAGGTGTTGCCGCTTTTTTCGGCATCACGGGCGATGCGGTTGAGGTCGCTGCCGTTGCCACTGGCTGTTTTGCCTGTCCCCATGCTTTGCTGTGCGGCACGCCAGTCTTGCAACTGCTGCTGCATCTCGCGTTTTTTCGCCTGCAAGGCGGCGATAAAACCTTCAAGTTCTTTTTCCTGTGCGGCGCAGTCGGCGATGGTGTTTTCCAAAACAGGCAGCCGCGCTTCGATGTCCATTTGTTCGGCGATACCCGCCTCGGCAAGATCGTCGCGCCCAGCGGCTACGGCAGCTTGCAGGTTGGCATCGATGGCTTCGTGGCGGTTGCTCTCGTCCGCCATTTTCTTGGCGGCAAGGTGTTTCTGCGCCAACACTTTGCCCAATTCGGCACGCACTTCATCTACTGCGTTCTCGATTTCGCGGATGCTTTCGTTCATTACCGCTTCAGGCGCGAGGTTTTCCGCCGCATCAATCAGGGCATGAAAACCGCCGCTTACCAGACGGCCTACTCGGCGGGATAGGGTTTCGCTCATTTGGATTTTCCTTTCACTAAAATGTGTTTGTTTCATTTGGTATGGCGGCAGTCTTAAACTTCATTTGCCTGTTGTACGATCTTCGCTAGTTTCAAAGTGTTTTCAAGCTGTTGCAGCACGGTATCGTCGTATGCCGCGCCTTTGCCGGTTACGGCGAGCTGCAGGATACTGTCGGTGAGGCGGACGATGCGCCACATCAGTTCGCGTTCGTATTTTTTCAAACTTTCGAGGTCGGCTTCTTCGGGCAGATCGGCGGCAAGCGTCGCGCCCAAGTCGGGCAACTGCTCAAACAAGCGCGCGACGATATGCGAATGCACCCCCGCCTGCTTTTCCGCGTGCAGCACGTCATGTTTCGCCGCTTGGAAAAACTGCTCCTGCGCCGTCAGCGCGGAACCGTAATCGCGCGTCTGTGTATGCGCCAAACGCGCCTGCTTGAGCAGCTCGCGGATTTTTTCAGACGGCGTATTCGCGCCTTCTATTTTTAATTCGGCAATAAAATCAGCATCTTCCTGAGTGATTCTTACGCTGACTGGGATACGGTTTGTTGTATTCATATTCGTTTAATTTGGTTTGTATTCATTTGTATACAAATATACAAGATGAAATGACAAGGCGCAATATTTGAAATGGTTTATTTTTGTAAACCCTAAAACTCGCTAAAACACGTTTGCGGATACATGGGGAGAACCGAGCTTTTCCTTTATAATCCATCCATCTATTTTTCACTTATTTCAAGCAGGTTCACCATGTCCAAACCCACTCTCCTCCTCGTTGACGGCTCTTCTTATCTCTACCGCGCTTATCACGCGATGGCGCAGTTGTCCGCGCCTGACGGTGCGCCGACGGGTGCGCTTTATGGCGTGTTGAACATGCTGCGCCGGTTGCGGGCGGATTATGTGCATGATTATTGCGCGGTGGTGTTTGATGCGAAGGGCAAGAATTTCCGCCATGAGATGTTCCCCGACTACAAGGCGACGCGCCCGCCGATGCCGGATGATTTGCGCCCGCAGGCGGAAGCCTTGCCGGATTTGGTGCGGTTGATGGGCTGGCCGGTGTTGGTGATTCCGCAAGTGGAAGCGGACGACGTTATCGGCACGCTGGCAGCGATGGCCGGCGAAGCGGGTTGGAATGTGGTGGTATCCACCGGCGATAAGGATATGGCGCAGTTGGTGAACGAGCGCGTGACGCTGGTGAACACGATGAGCGGCGAAACGCTGGACATTGAAGGTGTGAAGGAAAAATTCGGCGTGCGCCCCGACCAAATCCGCGATTATCTCGCGCTGATGGGCGACAAGGTGGACAACGTGCCGGGTGTGGAGAAGTGCGGTCCGAAAACGGCGGTGAAGTGGCTGGAAGCCTACGGCTCGCTGGCAGGCGTGATGGAACACGCTGCGGAAATCAAGGGCAAGGTCGGCGAAAACCTACAAGCCGCGCTGCCCCAATTGCCGCTTTCGTATGATTTGGTGACGATTAAAACCGATGTGGACTTGCACACTGAGCTTTCAGACGGCCTCGAAAGCCTGCGCCGCACTTCGCCGAAATGGTCGCAACTTGCGGTCGATTTCAAACGCTGGGGCTTCCGCACTTGGCTGAAAGAAGCGGAAAGCCGTATGCACGAAGCGGCGGACGGCGATTTGTTCGGCAGCGATACGATAGGCGAACAGGCGGCGTTGGACATGGAAACGTCGTCTGAAAGGCTACCTGAAAAAGCCGTTGCGCCCGAAAAACTGGATTATCAGGCCGTTACCACCGAAGCGCAGTTTGCCGCCTTGTTGGACAAACTGTCGCAAGTGGACAAAATCGGTATTGATACGGAAACCACGTCCCTAGACGCGATGAACGCCGCGCTGGTCGGCATCAGCATCGCGTTCCAAGCAGGCGAAGCGGTTTATATCCCCGTAGGACACAGCCTGACCGCTGCGCCCGAACAACTTGATTTGCAAGACGTATTAGGTAGTCTGAAAACACATTTGGAAAACCCCGCCCTGAAAAAAATCGGGCAAAACCTCAAATACGACCAACACGTTTTCGCCAACTACGGCATCGCCCTGAACGGCATTGCCGGCGACGCCATGCTCGCTTCCTACATCATCGAGAGCCATCTCGGACACGGCTTGGACGAATTGTCCGAACGCTGGCTGGGCTTGGAAACCATTACCTACGAATCGTTGTGCGGCAAAGGCGTGAAGCAAATCGGTTTTGCCGACGTCGCCATCGAGCAGGCGACCGAATACGCCGCCCAAGACGCCGATTTCGCCCTGCGCCTCGAAGCGCACCTGCGCGCGCAAATGGATGCTAAACAGCTTGAAATGTATGAAAAAATGGAGCTGCCCGTCGCGCAGGTATTGTTTGAAATGGAACGCAACGGCGTACAAATCGACCGTGCCGAACTCGCCCGCCAAAGCGCGGAACTCGGCGCCGAGCTGATGAAGCTCGAACAAGAAGCCTACGCCGCCGCAGGACAGCCGTTCAACCTCAATTCGCCCAAACAGCTGCAAGAAATCCTGTTCGACAAAATGGGCATTCCCACCAAAGGCCTGAAAAAAACCGCCAAAGGCGGCATTTCCACCAACGAAGCCGTGCTCGAACAGCTCGCGCCCGACTACCCCCTGCCCAAAATCATCCTGCAAAACCGCAGCCTGGCGAAACTCAAATCCACCTACACCGACAAACTGCCCGAAATGATTTCCCCCAAAGACGACCGCGTGCACACCACCTACGCCCAAGCCGTCGCCATTACCGGCCGCCTCGCCAGCAACAACCCCAACCTGCAAAACATCCCCATCCGCACCGCCGAAGGCCGCCGCGTGCGCCGCGCCTTCACCGCACCGCAAGGCAGCGTCATCGTTTCCGCCGACTATTCCCAAATCGAGCTGCGCATCATGGCGCACCTCTCCGGCGACAAAACCCTGATTACCGCGTTCCAAAACGGCGAAGACGTACACCGCCGCACCGCCGCCGAAGTGTTCGGCATCGCCCCCGAAAACGTCTCGTCCGAACAACGCCGCTACGCCAAAACCATCAACTTCGGCCTGATTTACGGCATGGGCCAATACGGCCTCGCCAAATCGCTGGGCATAGACAACTTGTCCGCCAAAACCTTCATCGACCGCTACTTCGCCCGTTACCCCGGCGTCGCCGAATACATGCAGCGCACCAAAGAACAAGCCGCCGCCCAAGGCTACGTCGAAACCCTGTTCGGCCGCCGTCTCTACCTGCCCGACATCCGCAACAAAAACGCCAACGCCCGCGCCGGAGCCGAACGCGCCGCCATCAACGCCCCCATGCAAGGCACCGCCTCCGATCTCATCAAACGCGCCATGATAGACGTGTCCCGCTGGCTTTCATACGACCTCCTGCAAAGCAAACTGATCATGCAGGTGCATGACGAACTGGTGTTGGAAGTACCCGAAGCCGAACTGGATCTAGTGAAAGAAAAACTGCCGCAGATTATGGCGAAAGTGGATGAAGGAATGTTGAAAGTGCCGCTGGTAGCTGAGGTTGGTGTGGGGATGAATTGGGAAGAGGCGCATTGAGATGTTATGGCGTTTAACCGATTATTTTGAGAAAGGTATAATACAATGAATGTTCAAAATTTAATTAACGAAAGCGTAGAGTTATTCAAAAACAAAAAATTTGACGAAGTGATTGCGAAGCTAAAGCAGGCTTTAGGCCAAATTGAAGATAAAAATAGCCAAATTGAAGAGCAAAATGAGATTCAAGCTGGGCTAGGCCGCTGCTATTTCGAGCAGGCGATGAAAGCCGAAGGCAAGGAAGCGGCTAAGTTGTTTGAGCTGGCAGCTGTGCATTTCGAACAGCAATTGAGGCTTGCCAAACAGCTGACAAACGAACAAAACAGCATTCAAGAACAAAGCAATGCTCAATCTTGGTTAGGTAGCTGCTATTTAGAACAGGCGATAAAAGCCGAAGACAAGGAAACGGCTAAGTTGTTTGAGCAGGCAGTTGAACACCTCCAACAGCAATTGAGGCTTGCCAAACAGCTGACAAACGAACAAAACAGCATTCAAGAACAAAGCAATGCTCAATCTTGGCTAGGCCGCTGCTATTTAGAGCAGGCGATAAAAGCCGAAGGCAAGGAGGCGGCTAAGTTGTTTGAGCAGGCAGTTGGGTATTTGAGGCTTGCCGAACAGCTGGCAGACGAACAAAACAGCATTCAAGAACAAAGCAATGCTCAATTTTGGTTAGGCCGCTGCTATTTAGAGCAGGCGATAAAAGCCGAAGGCAAGGAAGCGGCTAAGTTGTTTGAGCAGGCAGTTGGGTATTTTGAACAGCAATTGAGGCTTGCCAAACAGCTGACAGACGAACAAAACAGCATTCAAGGACAAAACAATGCCCAATCTTGGCTAGGCCGCTGCTATTTCGAGCAGGCGATGAAAGCCGAAGGCAAGGAAGCGGCTAAGTTGTTTGAGCAGGCAGCTGTGCATTTCGAACAGCATTTTAGGCTTGCCGAACAGCTGGCAGACGAACAAAACAGCATTCAAGAACAAATCTATGCTCAATCTTGGTTAGGTAGCTGCTATTTCGAGCAGGCGATAAAAGCCGAAGACAAGGAAACGGCTAAGTTGTTTGAGCAGGTAGTTGAACACCTCCAACAGCAATTGAGGCTTGCCAAACGGCTGGCAGACGAACAAAACAGCATTCAAGAACAAATCTATGCTCAATTTTGGTTAGGCCGCTGCTATTTAGAGCAGGCGATAAAAGCCGAAGGCAAGGAGGCGGCTAAGTTGTTTGAGCAGGCAGTTGGGTATTTGAGACTTGTCGAACAGTTGGCAGACGAACAAAACCGCCTTCAACTTCAACAACATGCCCAACTTTTTCTAGGCCGTTGTTATTTCGAACAAGCCATAATTCAAAAAAACTGGGAAAGATATTTTGACTGGAAAAAACAGAAAATACAGGGAGATTTATTTGGAACTCAAGAAGGAACTCAAAAAGAAAAAACAGTAATAGACGACATTACTACCATTCTGGCAGTTTTAAATATCTCACCTATGGAATTAGGGTCAATTCCTCTTGCCCATTATACTTCGCCTTCAGTATGCGAAAGATTATTCGGCATTGTCAGTGATAAAGCCGATGATAAAGTTCCTGTTGATAGTAATAAGGTTAGTCCGATGAGAATCGGTAGTTCCACTTATATGAACGATCCGACTGAAGGAGAAGGGCTGTTGGAGCTACTGAATTTGCAGGATTTGGAATTGGAAAACAAGGCTGAATGCCCTGTACATAATGCTTTCTTTACCTGTTTTTCCAGTCGTGTAAATGATTTGAACCAGTTCCGTTTGTATGGCAAAGAAAATGGGGTGGAAGCGTCGGGTTGCTGCTTGGTATTTAATAAAAGCGGGGATTGGTTGAAAGAGCCTGATATTTCTGCTTCGTTCAGAAGTTTTACAAATAAACAGAATAAAGGTTTCAAAGAGTCAATAGAGGCAGATGTAGCGGGTTCGGAAGATGAAAACTTGCCGCTTTATCAGGTAGCTTATATCGCTTATCACGATGAATATATTGCTGAAGAGAAATGTGGGAAATGGTTGTTGAATAAGAATAATCAAAGTTTTGGTATCCGATTAAAGCCTGTAGGGAAAAATCCAAGTTGGCATCAATTTCGCATCAACAAGCTTGAAGAAGCGTTGATAGAGTTAATGGAAAAATCCAATAATATCAGCGATGAAGACAAAAAAGCTTTGGAATATGTCCGCTATCTGTTTAAAGATTTTGCTTTTCGTGACGAAGAAGAGTTCCGACTGCTGAAAATCGAACAAATCGGTTCGGACAAAATCAAATATTGCGAAACCACAAAATCCGTCTATCTGCCTTATACCGATATATGTGATATTGTGGATGAAGTGATTTTGGGGACGAATTACGAAAAGAGCGGAAAAGAGCGCAAGGCGGAAGTGTTTCAGCACTTAATGCGGAAATATTATCCAAACGTTAAAGTATCCCGCTCGTCGCTGCCGATTAATGCCAATCCGCCGATTAAGAAGGATTAGTAGTAGCAACTGTATTTTTACCCGACGGGGTGAAAAATACAGTTGCTACAAAATCATTCCGGGCATAACACTATGAAATACCGTCATTTTTACCGCAATGGCGGCACTTACTTTTTTACGGTTGTAACCAATAAACGGCAGCAAGCCGTAGCCTGCATCTCCACCAACCGCGTGCGTGGCTGTGCCACACACCCCACCTGCGGATGGCACAAACTTTAAAATCAAGGTGTAGGGTGTGTGCGGTACGCACGCACGCGTGTTTTGGTGTTCAAACCATTGTTTCAAACTTTCAGACACAAACGTGGTCTGAAAACTTTTGGAATAAAGGCCGTCTGAAATCCAGTTTTCAGACGGCCTGATTGTTTATTCACTCAAAATCTAACAGTCAAACTCTGCAATTACCGGCGCATGGTCGCTGGGGCGTTCTTGAGCGCGGGTTTCTAGGTCGACGGTGACGTCTGTAAGGGTGGCGGCGAGTTCGGAGCTGCTGAGGATGTGGTCGATGCGCAGGCCGAGTTTGCGTTGGAACATGGCGCCGCGGTAGTCGAACCATGTGTAGAACGCGCCTTCGGGGTGGATTTTGCGCAGGCTGTCGGTCAGGCCGAGGTCAAGCAGGTTTTTAAACCATTGTCTTTCGATGGAGGAGCAATGGATTTTTTCGTGCCATTTTTCGGGGTCGTAGCAGTCGGCATCGGCCGGAGCAATGTTGAAATCGCCGAGCAGGACGAGTTTTGGGTGTGCGGCCATTTCGGCACGGACGAACTCGGTCAATGCGGCAAACCATTGTTCTTTGTATTGGAATTTTGGGCTGTCCAGGGCTTCGCCGTTGACGCAATAGACGTTGATGACGCGCACGCCGTTGATGGTGGCGGCGATGACGCGGCGTTGCGGGTCGTCGGGGAGGGCGGGCAGGCCGCAATGTACGTCTTGCGGTTCGTGGCGGCTGATGATGGCGACGCCGTTGTAGGTTTTTTGGCCGCTCCAGACGCAGTGCCAGCCCATTATTTGCAGGGCGGCGGCCGGGAATTTGTCTTGGTCGAGTTTGAGTTCTTGTAAGGCGAGTATGTCGGCTTGGTGGTCGGCCAGCCAGTTTTGTACTTGGGGCAGGCGGACGTTGAGGGAATTGACGTTCCAAGTGGCGATTTTCATGATGTTTCCGTGTGTGCTGTTGGGTGGGAAGGCGGCGGATTGCGCCTGTGGGAATGGGCGGTATTGTATAGCGGATTGGTTTATTTTTCGATATGGGCTGAAAGTGGCAGGCCGTCTGAAAGCTGATGTTTCAGACGGCCTTGATGTTGTGATGTGAAATAATTTGTTTATTCGGCTTGGTCTTTGAGCGTGCGCAGGGTATTGAGGATGGTGGTGGCTTCTTCGGAGATGAGGCGGTATTCGATGATGCGGTGGTAGCGTGTGAAATCGATGATGCCTTCGGTGCGCAGGCGTGCGAGGTGGTTGGCGATGCCGGTCGGGGAGGAGTCGAGCGCTCGTGCCAGTTCGGTAATACTGCGGTCGCCGTCAAGCAGCAGAAAAAGGATGGCCATGCGTTCGGGGTTGGCAATCAGTTTGAGAATGGTAGAGAGACGCTTGATTTCCATATTATTGTTCCTTTTGTCTATTATATGAATACTTGATTTGGGTTAAATTTGGATGATTGTAGTTTTTATTAAGATTAACCTTATAATTCAAAATCTTACCCTGCAGTGTACACGGTTTTGTAAAATTTGAGGGCATTGTTTTGCAATTTTTTTGTTTATTTTCGATATCTTGCTTCGGTTGCGAAACTGGATTGAAAAAAGACGAAAAGGCCGTCTGAAATGTTCCGTTGCAGATGATTTTGCTGACGGATGTTTCAGACGGCCTTTGATTTGGCTTTAAGTTGTTTTTTCTTTTATGTTTGTTTGGAATCAGTCGATTGATTGTTTTTAAACAAACAACTAGGTTTTATGATTCTATGCTGAGGACTACACGCCAAGGGCTTGTCAGACACTTGGACGTGTTGTCGAAATGCGACTATTTTTTCTTCCAGCCTGCGGTCATGGCGAAGGTAATGGGGTCATAGTATTTCGGCAGCTTGGACGGAATGCCGACATCGTTACGGTACACGACGCGGTAGCGGTCGGCGAACCAGTTTGGAACGATGGTGTATTGGTGGCGGATCAGTCGGTCGAGCGCGCGCGAGGTGGTTTGCAGCTCTTGGCGGTTGGTAAAGCTGTTGAAATGGGTCAGCAGTTTTTCAACCGCGGGATGACAGACGCCGGATAGGTTGCGGCTGCCTTCGGTTTTGGCGGCGGCACAGCTGAAGTAGTCGTATTGCTCGTTGCCGGGGCTTTCGCTGTTGCCGTAGTAGCCTGTGGTCACGTCAAAATCGAAGTCGTTCATGCGTTTTTGGTACACGGCGGAATCGGCGGTGCGCACGTTCATGGTGATGCCGATTTTGGCGAGGTCGCGCTGCCATTTGGCGGTAATGCGTTCGTAGTTTTTGCTTGGGGCGAGGAATTCAAAGGTCAGCGGTTTGCCTTGTTTGTCCACTGCTTTGCCGTTTTTGTATTGATAGCCGCCTTTTTCAAGCAGGGCACGTGCTTTGAGCAGGTTTGGGCGCACGCCCAGTTTGGGGTCGGTAACCGGCGGCATAGGGACGTCTTGATCCAATACGCCCTCGGGCAGCTTGGTGCCCAATGATTTGAGCAATGCGGTTTCTGCACGGTCGGGCTTGCCGGTTGCGGCCATGGTGCTGTTGGTGAAGAAGCTGTCGGTGCGGCGGTATGCGCCGTAGAAGATGCGGCTGTTGACGCTTTCGTAGTCGAAGCTTTCAATCAAGGCACGGCGGACGTAAATATTGTCCAAGGGCTTGTGGCGCATATTGATGACGAAGCCTTGCATGCCGGCGGTGCTGTTTTGCAGCCATTCGTGTTTGGACAGGTTGCGTTTTTTGAGGACTTCGTCGGAGTAGGCGCGCGCCCAGTTGCGGGCGACGTTTTCTTGTACGAAGTCATATTGGCCGCCTTTTAACCCTTCAATGCGGACAACTTCGTCTTTGACGTATTTGATGCGGATGTGGTCGTAGTTGTAGCGGCCTTTGCGTACGGGCAGGTTTTGCGCCCAGTAGTTTTTGTCGCGGACAAACTCGCTGATGCGGCCGTTTTCGGCTTTGGCAAAACGGTAGGGGCCGGAGCCGATGGGCAGGCTGTTGGGCGCGGCGGCCAGGCCTTTTGGATAGCTTTTATGCGAGAAGACGGGCAGGCTGCCGAGAATCATGTGCAATTCTGAGTTGCGCTGCTTGAAGCGGAACACGACGGTGCGGTCGTTGGGCGTTTCTACTTTGGCCACGTCGCTCCAGTAGAAGTGGTACATGGGGGCGGCGGCTTTGTCTTTGGTCAGGATGTTAAATGAAGCAGCAACGTCTTTGGCCAAAACGGGGTCACCGTTGTGGAATTTGGCTTTTGGGTTGATTTTGAAGGTAACGGAAAGGCCGTCCGGCGCCAGGGCGATGTCTTCGGCAATCAGGCCGTAAACGGCGTAAGGTTCGTCCATGCTTTGCTCGGTCAGGGTGTCGAGCGTCAGCATGCTGATGCCGTATTCGTGGTTACCTTTGAGGGTAAAGGGGTTAAGCGTGTCAAAAGCGCCGAGGAAAGGCGTGGTAAATGTGCCGCCTTTAGGGGCGTTGGGGTTGACGTATTCGAAAGCGGTGAAGTTGGCCGGATATTTGGGCGGTTGGCCGAGGCCTACGCCGTGGGCGGCAAAGGCGGCAGATGGAATCAAACCGAGCAGAGAGAGTAGGGCTGGTGTTTTCATCTATTTTTCCTTGTAGGTTGAATATTGTATTCAGTAGTGTGCCGATTATAGCAAAGGCCGTCTGAAACTTGATATTTTTGCTTTCAGACGGCATCAGGTTTAAGAGGATTGCTTTTTCGTATGGGCGCCGAACTCGGCAAGCGTCATGTTCAAGGTTTCCAAGCAGGGCTGCATGATGTGGTCAACCGTTTGATTGACCTTGTCTTTGTTGAGCGTTTGCGGGCGGTAGACAAAGAGTTTGAACAGCTCCGCCAAGTCGATGGATTCCGCCCCCATTTTCAAGACCCAGCCCTGACGGCCGGAATAGACATAGCCGTGTCGCGCCAGTTTTTCTAAAAGTTCGCCCAATTCGTCAAAGCCCATATTGATATGCCGTCTGAACTCCTGCACCGGCAATGCCTTGCCGTTTTGTTGGGCAGAATCGAGCAGCAGCAGGATTTTCAATACATCGTCAAAGCGGCCGCGCGCATCCAGACTGCGGCGGAACGCTTCGCCGCGCCAGTAGGACAGGGACGAGGTCAAAACCGCGCCGCCCAATACCAGCGTCCATAACAGGTTGAGCCACAACAGGAAAAACGGTACTGCGGCAAATGCGCCGTAAATCGATTTGTAGCCGTCAAAGTTGCCCATGTACCAAGCGAACAAAAAGCGTGCCGTTTCCAAGCAAAACGCCGTTACGGCCGCGCCGACCAAAGCATGGCTGGCCGGTACGAAACGGTTGGGCACAAAGCGGTACAAGCCCCACAGCAGCACCGTAATAAATGAAACCGCAGTGATAACTCTCAGCCATTCCGAGCCGCCCACCAATTGCACCTGGCCGATCACGACCGACAAGCCTACGCCCAAAGACAAAGGCCCAAACGTCAGCAACGCCCAATACACCAAAAACTGCATCATCCAGGGCCGTTGCGAATTGACGCGCCAAATCCGGTTGAACGCATTGTCTATTGTCCGAATCAGCATCAGCGAGGTTACGACCAACATCACACTGCCGATGGCCGTCAGCTTGGTGGCCTTATCGCGGAACGCATTGATGTAGTCAAACACCATATCCGCACCCTGCGGCACAATGGTGCGGTTGATAAAAGAGACAAATTCCCCCGACCATTGGTCGAAAACGGGGAAGGCCGAAGCGATGACGACCATCACCGTCAACACGGGCACCAAAGCCAAAAGCGTCGTAAACGTCATGCTTGCCGCCACCTGCGGCACACGCTCGTCATCAAAACGGCGCACGACAAACCAAGCAAACGCCACGCCCTTACTTTTCAAAAAATCTTGCCACCATTGCGAAAACGGCATAACCTTTTCCCACTTTTGAATAGAAATTTTTCTTTTCAGACGGCCCGAGTATTCAAAAGGCCGTCTGAAACCTGACAGCATTGTAACGGAAACCCCAAATGAACCCAAATCCCCTGAAAATCCTCGTCCTCTTTTATTCCCAAAACGGCAGCACGCGCAACCTTGCCCGCCAAATCGCACGCGGTATCGAAAGCGTGGACGGTTGCGAAGCCGTGTTGCGTACCGTGCCCAAAGTTTCCACCGTTTGCGAAGCCGTTGAAAAAGCCGTTCCCGACAAAGGCGCGCCCTATGCGACTGCCGACGACCTCAAAAATTGCGCCGGCCTCGCGCTCGGCAGCCCGACACGTTTCGGCAATATGGCCGCCGCAATGAAATACTTTATCGACGGCACCATTCCCCTTTGGCTCGGCGCAGAACTCGTCGGTAAACCTGCCACCGTATTCACCAGCACATCTTCGCTGCACGGCGGCCAAGAAACTACCCTGCTGACCATGATGCTGCCCCTGTTGCACCACGGCATGGTCATCAGCGGCATTCCCTATACCGAATCCGCGCTCAGCAATACCCAAAGCGGCGGCACGCCTTACGGCGCAAGCCATGTTTCCGGCCACGACAGTAAGCCGGCATTGACCGCCGAAGAAAACGACATTGCCTTCGCACAAGGTAAACGTTTGGCAGAATTGGCACGAAAATTGGCAGACTGATTTTTTGTGATAAAAAGATTAAGGCCGTCTGAAAACCTGATGATTCAGTTTTCAGACGGCCTTTTTAGTTATTTATAACTAGCAAACAAATAAATATTTCTAATTAAACAAACTACTTAGAAAATAGGGATTGGAACATAGTTTCATCGGACTACATCTTTTTGATAGAATCTGCCACCAAATTAAAACATCAGCTAACTGGAGAAGCTATGTCACTACCCGTATTTCCCTATGGCAAATTAAGCTTTGCCGTCAGTCTGGCTTTGTGTTCGGCGTATTCTTTCGCGACCGAAGTAGAAAATAGCCAGCCGCAAGAACGTGTCGATTTACCGACAGTTACCGTCCAAGGTGTCGGAAAACAGACTACTTCCAACTACACCATTCCCGCATCTTCCGCCGCGACAGGCATTCGCCTGACCCAGCGTGAAACGCCACAGTCTTTGTCCGTCGTTACCGAAAAACAAATGGACGACCAAGGTTTGGATACCTTGCAGGACGTGTTGAAACAAACACCGGGCGTGTTCCACAGCAAAATGGGCAACAACGTCTCCGGCCACAGCCAATTTATTTCGCGCAGTCAGGCGATTGACAGCATTTCCGTGGACGGCGCGCCCAAATTCCTTTACGACGGTAAAGCCATCCGCCGCGGCACCAACAATCTGGACAGCACGTTGTACGAACAAGTCGTCGTCGTACGCGGCGCAAGCGGTTTGTCCAACGGCGGTATGGGCGAGCCGGGCGGTACGGTTGCGTTGGAACGCAAAAAACCGACTGCCAAACCAGCCATCAGCGTGGAAGCCGGTGTCGGTTCGTGGAACCACTACCGTTTCGTCCTTGATGCCAATCATCCTCTGAATGCCGACAATACCTTGCGCGGCCGCGCCATTTTGGTCAGCGACCACGGCGGCGATTACCTGCCGAACACATCGCGCCATAATCACACTTTCTATGGCATTTTGTCTTACGATCTCACACCGCAAACTCAATGGCGCCTCGGTACGGAAATACACCGTTTCCGCAATACCGGCAGCTCGCGTTTCAGCTATCTGACAGCAGCAGGTAATCGCAAAGACGGATTCAAACCGTTTGAATCTTCGCCACGCAGCAATTCTTCCGCACGCTGGGCATACGGCAAAGACACCAGTGCCGAAGTATTTACTTCCCTCAGCCATGAGTTTGACAACGGCTGGAAACTGACAGGCGATTACAGCCATGTTTCTGGTAAAAACGACATCGTTTCAGGCATTGCCGGTACATTTGAAATCAATCCCGATTACTCTGCACTTTTCACTTCAGACCGCGACCGCAGCAAATACCGCGATCAGAATTTTGCGCTGGCCTTGGACGGCAATTATCCAGCGCTGGGCCGCTCGCACGAGTTCAATGTCGGCATCAGCTATCAGGACAACAAAGAAAACCTTTCTTTCTATGAAGAAGGCGAGTCGATGATTCCCGATTTGCGTAAATTTGACGGCAACATCGCCAAACCCGATATGCCGTATCTGCGCGATGGTTTTTCACGCATGAAAAACCTGTCGGTTTACGGCTCGACCCGTTTCAAACTGACCGACAAGCTCGCCTTTATCGGCGGCAGCCGTTTTGTGGATTGGCGTTACCGTTACAGCACTGACCGCAACAAATTCGCACACAGCAGCCACAAACAAAACGTTTTCATTCCTTATTTGGGCGTAACCTACGACATCGGCGACAATCTGACTGCCTATGCGTCTTACACCACCATTTTCCGTCCGCAAGTGCGTTACCTGACCAAAGACGGCGCAGCACTCAAACCGCAGCGCGGCAAAACCTACGAGACCGGTTTGAAAGCCTCATGGTTTGAAGGCCGTCTGAATGCTTCCGCCTCCGTCTTTATGAACAAACGCGACCATTTGGGCGTTGTTGCAGGCAAATTCGCGAATGGCGAGGAATACTACCGTGCAGCCGACAACACCACAACAAAAGGCGTGGAGCTCTCTGTCGGCGGCCGCCTGAGCGACAAATGGCTGTTGAATGCGTCTTATGCACGTTCCAAAATCAAAGACAGCGAAGGGGTTCAACTGCATCCGTCTTACCCGGTTCATTTGTTCAAACTCTTTACCGCGTATGACGTGACCGACCGTTTGAACCTGGGTGCCAACGTCAACTGGCAAAGCCGAAGCCACACGCTGGACGAATACCCTGCAGACATCAATCCGGCCGCCGCCGCCGCATTGACCCAACGTCCGTATGCAACGCTGGACTTGACTGCGCATTACAAAATCGGCAGATCCACCCGCATCAGTTTGGACTTTGAAAACGTGTTCAACAAACGCTACCGCACCATGCCGGATATTCACGTTTACGGCACGCCGCGTAGTGTGACTGCAACGGTTAAACATACGTTTTAATTGAAAAGAAAAGTAGTGCAGGCCGTCTGAAAACCTGAGTGATCGGGGTTTCAGACGGCCTGAATTTTTTCTCATATTGTTTTGATGTCAAACATGACTAAAACTTGCGTTATCTTAAGCAAAGAAATCAAAATGACAGACACAAAAAAGACCGGAACATATCCGGTCTTTTTAATGGTTTCGCACTTACGCTTGGTAACCTTTCGCCTCGGCAAGCAGGGCCAGCAATTCTTCAGTCGTATCCCAACCGATGCAGGCATCCGTAATACTTTGACCGTAAACTTCAGGCTTGTCTTGGCGGCCTTCAACCAAGTGGCTTTCCACCATCACGCCCATGATGTTTTCTTCACCGGCTTTCAGCTGCTCCGCAACATCGCGTGCTACATCCATTTGTTTGCGGAAGTCTTTACGGCTGTTGGCATGGCTGCAGTCCACCATCAGTTTGCTGCTCACACCGGCTTTTTGAAGCTGCGCAACAGCGTCTTTAACGTGTTCCGCGCTGTAATTAGGCTCTTTTCCGCCACGCAAAATTGCATGGCAGTCAGGGTTGCCGCTGGTGTGGACAATCGCGGAATGACCGGCTTTGGTTACAGACAGGAAGTGGTGCGGATGATTGGCGGCACCGATGGCGTCGATGGCGATTTTCAGATTGCCGTCCGTACCGTTTTTAAAACCGACAGGGCAGGAGAGGCCGCTGGCCAATTCGCGGTGTACCTGGCTTTCAGTCGTACGCGCACCAATCGCGCCCCAAGAAATCAGGTCGGCATAGTATTGTGGCGTAATCATGTCCAAGAATTCAGTCGAAGCAGGCATGCCCATTTCGTTCAAAGTCAGCAACAACTGACGCGCTTGGCGCAGGCCGTAGTTGATGTCAAACGTACCGTCCAAGTGCGGATCGTTAATCAAGCCTTTCCAGCCAACGGTTGTACGCGGTTTTTCAAAATACACGCGCATTACAATCAGCAGCTCTTTCTCATATTTTTTGCGCAAGGGCAGTAATTTTTGCGCATATTCAACCGCCGCCTTAGTATCGTGAATCGAACATGGGCCGATGATGACCAGCAAACGGTTGTCGCGGCCATGAACCAAATCCGCAATTTCATGACGTGTTTTATAAACCAAATTGGCAACCTGAGGCGTAACAGGCAGCTCATACAAATGTGCGATTGGAGGGAGTAACTCTTTGACTTCTTTAATCTTAATATCGTCGGTAGGGTGGTGTTGGGACATGATGGACTCTCTTGTTTATTTTTGATACAGGTTACAGGTTTTAGCAGAATTAAACAAGGCTTAGTTTTTTGTTTTAGCAATTTTATTCTAAAATTCCTTTATTTAAATTATTTTATAGAATTTATAATTATTTTATTTATTAAAGTTAGCATTTAATGCTATTAAAAATTTCATTTATATAGTAAAGGGCTTTGAGCTTTTATCAAAATACAGGCCGTCTGAACATTTTCAGACGGCCTTTCTTTAATTAAAACGGATATTAAATCTCATCTCAATCTATGTTGCGAATGCTTATTTTGCAGAACGGCTGACCTGATTCATCCAGGCAAACAGTTCGTCTAAGTCATAATCGCCGCCGTGGCCGACATCCCAAGGCAGGGCGTAGTCGACGGTTTGGCCGTTGTTTTGCAGTTTGGCGGCTAAGACGGCGGAGACTGCCAGTGAGGTGTCGCGGTCGTTGGTGCCGACACGGATGCGCCAGTTTTGCGGCAGGCTTACGCCCGGTTTGCCGATGTAGTTGAGCGGGTTCATGATTTTGATGGTTTCTTCATCTGCGATTTCGGCGTTGGCGGCGGTATTGTGTTGCATGGAGAACGCGGTGAAGTGGCGTTTATCGACGGTATTGGTGCCGAAGAGTTGGTTTTCGCCTGCGCTTAAATCTACGCCGTCAAAGGCGGGCGGTGTTTTTTGGCGGCCGGCGGCTTTGGCGTAGGCATCGAAATCGACGGAGACGACTTTGCCGTTGCGGACGGTCAGCCATGTGCGGTCGCTCAGGTCTTTACCTGCATCAAGCTGGGTTTGTGCGGATTGGGCAAGTAAACCGGCAATATGGTTTTTAAAGCTGCCGTTGCCTTGGGTGTCCAGTGTCAGGGGTTTGCCTTCGGGGGATTTCAGGTTCAGGCTGTTGAGATAGGCGGGGTATAAGGGTTTGAGGAGGTTGGACAGTTTTTTCTCGTCATCGGTCAGCGTGCCGGCGACCAGCTCGCGTTTGACGCGGTAGTCGAGCATGGAAATGTTCATTTTTTTGTAGTCGTTAACGCCGTTGAACTGCCATTCGTAAGCCATGTCGGCATGGTCCAAATCGGTAATCGGGCAGTAGGCGGATACGGCGAAAATTTTGTCGCTGCCGTCTGCCGCACCTAAGGCCTTGAGGTGGTTTTCGTAATCTTTTTGGTCGGCTGTTGCGCCTAAAAGGGCGGACATCGCACCGCCTGCGCTTGTGCCGTTGGAGATGATTTTTTCGGCATCGCCGGGCATGGCTTTGTCGTTGGCTTTCAGATAGCGGACGGCGGCTTTCAAATCAACGATGGCGGCAGGTGCTTTGCCGGTGGATTCCGTTCTGCCGCGTGCGCCCGGGGAGGCGACGACGTAGCCTTTGGAAAGGGCGGTTAGCGCGGCATTCGGTGATTTTTGACTGTCTTCAGGCTCGCCGCTTTTGCCTTCTAAAGCGGGTTTGCCCGGTTCGGCAGGCATATAGCCGCCGATTTGGTTGGGTAGGAAAATCGGTGCGGTTTCGGCGGTAAAACCGTCTATCTCGCCGCCGTTGTAATAGGCTTCGGGGACGTAAATATTGATGATTTCGTAGCGGGTGTCGACAGGATTGCGGACGTAAACCACGTTTTCGTAAGCGCGGAATTTAACCGTCTGACCGTTCACTTCGATGCTTTGTTCGGTGTATTTTTGTTTGGAGAAGTCTAGGTCGTAGGTGTCTGCGGTTTTGACGGAAGCGCAGGCGCTCAATCCCAGCGCGACAGAAACGGATAAGAGGGTTTTGTTCAGAGCATTCATCATCATACTTTCTGAAGAGGTGTGAACGGATATGATAACAAATACTAAGGCCGTCTGAAACGCTAAGTCGGGTTTCAGACGGCCTGATTTTTTTGTAACGTTATGCGGTGTTGTACGTTACGTTGTAAAGTAATATTGGCTTAGATTTTATCTATTTGATAAATATGAATTTAATAAGGCGTTGTGCCTTAAAAAATCTATTGATTCGGTATCTGTAAAAGTTTGAATCTGTCTTGTAAATCAGTATGCAGGACAGGCATTTTTGCTTTATTCACAGATTGGTTCCATTTGTCAGAACGTTTTGCTCAATTCGACAAACATTTTGGTTTTGCCGTATTCGTAGAACTTGTCGTTGCTCCATGTTTTGTTGTGGGCGATGGTCAGGCGCGGGGTGATGCCTTTGAAATGGAGGGCGCGGTGCCATACGCTCAGGGAGGCGGAGGCTTCTTTGTCGCGGCGGTTTTGTTCGTTGCTGAAGAAGCTGGGGGCTTGGTAACGGCGTTGGGCGGCGCTGAGGCGTAGGACGGTGGAGAGGCCTTTGGGCCATTCTTGTCCCCATGTGGTGCGCAGGGCGTAGCGGTTGAAGCTGTCGCTTTTGTCGTCGCGGTTGCGTTCGCGGTAGAGGTCGATACCGGCTACCCAGTATTGGCGCGCGTTGCGGTAGTACACGATGGAGTTGCTGAGCAGTTGGCTGGTGTTGTTGGAACGCTCGCGGCGGTTGTTTTTCAGACGGCCTGCTTCAAATGCGCTGAGGGTTTGCAGCTTGGGTTGCCACCAATGGTTGTAGTGGAGGCGTGCGCCGTTGGTGTAGGTGTAGGGGTCGTTGCCGTAGAAGCGGCGCTCGTGGAACGGGGTCATGCCGATATCGTTGCGCTGGTCGGCATAGCCGATGCCTGCCGAGAAGCGTGTGGTGAGGTCGTTGTAGTTGGTATGTTTGGGGTAGATTTTGCCGTAATGGTCTGCGCCTGCCGTGGCATAGAAGCCGCGTGGCAGCGACCATTTTTTTTCTGCACCGATTTGGTAGTGGACGGCGGTGGCATCGATGGGTTCGGGGAATGTCCAGCCTCGGAAGCAGTCGTCGTCGGGATAGACTAGGCGCACGGCGCGGCATTGTTCATCGCTCAGGTGGTTGCCCAGACGGCGTTGGCCGGGGGCTTGGTTGATGTTTTGCTCGCGCGTGATGTTCAAGCCGGCGTTGAATTGCCATGAGTCGCGTTCGCGCAGGGCTTTGCGGTAGGTTTCGATGCGTTCTTGCAAGGCAGGCGGGAGGGGCTCAGTTTGCAGTTTGTCGAACTGGTCGGCCGCGGCTTCGTTTTGTTTGTCTTCAAACAAGGCGGTCGCAAGCTGCCAGCGGACGGCGGAGGCATCGGGTTGCTCGGCGATAAAGCGGCGGTAATGGCCGATGGCTTCGGCGGCGCGTCCTTCGGATTGGGCAAGCAAACCTTTGGCATAGCGTGCCATGGCGCGGTCGTGTTCTGGCCATTGTTCGTAAATGGGCAAAACGGCTTTGATGCCGGGGATGTTGTGGGCGACGACGGCGGAATACATGGCGCGTGCCAGTAATTCGGTGTTGGCAAGCAGGGTATCGGCATCGACGTTGATGATTTTTTCAGACGGCCTGTTTGTCTGCTCGGCAGGGATATTGTGCGTTTCGGGTTGTTGGGGTTCGGCTGTGTTGACTTGAAGCTCGGGTTTTACATCAGGCGGCACATCGGCGGCGTGAAGGGAAAGGGGAAGGATGGCGAGGAGGAGCAGACGTTTTTCCATGGCAATGTTTGGGATGTTATCGGTATAAGTGGGCAGATTGTACAATGTTTTGAGTCGGAAATTTTACAAACCGAGTGCCATTATACCTGATAAAGACGACAAAAGGCCGTCTGAAACCCGATGGGATTTCAGACGGCCTTTATTTGCGAGTCGGATTTAGTTTTGGTCCAAGTCCAAATCGGCTTTGTATTCGATACGGCCTTGGCCTTTGTCTTCGATGGAAACGTCCAGCTCTTGTTTGCCGCGTTTGAATTTCAGATCGGCATCGTCGTGTTTGATTTCAGACTCAACCACATGGAAACCTTTGCTGCGCGCGTGGGCGATCACTTTTTTGGCCAAGGAAGGAATGGAATTGCGTTGGCCGGAAAGTTCGGCTTCGTATTCAAATTCGCCGTTGCCTTGATGATCGGCTTTGATGGTGTGCGCGCCATCCGGACGGTAGATTTCGGAAGGCAGTGGGGAGGCGAATGCCGTGGCGGAGAAAAGAGCCAAAATGCCGGTGGCCAGTAACGATTTTGCTTTGGTCATCGGTTTTCCTTTCTGAAAAGGGTTTTGAGAACGACATCATCTTATCGGCAGGTATGAGGGGCGGCAAGCGGATAAACTTGATTTTACGCGCGGCTACATGATTTGTTTGGAGGGCGTTGGTTCTTTGCTTTGGGCTGGTGTTTGCTTGCAAAAAAATGCTGCCGGATAAGACTTAGCCGAGGTGGAACAATTCGCCGCCGTGCGCCTTCAGCCATTGTTCGGCTTGGTCAACATGCGGCGTGAGCGAGTGGGTCAGAGCCCAAAATGCAGGGCTGTGGTTGGGATGGCGCAGGTGGGCGAGTTCATGCAGGCAGACGTAGTCGGCGACATATTCGGGCGCACCGATGAGCCGCCAGTTGAGACGGATGCAGGTAGTGTGGCGGCAAACGCCCCAGAAGGTTTTGGCGTTGGAAAGGGAAATGGCACTCGGGGTTAGGCGGGTGGTTCGGATATGGCCTTCGAGGCGCGGCAGCAGATACTCGTGCGCACGCTCGTGCAGGAAGCGGCGCAAATGGGTAAGTTGGGCGGTGGTTTCTTTTTCGGGTAACAGAATTTCAGACGGCCTGATTTGGATGTGGTTGGCTGCGTGGACGGACAAGGCCGTCTGAACGCCTTGATACCAAATCCATTCGGGAAGCGAGTCGGTAGGTGTTTGTCGGGCCGGTGTTTTGTTTAGGGTACGGCGCAGGATGGCTTCGTTGTCGTTCAGCCATTGGGTAAAGGTGTGCTGGGTAACAAACGGAGGGATATTGATGCTGACGGTATCGGCGGAAACGGGGCGCAAGATGAGGTTTTTCTTGGCGCTGCGTTTGAGCTGGATATGAATGGTGAGGCCGTCTGAAAGGGTGTGGGTATGGAGGCGGGGCATGATATTAATGGAAATATTGGACGGCATGGAAAGGCGGGCATAGCGGCCCACCCGATGGAATGATTTATTTGGTTTTGGGCGCGAACGGACCTTGTCCGGTAATCAGGGGCTGTTGGCTTTCAATCCATTGCTCGCATTGGGCCATGAGTTCGGCTTCATTGCCGTTGTTGTGGGCAATGGGTTTGCCGATGATGACGCTGACCGTGCCCGGATATTTGAGGAAGGAGTTGCGCGGCCAAAACTCGCCGCTGTTGAGCGCGACGGGGACGATGTCCATCTCGAACATTTTTGCCATGCGCGCGCCGCCGAGTTTGTAGCGGCCTTTTTCGCCGGGCGGCAGGCGTGTGCCTTCGGGGAAAATGGTAATCCAATAGCCTTCGTTTTTACGCGCAAGACCTTGTTCTAAAAGTTGTTTGTTGGCTTCGCGGCTGTTGCTGCGGTCGATGCCGATGGTTTTGACCAGCTTCAAGCCCCAGCCGAAGAAAGGGATTTTGAACAGTTCGCGTTTGGCAACATAGACTTGTGGCGGAAAAATCTCTTGCAGGGCGAGGGTTTCCCAGCCGCTTTGGTGTTTGGCGCAGATGATGGCGGGGTGGTTTGGAATGTTTTCCGCGCCGCTTAAGGTGTAGTTCAAACCGATGACGTGCTTGAGCGACCAGTTGAGGATGCGTACCCAAATTTGCGCCATTTTGTGCGCACCGCCTTGGAAGGGCAGGGCAAGCAGCATAAAGGGGAACAGCAAAATAATGCTAGAGGAAAGGATGAACCAGTAAATCAGGTTGCGGATAATCAGCATATCGGGGAAAAGTCTGTCGTTTGAAGGCTGTCTGAACGCCGTTGTCGGCAGTTTCAGACGGCCTTGTCGTTTATAGGATGGCTTGCGTGGCTTCTTCGATTTGTGTGTTTTCACGCATGATGTATTGCGAGAAAGCCAGCAGGTTGTCGAAGACTTGGGTGTGTTCGGGCAGGTCTTGCTCGTGTTTGGCCAGCGTTTTTTTGCCTTTGCCGGTCAGGACGAGCGCGGATTTGCCGCCTGCGGCATCAATGGCCTGCAGGTCGCGCAGGCTGTCGCCGACCAGCCAGGTTTCGGCGGCATTGGCCTTGAAGCGTTCGATGATGTCGATAATCATGCCGGGCTTGGGTTTGCGGCATTCGCAGTTGTCGGCGGCGGTGTGCGGGCAAAACCAAATGCCGTCGATGGTACCGCCTGCTTGAACGGCAAGGCGGTGCATTTTCGCGTGCATTTCGGTCAGGTCTTGCACGGTAAAGTATTTGCGGCCGATACCGGATTGGTTGGTGGCCACGGCGATGGTGTAGCCTACCTGCGTTAAAAAGGCGATGGCATCCATGCTGCCTTCGATGGGAATCCATTCGTCAACGGATTTGACGAAATCGTCGCGGTCTTGATTGATGACGCCGTCGCGGTCGAGAATGATGAGTTTCATGGTGTTCCTAAATATTGTTTTCAGACGGCCTTCAACATATTGAGAGTTTGGTCGATATGATGCGTTAAGGTGGGATTATAGGTTAATGCC
Source organism: Neisseria sp. P0013.S005 (assembly GCF_051958425.1). Classification (NCBI taxonomy): domain Bacteria; kingdom Pseudomonadati; phylum Pseudomonadota; class Betaproteobacteria; order Neisseriales; family Neisseriaceae; genus Neisseria; species Neisseria sp. P0013.S005. Next base: position 327,185 of record NZ_JBQCVL010000001.1, on the reverse strand, counting down.
TGCATAGGAGAGGTAATTTTGTGTTTTCCCTGCCGTTTGAAAGAAACTGCTTGAGTGATGGCTTGTGCCAATGTTTCTGGGTTTTGACGTGAGAAAAAGAAGCCTGCATTTTCGTTCATGACTTCGGTACATGCCATATTGTCGGAGAAAACAACTCGGGTTCCGCACAAAATAGATTCTATGCCAACCAGTCCGAATGGTTCGTACAGTGATGCCATGATAGTGAAGTCAGCAGCTCGGTAAAGTTCAGGCATATTTTTGCAGAAACCAAGCTCAATGACGTTGTCCATTGGTCGAGGTAAGGGCGATCCGGCAACAGCCAGTTTGATGGGTAAATCGGTATGCTCGAAAAATTCTGCTAATAAATCCAAACCTTTTCGGGTGTGTCCGGTTGATGGAAATAGGAAAATAGTTTCGTCGTCTTTAAATCCGTATCTCGCACGAGTTGCAGGAATTTCTTCCGGTTTAGCGTAGAAGCGTGCAGTATCGGCAGGTGGATGGATAACATGGATTTTTTCAGAAGGTACCCCATAGAGGTTGATCAACTCGTGTTGCATTAGGTGTGAATGCGCCATGATCAATTTTGCCGTTGAGTAGTTGGTGCGGTTACGCCGAATGATGAGTCTATCAAGTAGGTTTGGGGTTTTACCCATGTTGTGCAGGTAACCTAAGTGTGTACCGCCGCAGACAAAGATATCAGCATAATCACTGGGATTGCAGGCAATAAGGGGAATATTTCTGTTTTGCCGGAGTTTGGCCAATTGCATACTGAAGAAAAAAGGACGCAACTTTTTTGGAATCTTTTTTTGATTGACGTGATGCGTATCAACTTGGCGGTATTCAGGAATCGTTGTATCGATTTGTGCAGCAAAGACGGTAGGTTTGATGCCGTGTGCGTTTAAACCACGGACCAGGTCGAAAGTGTAGCTTTCCATGCCGCCACCTGGACGGAAGCAGTTAATAGCAATGTCGATAGAATAGTTCGGCTTCATTGTGTGGATTCTTTCGAATATTTTTCTACTTTCAAACTGCTTTTCCATTTTTCAAATGCCGTCTGAAAAACGGGGGTCAGTTTGGCGAAGGTTTCCGGGGTGTTTTTGACGTGGTAGAAGCCGCCGAGCGAGGGTGTGTCGAGGGCGAGGACGTAGTCTTCCATAAATGCGCCGTAGCCGTCTTCTTCGTCGGTGTAGTAGAACTCGGTAAACCGTTGACCGAGTTCGGTAAAGTCGTCCGCCGTCAATGCGCCGTCCATGTGTTTGAGCAGGAAGTGCCGTCCGCTGATTTTGCCCGAGGTCATGGCGGCGAAGTCGGCTGCGGTTTCGGGGGCGGTTTGCCAGACGGGGTTGACGAGGCCTGCCTGTGCTGCCCACTGCCAGTACATGCCGATATGGGTGGCGGCGTTTTCGGGCGGGAGCTGGTCGGGATAATCTTCGTCGAGATGGAAGCGGATATTGTCGTACATGGACGGTGTTCGTTGGGGGAAAGGGGGTATTTTAGCGGAAAATAATGAATTAGGCCGTCTGAAAGAGGGTGTTTCAGACGGCCTTAAGGGAATTTAACCTTTAAATACGGGAACAAGTTCCATTTGGCTCAGTATTTGGGCGGCAATGTTGATGATGCCGAAGAGGAAGACCCAAGCCATCAGCCAGAATCCGCCGTAAACTTTGTAGTTTTTGCCGATGCCGAATTTATGGCGCGAGCGGTAGAGCAGCATGGCGGGGATGATGCCTGTCCAGATGGTTGCGGCCAGGCCGACGTAGCCGATGGCGGTAACGAAGCCGGTAGGGAAGAGCAGGCAGGAGATCAAAGGCGGCAGGAAGGTCAGCGCGGCGGTTTTGGTACGGCCGGAGATGCTGTCGTTCCATTTGAAAATGTCGGCGATGTAGTCGAACAGGCCGAGCGTTACCCCGAGGAAGGACGTTGCGATCGCCATGTAGGAGAACAGTGTCAACACTTTGTCCATATTGCCGGTTTGGGCGAACTTGGACAGCGTTTCGATCAGGACGGAAACTTGGCCTTCTGCGGCGATAACCGGTGCGAACTCGTTGCGCGGCAGGTTGCCTTGGATAGCGATTTGCCAGAGGACGTAAATCACCAAGGCAATCAGCGTACCCGACCACAGGGATTTGGCTACTTGGGGCGCGTCGCCTTTAAAGTATTTGAGCAGGCTGGAAACGTTGCCATGGAAACCGAATGAGGCAAGGCAAACGGGTAGGGCGGTGGCGACATAAATCCAGTAGCTGGTGCCGGCAGGGGCTTGGGTGTCGAACAAGACAGGCATTTTGGCATCGGCAATCAGACCGCCGGTTGCCCAAATAAAGGTCAATACCATGCCGCCGATGAGGATGCTGGTGAAGCGGTCAACCAAGCGTGCTGATGCCCAAACGCAAAAGGCGAGAATGCCGAAGAAGACGAGTTGCCCGACGGTGAGCGAGATTTCGCTGCCTACCGCGCTGCCGATGCCTTTGGCTGTCAGGTCGCCACCGACGAAGATGTAGGCGTAGGTGAGCAGGTATAAAACGAAAGCGACGGCAACGCCGTTGATGACGTTCCAAGTCGGGCCGAGCAGGTCTTTAACCATGGTGTCGAAGCTGGCGCCGTGCGGATAATGGGTATTGACTTCCAAAATCATCAGGCCGCTGGAGAGCATGGAAAACCAGGTGTACAGCAACACGGCCAGCGAGCCGGTAAACCATACGCCGGAGGTGGCGGTCGGGTTGGCAAGCATGCCTGCGCCGATAACCGTACCGGCGATAATCATCGCGCCGCCGAATAGGGAAGGGGTTTTGGTTGACATTGTTTATCTTTCTTCTAGAAATGCGTGGCTGCCATTATGCCGTAAAGTGTAAGAAAAGGTAAAGCAAAGGCCGTCTGAAAACCCGATTGTCGTTTTCAGACGGCCTTTGATGTGTATAAATGCAACTGATTAAATCAATTTTCGCAGTTTCAATTCGTTTTTCAGATAGGCGTAATAAACCGGCGCGACGATGATGCCGCCGATGCCGAAAATGCGTTCAAAGACGACCATCGCCACCAGCAATTCCCATGCGCTGGATTCGATTTCCGAGCCGATGATTTTGGCGTTGAGGAAATATTCAAGCTTATGGATGACAACAAGGAAAACCAACGAGGCGAGTGCGACGTACAGCGATGCGCCGAGGCTCAAAATAATGATGATGGTGTTGGAAATCAGGTTGCCCGCCACCGGAATCAGGCCGACGATAAAGGCGACGATCAGGACGGTCATTTTAAACGGCAGGTCAACGCCGAACAGCGGCAAAACCAGGTAGAGGTACAGGCCGGTCAGGAAGGTGTCGATCAGCGAGATTTTGACTTGGGCGAGGAACACGCGTTCAAAGCTGGTTTCAAAATTGACGATGCGCCGCATCAATTCGGCTTTAAACAGCGGCATTTTGTGGCGGTTTTTGCGCATTTTCAGGCGGTGGAAACTGAGCATGGCGCCGATGATGATGCCGATGAGGATGTACACGAAGGACGTGATGCTGTTTTTACTGATACGGGTCAGCGCGGCGCGGTATTCTTCAATAAGCTTGATCGCCGAAGCTTTGATTTCGGCCATATTGTTGGGCAGCATATTGAGAATGGCCGCAGGCAGGTCTTGGCTGTTTTTGGTGTCTTCCAAAATCGCCGCCAGCTTGGCCAACATAAAGCCGACGTGTCCGCCGTGTATCAGGTGGTAAATGCCTAAAGACATCATCGTGATGATGCTGAACACGATGGCCAGCGTCAGCGTGGTGGAAATCAGGTTGATATTGTGCGCGTTGAGCGATTTATGCAGCCGCGTGTTGCGCGGCAAAACGCGGCGGCGGAGTTTGAGGATGACACCGTTGGTGCGCGTAATAAAGATATAGGTCAGGATAACCGACAGCAGCAGCGGCAGAAAATGGTAGTGCAAGACAATCAGCAAGGCCAAGCCCATCAGGATATAGGAGGTGTTGCGGAAAGTCGGGTTGTCGGTGTGGGAAGAGAGTAAGGACATGTGAAGCCAATAAGGTAAAAAGCAAAAAAACAGGTCAGGCCGTCTGAAAAACCATGTTCAGACGGCCTAACTTAATGACAGCGATTAATCGTGCAATGAGGCCGCGTGTACCGTGTTTTCCAACAAAGTGGCAATCGTCATCGGGCCGACGCCGCCGGGAACAGGCGTAATCATGGAAGCACGTTCTTTGGCAACATCAAACTCCACGTCGCCGCACAGGCTGCCGTCGTCCAAGCGGTTGATGCCCACATCGATAACCACTGCACCGGGTTTGACCCATTCACCTTTGACGAAATTCGGAATGCCAACGCCGACCACCAAAATATCTGCGGCAGCAACTTCATCGGCAAGGTTTTGCGTGGCACTGTGGCAGATGGTTACCGTCGCGCGGGACAGCAGCAATTCCAACGCTTGCGGGCGGCCGACAATATTGGATGCGCCGACGACGACCGCTTTTTTGCCTTTCGGGTCGATACCGTAGGCTTCCAACAAAGTCATCACGCCTTTGGGTGTGCAAGGGCGCATCAGCGGCATTTTGACGACCAGGCGGCCGACGTTGTAAGGGTGGAAGCCGTCCACATCTTTATGCGGCTCGATACGCTCCAAAACCGCTTGGCTGTCGATGTGAGCCGGCAGCGGCAGTTGCACCAAAATACCGTCGACGGCAGGGTCGCTGTTCAATTCGTCCACCAGTTTCAGCAAATCGTCTTGCGTGGTTTCAGACGGCAGCTCATAAGAGCGCGATTCTATGCCGCTTTTTTGGCAGGTCAGTTTTTTATTGCGTACATAAACCGCGCTGGCAGGGTCGTCGCCAACCAATACTACTGCCAAGCAAGGCGTGTGCAAACCTTTTTCCTGACGTGCTTTTACCGCCTGCGCGACCGCCTCGATGCGTTGTTGGGAGATTTTTTTTCCGTCTATAAGTTGTGCAGCCATGATTTTTCCTCCTCAATAGGGATAAATATTGCGTTTAAATTATCGCATTTTTCAGACGGCCTGACACAAAAGAGTGACCCTGGTTACGAAACATAAAAATAAATAACGATTAAAAATAATAAGATAACCAAGAAATGAAAAAATAAAGCAAAGTAAGTGTTGACCGGGTTGAAAAGGGTCTGTATAGTTCAGGTCTTCAGTCGGGGCGTAGCGCAGCCCGGTTAGCGCATCTGCTTTGGGAGCAGAGGGTCGTGAGTTCGAATCCCACCGCCCCGACCACAAAATTCTTCGCACGAATCGGCATGAGCGCCCGTAGCTCAACCGGATAGAGCACCGACCTTCTAAGTCGGGGGTTACAGGTTCGATTCCTGTCGGGCGTGCCAATTTTTACGGTGGCTGTAGCTCAGTTGGTAGAGCCCTGGATTGTGATTCCAGTTGTCGTGGGTTCGAGCCCCATCAGCCACCCCAGATGAAAGCCTGCATATTGTATGCAGGCTTTTTCCATTTATACCCGAATTTTACTTCAGATTTAATTGGGTTTCAAAAAAGTATTTATCAAACCGTTTCATCATGGCATCGGCAAAAATGGCATTTGCCGTGTTATCAAATATCAATGAATACGCAATCAAGCCCGAATATTGTACCGTTCGGTATCTTTTTATGGTGTTTCGCCGTTATCCTTTATAATACCCCGATTATTTTCTGTTTCATTCCCAAAGGAACCGCATCATGTCCGAATGGCCAGCTCCAGAATTCGAATCCAAAATCTGTCCGCCCGAAAAGCTGGCGGAGCGTTTGGCGGCATTGCCCCGTCCGCTGGTGTTTACCAACGGCTGTTTCGATATCCTCCATAGGGGTCATGTAACCTATCTGGCGCAGGCGCGATCGGCCGGTGCGGCTTTGGTATTGGCGTTGAATACTGATGCTTCGGTGCGCCGTCAGGGCAAAGGGGACGACCGTCCGATTAATTCTTTGGAAAACCGCGCGGCAGTGGCAGCAGCATTGGAGAGCGTGGATTTGGTCACATGGTTTGATGACGATACGCCGGTCGCGCTGATTGAAATGGTCAAACCCGATGTGTTGATTAAAGGCGGCGACTGGCCTGTGGATAAGATTGTCGGTGCGGCCGAGACGTTTGCGCGTGGCGGCAAAGTATTTTCGATTCCGTTTTTACACCAGACTTCGACCACCAAAACATTGGCGAAAATCCGCGAAGTCGGAGGAGGCGAATGACGGATTTGAACAGCCGCCATTGGGCCTTGCTCGCCGCGCTTTCAGACGGCCTGCCGCAACACGTTTCTCAGTTGGCGCGTGTGGTCGGGATGAAGCCGCAACAATTAAACGGATTCTGGCAGCAGATGCCGGGTCATATCCGCGGTTTGCTGCGCCAGCACGACGGGCAATGGCGCTTGGTGCGCCCTTTGGCTGTGTTTGCCGAAGAATCTCTGCAACAAATGGCCGGGAAACAGGGTTTTCGTGCGCAGTTGAAACACGAATGTTCGTCCAGCAACGATGAAATCATGGCATTGGCGCGCCAGTCGGCAGATTTGGCGCATAAGGCCTTGTGTGTGGCGCATTTCCAAACCAAAGGCCGCGGACGGCAAGGGCGAAGCTGGGTTAACCGACAGGGCGAATGTCTGATGTTCAGCTTGGGCTGGGCGTTTGACAAGCCGCAGTATGAGCTGGGTTCGCTGGCGTTAGTAGTGGCATTGGCTTGCCGACGCGCGCTTGCCGATATTGGTTTGGACGTGAAGATCAAGTGGCCGAACGATTTGGTCGTGGCCAACGATAAATTGGCCGGTATTTTGATTGAAACGGCTCGGGTAGAGAATAAGACTGTCGCCGTCATCGGCATCGGCATTAATTTTGTATTGCCGAAAGAAGTTGAAAACGCCACTTCCGTGCAGGCCTTGTTTCAGACGGCCTCTAAGCAGGGCGTAAGCGTCAAAACCTTGTTGAATGCGGTATTGGCGCAACTCGATGCACTGTTGAACGAATACGCGCAAAACGGATTTGCGTCATGTGTCGGCGAATACGATGCCGCCAACCGCGATACGGACAGACCAGTGTTGCTGCTTCAGGAAGGACGCGTTGTCCACGAAGGCGTAGTCAAAGGCGTGGATGCGCAAGGCGCGTTGCGTTTGCTGACGGACAAGGGCGAGAAAACCATCGTCAGCGGCGAAATCAGTTTGCGCCCGGATAACCGACCGGCACAACCTGCCGCTGCCAAACCGGAACGCTTTTTGCTGCTGGACGGCGGCAACAGTCAGTTGAAATGGGCGTGGGTGGAGAACGGCACATTTTCCGAAGTTGGCCGCGCACCGTATCGTGATTTGACCCAGCTGGGCGAAGAATGGCTGCAATTTGCCGATGAAGATGTGAAGATTGTCGGTTGCGCCGTGTGCGGTTCGGTAAAAAAAGCGATGGTTGAAGAACAATTAACCCGTCCGGTCGAATGGCTGTCTTCCATGCCGCAGGCTTTGGGTATCCGCAACCATTACCGCCGCCCTGAAGAACATGGCTCCGACCGTTGGTTTAATGCGCTGGGCAGCCGCCGCTTTACGCAAAACGCCTGCGTCGTCGTCAGCTGCGGTACCGCCATAACCACCGACGCGCTGACGGAAGACAATCATTATCTCGGCGGCACCATCATGCCCGGTTTCCACTTGATGAAAGAGGCGATGGCGCTCAAAACCGCCAACCTCAACCGCCCCATCGGCAAGGTATATCCGTTCCCAACCACAACGCCGAACGCCATTGCCAGCGGCATGATGGATGCCGTTTGCGGCGCGTTGATGATGATGCATGGCCGTCTGAAAGACAAAACGGGCGAGGGCAAACCGGTCGATATCATTATCACGGGCGGCGGCGCAGCCAGAGTCGTGCAGGCGCTGCCGGAGTCATTTGTTCATGACAATCAAGTGAAAATCGTCGATAATCTCGTGATTCACGGGCTCTTGCATTGGATTGCCCATCGCAACGGACAATAAAAAGGAAAGCGCATCATGAAATGGCTGTTTGCGGTATTGGTCGCACTCAACATCATTGTTTTTGGCAGCATGGTTGCCTATCGGACACAACATAAAACCGCCAAACCCGAATCTGCTTTGGAAGGCAGTACACACGAATTATTGCGCCCGTCTTCTTTGGACGCACCCAAAGCCGAGCCTCAGCAGGCATCGCAACCCGATTGGGTGGTGGTTGAATCAGACGGCCTGATTATGGCCGAACCTGAATCCGAAGAAGCGGAAGCCTTGCGTAAAAAGCAAGAAGCGCAGCAGTTGAAAGAGAAAAAAGAAAAAATGCGCCGCGAGAAAGAGGCGCAAGAGCGTCGCGCCGCTGAAGAAGAAATGGGCGCGGCCGGCGTGGAACGCTTGTGTACCAGCAGCGCCACCGTGGTGATGGATGAAGACGATTACCACCGCATCAAAGGCCTGTTGGGCAAATGGCCTCATGCGGCCAGCCGCAGTATCGAAAAACGCAACGGCGCATCCGGTGGCGAGACTTCTTCCAAAACCTTCCGCGTGGTCTTGCCTGCCGACGGCGACACTTCCGCCCAGCTTGATGCCTTGGGCAGCCGCGGCTTTAGCGGCAGCATTCACAACGGCGAAATCAGTATTGACGTAACACGCAGCCGCTCTTCCGCCCAAGTTTTGATTTCACGCTTGTCCAGCGCAGGTTTCGGCGGTGCGCGCATTGTCGAACAGGAAGACAGAAGCGCACCCGATACCGGTTTGAGCGTGGCGCGCATGACCGTGGTCTTTATGGCGGTCGACGAGCGCGATGCCCAAGACATCAGAAACATTGTCGGTCGTTATGGCAAGTTGAATATGAAAACCTGCCGATAGTCAGGCTTATTCGGTTTCAGACGGCCTGATAAGCAGTTCCAAGCCTGATAAACCGAACGCCACAAAACACGAAACCCACTGTATCGGCAGTGGGTTTCATGTTTTCGGTTTTGAGTATCTGATATAAAGGGGAACAGGTATGTTTCGTATATGCGCACTCCGAGTATCAAGAGATAATGAGAAAGAGGGGGATAAAATCTGTCGTTTAATGGCTCGGATTAGGACGTCTTCCGAGTGGTTTTGATTATACGCTAATAATAACTATTATCAATAGCAAAATTGAAAAAATAAGGGATTTTGATGTAATATATTGTTTCGTATGGAAATTAAATTGCGGTATAGGCTTTGCCGTGATTGAAAAGGCCGTCTGAATAAAGACGGCCTTTTGTCTATTAGAATTTAGGCAGTGAACAAGTTTCTGGGATTAAAATCCTGCATCCAGGGACACCTGCCGCGCGACATCTTCTTAAAGCTTCTGCTTCAGCAAATCCAGGTTTCCCTGTAACTGAGAATAGTCTTGGTCTCTTACCTTCATCACCGTGTGCACTGGCAACACAGCCATTTCGCGCCCATACAAGTACTTTACATGGAGCATTACTTCCTCCACGTTCACAAGTTTTGATGGCTTCTCTCTCTGCAGCAGCCCGAGAATCCATATCGAGTGCACCACCTGACATACCTGTTTTTGTATTTATGGCCAGCGCCAAATATTTTGAAGGAACATTGATATTAACAATTTCCGTAGGTTGATTTTGTTGATACTGACGAGACGACGTACAGTTGGGATTATAGCCATACTGACACAGCGCCGGATTGTTTTGCAATGCTCCTCTGGTTGCGGGGTCAGCAGCATAAACATTAAGACTTGCCAGTCCTAGCAATACAACAAGTAACTTTTTCATTTTAATTCCAATCTATTTATTATTTGAATCTTTATCAGCCTGCCGCTGCATCAATCCTACGATGATTCGTTATCTTCTTTACGCGGCTGACGTTGAAATAGGGTAAGGCAAGCATTTCAACCCTATATTTCAGACGGCCTTTTGATTTGTTTCAATCACTCATAAACCCAAGCAAGCACATATCCAAAGCGATATAAAATAACGGCACTTTGTCTATTAGAATTTAGGTAGTGAGCAACCTTCGTTCGCAACGATAGAACATTGAGGACTACCAGATTCCTGACATTTTATTAAAGCTTCTTCTTCAGTATTGCCAGTATTTTTCGTTCCAAAAAAAAGTGTCCCATCTTTTCCCTGAGCAACTGCAATACATCCATTACGTACCCAAGCCAAAACTTTACACGGTTTATTTTTCCCACCTCGTTCACAGGTTTTAATAGCTTCTCTTTTGGCAGCAGCAAGTGAGTCCATCTCAAGTGCACCACCAGCAATACCTGTTTTAAAATTTACTGCCCATGCTCCATATTTTGAAGGAACATCGATATTGACAACGTTTGGTTGGTTTTGAGAATAACCACTATTAGAAGATTGTGGTCTGCCAACGTTATATAGAATTTGCCTGCCCGAGCTGTCGATAATACGACAGGTTCCAGTTGCAGGTTGGTATTCACCGCCGCAGCCGTTGGCATAAACATTAAGACTTGCCAGTCCTAGCAATACAACAAGTAACTTTTTCATTTCAATTCCAATCTATTTATTTGAATCTTTATCAGCCTGCGCTGCATCAATCCTACGATGATTTCTTATCTTCTTTACGCGGTTGACGTTGAAATAGGGTAAGGCAAACATTTCAACCCTATCTTTCAGACGGCCTTTTGATTTGTTTCAATCACTCATAAACCCAAGCAATCAACATATCCAAAGCCATATAAAATACCGTATAATCAAGGCCAAATTAACTTTGCCTGCTTGTCGGGCCGTCTGAAAAATTATGCAACAAACCTACGCCGCCGTACAGCGAGATTTGCTCGAAGCCAACCATCTTTCCCCCGATTTGCTCGCCCAAAGCCTGAGCATTATCGGCGCCAACCATGTCGATTATGCCGACATCTATTGTCAGCGCACTGCCTATGAAAGCTGGCATTTGGAAGAAGGCATCGTTAAATCGGGCAGTTTTCAAATCGATCAGGGCGTGGGCGTGCGTGCCGTTTCGGGCGATAAAACCGCTTTTGCCTACGCCGACAGCCTGTGTATCGATTCGATCAACCGCTCTGCCAAAGCAGTTCGCGTGATTGGTGCGGCCGGTGGCGAGGCCAGCGTCAAAGTGCCGACACCTGCCTACGGCAAGCCTGTCCATATGGCGATAGACCCTATTGCCAGCCTCGATTCCGCTGCCAAAGTCGCGCTGTTGAACAAAGTTGAAACGCTGGCCAAAGCCGCCGATCCGCGTATCGTGCAAGTGATGGCCGGTTTGACCTGCGAATACGACATGGTGTACATCGCCCGTCTGGACGGTAAACACGCTGCCGATATCCGCCCGATGGTGCGCATGAACGTCACCGTCATTGCCAAGCAGGGCGAGCGTCGCGAGCAGGGCAGCGCGGGCGGCGGCGGGCGTTATGATTTGGCGTATTTCGATGAAAACTTGGTGCATCGGTTTGTCGATTCCGCCGTCAAACAAGCCCTGACCAATCTCGAATCCCGTCCTGCGCCTGCCGGCGAGATGACCGTCGTTTTGGGCAACGGCTGGCCGGGCGTGTTGCTGCACGAAGCGGTCGGGCATGGTTTGGAAGGCGATTTCAACCGCAAAGAAACCAGCGTTTTCTCCGGCCGAATCGGCGAGCGCGTGGCCGCCAAAGGCGTTACCGTTGTGGATCAAGGCGATATTGTCGACAGACGCGGTTCGCTCAATATCGACGACGAAGGCAATGAAACCCGCCGCACTGTATTGATCGAAGACGGTATTTTGGTCGGCTATATGCAGGACGAAACCAACGCCCGCCTGATGGGCACGCAATCAACCGGCAACGGCCGCCGCGAAAGTTACGCTTCTGCGCCTATGCCGCGCATGACCAATACCTTTATGGAAAACGGCGGCTATGAGCCGGAAGAAATCATCGCGTCCATCGACAAGGGCATTTACGCCGTCAACTTCGGCGGCGGACAAGTGGACATTACCAGCGGCAAGTTCGTGTTCAGCGCATCCGAAGCATGGTGGGTGGAAGGCGGCAAACTGCAATATCCTGTCAAAGGCGCGACCATCATCGGTAACGGCCCTGAAGTGCTGAAACATGTTTCCATGATAGGCAATGACACCGCGCTCGACAGCGGCATCGGCGTCTGCGGCAAAGAGGGGCAGAGCGTTCCTGTCGGCGTCGGACAACCGACTCTGAGGATTGATGCCGGGCTGACTGTCGGCGGTAGCGCAATCTGACGCGGAATCCAGTACGATGCCGTCTGAAAGTTTTTTCAGACGGCATCGCCTTATTCTTTTTTATGATGTTTGATATTCCCAAGAATTCTTTAACATTATCTTACAAGTTCATTAAAATACCGCCTTTCGTTAAGCTGATTGTCTGATTCTGATGAACTGGCCTTATCTGATCGATGCCATACCCAAATTCGCCGATGCGGCAAAGCTGACGCTGGAATTGTCCGTTTACGGCGTTGTTTTGTCGTTGCTGTTCGGCCTGCCCGTCGCCGTGGTAACGGCATACCGCATCCGCCCTTTCTACGCATTGGCACGCGCCTATATCGAACTGTCGCGCAATACGCCCCTGTTGATCCAGTTGTTTTTCCTGTATTACGGCCTGCCGAAAATGGGCATCAAATGGGACGGTTTCACCTGCGGCGTGATCGCGCTGGTTTTCTTGGGCGCAAGCTATATGGCGGAAGCCGTCCGCGCCGGCATTTTGGCAGTGCCAAAAGGGCAGGTCGAGGCGGGTAAAGCCGTTGGTTTGAGCCGATTTCAAGTGTTCCGCTATGTCGAATTGCCGCAGGCTTGGGCGGTCGCTTTTCCGGCTGTTGCCGCTAATATATTGTTTTTAATGAAAGAAACATCCGTTATTAGCGCGGTCGGTATTGCAGAATTGTTGTTTGTTACCAAAGATGTGATTGGTATGGACTATAAAACCAACGAGGCATTGTTCCTGCTGTTTGCCGCTTATCTGATTATCCTGCTGCCTGTTTCTTTGTTGGTGCGGCGATTGGAAAACCGCATACGGAGGGCGAAATATGGCGTTTGACTGGCTTTTTGAAGGAAAAAATGCGGCACGTTTGGGCGAAGGCCTGCTCTTAACAGCACAAATTTCTTTAATCTCTGTTGCGGCTTCTTGCGTATTGGGGACGTTGTTCGGCCTGGTTTTGCGTTCGCGCAACCGGCTTGTCCGCCTTATCGGACGGTTTTATCTCGAAACCATCCGCATCGTGCCGATTTTGGTGTGGCTGTTCGGCCTGTATTTCGGTTTGTCCGTGTGGACGGGCATACACATCGGCGGATTTTGGGTTTGCGTTTGGGTTTTTACGCTTTGGGGCATCGCCGAAATGGGCGATTTGGTGCGCGGCGCATTGGAATCGATTGAAAAACATCAAGTCGAATCGGGCTTGGCACTGGGTTTGAGCCGTCGTCAAGTGTTCCGCTACATCGAATTGCCGCAAGGTGTCCGCCGCGCTTTGCCGGGGGCGGTTAATTTGTTTACGCGAATGATTAAAACCAGTTCGCTCGCCTCGCTTATCGGCGTGATTGAAGTGGTCAAAGTGGGACAGCAAATTATTGAAAACTCTCTGCTGACGCAGCCCAATGCCTCATTTTGGGTTTATGGCCTGATTTTTATGCTGTATTTCTTATGCTGTTGGCCGCTGTCGCTGTTGGCGGCAAAGCTGGAACAAAAATGGGAACACTGATATGGCTTTATTGAGCATCCGCAAGCTGCACAAACAATACGGCAGCGTAACCGCCATTCAATCCTTAGATTTGGACTTGGAAAAAGGCGAAGTGATTGTGTTATTGGGTCCGTCCGGCTGCGGCAAATCCACCCTCCTGCGCTGCGTCAACGGTTTGGAGCCGCACCAAGGCGGCAGCATCGTGATGGACGGTGTTGGCGAATTCGGTAAAGACGTTTCCTGGCAAACCGCCCGGCAAAAAGTCGGCATGGTCTTTCAAAGCTATGAATTGTTTGCCCATATGACCGTCATCGAAAACATCCTCTTAGGCCCGGTAAAAGTACAAAACCGCAACCGCGCCGAAGCGGAAGCACAAGCCGACAAACTGTTGGAACGCGTCGGTTTATCCGACCGCAAAAACGCCTATCCGCGCGAACTTTCCGGCGGCCAGAAACAGCGCATCGCCATTGTCCGCGCCCTGTGCCTAAATCCGGAAGTCATCCTGCTGGACGAAATCACCGCCGCACTCGACCCCGAAATGGTGCGCGAAGTCTTGGAAGTGGTTTTGGAACTCGCCCGCGAAGGCATGAGCATGCTGATTGTTACCCATGAAATGGGGTTCGCCCGCAAAGTTGCCGACTGCATCGTCTTTATGGACAAAGGCGGCATCGTCGAATCGTCCGATCCCGAAACCTTCTTCTCCGCACCCAAAAGCGAGCGTGCCCGCCAATTTCTGGCAGGTATGGACTACTGATTTACCGCAAACCGTCCGCTCCCCCTTTCAGACGGCATTCTATCCCAAGCAAACATTCAAAAAGGAGATTCCCAATGAAACTGAACGCAAAATTCAAAGCGCTACTCGCCTCTGCCGCCATCGCCGTCGGCCTGACTGCTTGCGGAGGCGGCTCCGGCGATGCCCAATCTTCACAAAGCAGCGGCGCGGCGACCGTTGCCTCCATCAAAGAAAAAGGCGTCATCCGTATCGGTGTATTCGGCGACAAGCCTCCGTTCGGCTATGTTGACGCCAACGGCAAAAACCAAGGCTTTGACGTTGAAATCGCCAAAGACCTGGCCAAAGACCTGCTCGGCAGCCCCGACAAAGTCGAATTCGTCCTGACCGAGGCCGCAAACCGCGTCGAATACGTCCGTTCCGGCAAAGTCGACCTCATCCTCGCCAACTTCACCAAAACACCCGAACGCGCCGAAGCCGTCGATTTCGCCGATCCTTACATGAAAGTGGCCTTGGGCGTGGTTTCCCCCAAAGACAAACCGATTACCGACGTTGCGCAATTGAAAGACCAAACCCTTCTGGTCAACAAAGGCACCACCGCCGATGCCTTCTTCACCAAAAGCCATCCTGAAGTCAAACTGCTGAAATTCGACCAAAATACCGAAACCTTCGACGCACTGAAAGACGGCCGCGGTGTAGCACTCGCCCACGACAACGCCCTGCTGTGGGCGTGGGCGAAAGAAAACCCGGATTTTGAAGTCGCCATCGGTAATTTAGGCCCTGCCGAATTTATCGCACCCGCCGTTCAAAAAGGCAACGCCGATCTCTTGAACTGGGTCAACGGCGAAATCGCCGCCATGAAAAAAGACGGCCGTCTGAAAGCCGCCTATGAAAAAACCCTGTTGCCCGTGTATGGCGAAAAAGTCAAACCGGAAGCATTGTTGGCCGAATAAGTTTGTTTAACAAGAAAATCCGTATCCGCATTTGAAGGCGGGTGCGGATTTTTTCAGCTGCCGCAAATATCGCAAATTCAAAGTAAAATCAACTATATCATTGTTTTTTATTTATTCCGTTGTTGCCGCTTGGAAGGGAATCCGCCCCGTTCGGTTTCGCTTGTTTTTGAATTTCGGGCAACTTTCAAATCGTCATTCCCGAAAATCGCTTCAGCCTTATGTTTCCGGATGACCGCTTTCGCGGAATGACGGCGGAGCGTTTCTGTTATTCGGATAAATTCCTACGGTATCGAAATGGCGATAAGGTGTTTTTCTTTATTATATAATTCCAAAGCGAAAATGATATTTTTTGAACAAGCGTGCCGCAAAGCCGGAAAAAATGTTCGAGCCGCATCGGCGGCAGACGGGATAAAAAATGATGTTTGACGAATGGTTGGGCTTGTCAAAACTACCTAAAAATGAAGCAAGAATGCTGCTGAAATATGCTTCGGGATATACGCGCGTGCAGTTGTTGACACGGGGCGGGGAAGAAATTCCGGATGAAGTCCGGCAGCGGGCGGACAGGCTGGCGCAACGCCGTCTGAGCGGCGAGCCGATGGCCTATATTTTGGGTGTGCGTGAGTTTTACGGACGACGCTTTGCCGTCAATCCCCATGTACTGATTCCACGCCCTGAAACCGAGCATTTGGTGGAAGCCGTGCTCAAACGCTTGCCGCCGCAAGGCCGCGTGTGGGATTTGGGAACGGGCAGCGGCGCCATTGCCGTGACCGTCGCGCTTGAACGCGTTGATGCCGATGTTCGCGCATCCGACATCAGCACCGGTGCTTTGGATACCGCCCGTCAAAATGCGGCCGAATTGGGCGCAAAAGTCGAGTTTGCGCAGGGTTCGTGGTTTGATACCGACAGGCCGTCTGAAGGCAGATACGATGTGATTGTTTCCAATCCGCCGTATATCGAGAACGGCGATGAACATTTATCGCAAGGCGATTTGAGGTTTGAACCGCAAAATGCGTTGACCGACTTTTCAGACGGCCTCAGCCATATCCGCCACATTACTCAAGAAGCCCCCAAATACCTGAAAGCTAACGGCTGGCTGCTGTTTGAACATGGCTATGACCAAGGCGAAGCGGTGCGGAATATTATGCTGAAGAACGGTTTTGCCGAAGTGGCAACCGAACAGGATTTGGCAGGATTGGACAGGGTCACGCTGGGACGTTTGCCTGCTTAGCGGGCATGGTTTGTCGGAATTAAAAAAGGGCGTGTCAATCACGCCCTTTTGGTTTTCTGGTTTGTCTGTTCAGACGGCTTGGTTTAACGCCAAGCAGCGACGAACTCCGCCCAATGTTGTTTTTCTTCGGCTTGTGCGGCCAGATAATGTTTGATGCGTTTGATTTCGACTTCGTATTCATCGGCATCGAGCGCGCCGCTCATCATGCGAAAGCGCATGTACATCAGGTAGGTATTGGCGGCATCGGTTTCGCAATAGTCGCGGATGTCTTTCAGACGGCCTGCATGATAAGCGTCCCAAACCTTGCTGCCGTCCATGCCCAGTTTGCCGGGGAAGCCGCAGAGTTTGGCCATATCGTCTAAAGGCACGCTGGCGCGCGGTTGGTAGAGGGCGAGCAAATCCATTAGGTCGCAATGGCGGGTGTGGTAGCGGCTGATGTAGTTGTTCCACTTAAAGTCGCGGCTGTCGCCAAAGTCGCCGTCGCCCATGTCCCAATAGCGGGCGGCGCTGATGCCGTGTATCAGGGCGCGGTAGTGGAGGACGGGCAGGTCGAAACCGCCGCCGTTCCAGCTGACGAGTTGTGGCGTATAGTTTTCGATGACCTCGAAGAACTTGGCAATCATGATTTCTTCGCTGTCTTCGGGATCGCCGATGGTGCTGACGCGGATTTTGTCTTGCCCCCAGCGCATACAGCAGGAGATGGCGACGACTTGGTGCAGATGGTGTTGCATAAAGTCGCTGCCGGTTTTGGCGCGGCGTTGCTGTTGGGCAAACAGGACGACTTCGTTGTCGGGCAAATCGGCTGGCAAATCGTAAAGCTGGCGGATGCCGTTTACGTCGGGAATGGTTTCGATGTCGAAGGCGAGTATCGGAGTCATGGCGTGATCGGGTTGGATAAGGGATGATGTCATTGTGGCATGACGGCGCAGATAAAAAAAGAGGCAATCCCCCACAGGATTGCCCCAATACCTCAAATCAGAGATTTACGCTTCACAAACAATACAGGCTTTTACCTGCGGCTTTACAGATGCAGCTCAACTCTGCATCAGTAAACTTTCATTTCGGGTATTGCACCGAAATCCTCTAAGATACCGCAATTTCTTGCAATATCAGAAAAATGCTTACAAAAGTATCTAAAACCGGCGAGGCCGTCTGAACGTTTTGTAATTTGATGTAGTGAAATTTACGCGAATTTTTACAGTTTGCCAAGTATTTTTTTCTGAAGGCTTGTTTTGGTATAAATTTCATATGTTGTCATATTTTTGCAATTATGTTTCATAATTATTCAAAAGTTAGGTATTTATTTTATTTTTTTAAATTTTAATTTAATTTTATTTCATATTTTGAATGATTAAAATGTATTTTTTCAAATGAACTATTTTTGCAATATATTGTTTTTAAAAGAAATTAAATTTAATATATAAATGAAAAAGTTGTTTTTAAAGCATTTAAAGCGGAATATTATTTGATTGTTTGAACTCAAACATGAGTTTCGGTTTGATTCAATTAAAATGAAAAAGCGGCGAAAGAAAAATTTCGCCGCTTTTTGCATATTCAAATTGTAATTCAATGTAGTCAATAAAAGCTGCTTTCGCCTTCGGGACGGGTTTTGAAGCGTTTGTGCAGCCAGAAATATTGTTCGGGATGCTCGCGTACCCGCTCTTCGATGAAGTCGTTCATGCGCTGGGTGTCGGCTTCGACATTTTCAGTCGGGAAATTGTCCCAAGCCGGATGGAAGTGCAGGGTTACGGTATTGTCGGTTTCGCGCGTGGGGATGGCGGGAATAATTTTGGCTTTGGTCATGCCGGCGATACGGCTAAGGCCGGTAATCGTGGCCGTCTGAATGCCGAAGAAATTGACGAAAATGGAATCGTTGCGGCCGAAGTCTTGGTCGGGCAGATAAAGAAAGGGCGCATCGCTTTTGCGCAGGTGTTTGATGATGGCACGCAGGCCTTCTGTGCGGCCGATCAGGAAAACATTGTTGTAGCGGTGGCGGCCTTTCAGGATTTGTTCGTCCAGGGCTTTGTTTTTTTGGTGCGAATACATGCTGGTCAGCGGCACATCCTGATTGAGCGTGTAAACCGCCATTTCAAATGCGGTAAAGTGCGGATAGAGGATGATGACTTTTTCGCCGGCGGCGAGGGCTTCGTCGAGATGGTGTTTGTCTTGATAGCGTACCAACGAGCGCAGCTTGTCCGCAGGTGCGTACCAGTAGAGGCCGTATTCGAGCATCAGCTTTGCCATGTGTTGGAAGTGGCGTTTGAGCAGGGCGGTGCGCTGGCTGTCGTTCAGCTCGGGAAAGCATTTTTTAAGGTTGACCTCGCCGACTTTGCGGCGCGGTTTGACTGCGTAATAGGCGAGAATACCGATCGCGTCGGCAATCTTGTGCAACACGCAAAAAGGCAGCAGGCGGATGAGGTAGAGAAAAAGGAAGGCGGCTTTCATGAAGGCTCGCTGTATGTGGGCAAAGGGCTATTATAACCGAAAGGCCGTCTGAAAACGGGCTGGAACACTATTTCAGACGGCCTGAATGTCGGCTTACCATTGGAAGCGGCCGCGTTTGACCTGCAGTCCGTCGGGGTTGAGTTGCGAAGCCAATCCGTGATTGCGCAGGGCGTGGGTGAGGGCGACGGCGAGTCCGTCGGCGGCATCGGCTTGCGGCGTGCCTGAAAGTGCAAGCATTTGGACCACCATATGCTGCACTTGCTCTTTGGAGGCCTTGCCCTTGCCGACCACAGCCTGCTTGACCTGAAGAGCGGTGTATTCAAACACGGGCAAATCGTGCATGACCAAAGCGGCAATCGCTGCACCGCGCGCCTGACCGAGCATTAACGTTGCGGCCGGATTGACGTTGACGAATACTTGCTCGATGGCTGCCTGATGGGGTTGATAGTGGCGGATGATTTCGTCGATATGGCGGACAATCACGGCGATGCGTTCGGAAAGCGACGCGCCGGTCGGGGTTTTGATACAGCCGGAAGCAACATAATGATGTTCGCGACCGTGGACATCGATAACGCCGAAGCCGGTCATGCGGCTGCCGGGGTCGATGCCAAGAATGCGTGTGGGTTGGAACTGGGACATAGTGCGTGTTTAAAGTAATCGGTGTTTCAGGGCAGGCAGGCGCGTGCGCACGCTTTGCAGGCTCGCAGTATCCAAATCGGCACAAATCACGCCTTCGCCTTCCGGCAACGTCGCCAATACATCGCCCCAAGGGTCAATAATCATACTGTGGCCGAATGTGCGGCGGCCGCTTTCATGCAGTCCGCCTTGTGCCGACGCGATGACGTAGCATTGGTTTTCCACCGCACGGGCGCGCAGCAGCAATTCCCAATGCGCCTTGCCGGTCGTGTAGGTAAATGCAGCCGGCAGCAGTAACACATCAAACGGCTGCTGGACGCGGAAAAACTCAGGAAAGCGCAAATCGTAGCAGACGCCGGCCGCCAGCGGAACATCGTCCACGCTCAATTTCGGCACATCGTTGCCCGCCAGTATCGTATCGGCTTCGGCGTAGCGTTCGCCCAAACCGGAAAAGCCGAACAGGTGCATTTTGTGGTAAAGCCCAATTCGGTTGCCGTCGCGGTCATACACCAGCATCGTGTTCATCACCTTGCCAGCGTTTTTGCTTTGCAGCGGAACCGTACCGCCAAACAACACCACGCCGCATTCCCTTGCCGTTTCGCTTAAGGCCGTCTGAAAACGGGTGTGGCAGGTTTTGCCAACTCGTCCATCGTCCAAAGGCTCGGCAAATGCCAGCTTGTCCGTATCGTTTTTGCCCATCAGCGGCCAATATTCGGGCAGCAACACCCAATCCGCCCCTTGTTCGGCCGCCTCGCGGACAAGGCGCTTCATGGTGGAAATATTGGTTTCGGGGTCGGTGGACGACACCATTTGCACAGCGGCGGCGCGTAAAGAGCGCATCATCAAAACTCCTGTCAGATTTTGCAAGAATTGTAACTTGTTTACGCACAAGGCCGATACAATCGTCACACAATTCCTCTCCAAAAAAGGATAAACCATGAACTTAAAACTTCTCCTCACTGCCGCACTTTCCACCGCCGCACTCGCTGCACACGCCGACGTACAGCTTTACGGCAGCATCAAAAGCGGCATCGAAACCTCGCAAACCCGTTTCGGCGACCAAACATACAGCCGAACCGCCGTTGCCGACCAAGGCAGCCACATCGGTTTGCGCGGCTCGCATCCGATTGGCGGCGGAACGAATTTTATTTGGGAAGTCGAACAAGATACCCCTGTCGGCAAAAGCGGCTCCATCCGCCAAGACTGGCGCGAACGTCGAGATAATTTTGGCCGTTAAGGAAAGATTGAATAGTAAAGGCCGTCTGAAAGATTTTCAGACGGTCTGTTTTTTATTTTGAGAATAGTAATATAGTGTATTTTTAACTCACTGTTTTTATTGTTTTAAATGACGAGTTATGAAGTTTTCGTATATTTTTTCGTATTAAAGGATGCTTGAAAAAAATAGGAAGGATTAAAATAATCTATTCTATGAAATTTATAGAAGCATAATAAAAGAACGGTTATTTTTTAAATTCTATCTTTAAAATCTAATTGATAGTTATTTATTAGGACTAAGTTTTCAAAATGGTGCTAGAATATTGTGAGCAATAAAATATAAATTTGTGAATTTTAAAAATGGGTATTGCTATAATGGGCTAAGCCATTACAAATTTAAGGAGTTTGACATGAAAAAAGCATTATTTCTTTCTATTTGCCTGTTAGGAGCTGGTTCTTGTTTTGCTCAGGATTTTTCAGCACTTTCTGTTTTCAAAGATACTATTAAGGAGTCAATCGATGAGAAAACATATACTCTATGCAATGTAGAAAAATATGATCAACTACATAAAATTGGAAATGAATGTTTGTATAGTTTATCTCTTAGCTTAGATAATGCAATAGATGAAAAATATAAAAAATTACAAATTGAAAACAAAAAAATAAATTAGTTGAAAAATTTCCTTCAAGTTATTTTTCTAAGTTAAGAAAAACGTACTCTGCTTATGAGGATGAAGCTTGTTTTAATCCATTAAGTGATATTACCGATGGGTTAAAAAATTCTTATGATACAAAAGAGCTTGTTTGTGATGTGGAGCAGAAATTATTTCATATAAAAACATTAGAAAATTTTGATAAAAATATTTGATTTATATATTAATTTAAGGTTATAATGTAATTTGAAAAAATCCAAATTTTTCAAGGAGGAGCAATGCAATATAAAAAACTATTCACAATTCCTTTTATTGCACTTTCTTTATTTTCTACTGCGTGCGCCGTGCAAAGTGGAAACGTAGTTGGGAAAGAAAGTGTTTATCCACCAGTAGCAAATTTTTCTTTTGAAATTAAGATAAAACCACTTTCTGATACGGATTATCAGGCTGTCATTACAAATAAAAAAACTAAAAAAATACAAATTATTGAAAGTATGTCACATCCCCCTCTAACTGCAGATCATTTGGTTCAAATACAAGACTTAAATAATGATGGATACCCTGATATTATTTTAAAGGGTTTTCCTGTTGCAGCGTCAGCAATTAATGGTAATGAACTTTATATGTTCAATCCTGAAACTAAACAATTTGAAGAAACTAAAGATATTACCCAGCTTGGAGAAATTCATGCTAGCGGCAAAAACTGTATTTACGTTGATTATCGGAAAAATTCAATGGAATACTCCCAGAATCATTATTGCTGGCGTAATGGTAAATGGCATTTTATTGAAAATAGGTAAAATATTATGAATGATAAATTCGATCAATATCGCTATATGAAATAGGGTAATTTATTACAAATTTAAGGAATTTAAAAAATGAAAAAAGCATTATTTCTTTCTGTTTGCCTATTAGGGGCAGGTTCATGTTTTGCACAGGAAAATATAGAGCATAAAAAAGAAGTCTGTCCTAAAAGTGCGTTAGAAAATATTGAAAATGTTAGTTATGATTGCTTGGATGTTTGGGATAGCCGTTTAGAAAAAAAAATTGATGAAAAATATAAGATGATATACCGACGAGTAAAACAAAAAGATATGGCTCTACATGCTTTGCCTTCCTCTTATTTTATTAAAGTACGTAAAACTTGGAATGCATATAGAGAACAACTTTGTTCTGATCCTACAAATAATACAGATCTAAAATCTGCATCTGATTGGTATATTCTTCAATGTCGAATTGAGCAATCGCAAGCTCATTTGAAAGCATTGGAGCGCTTCTAATTTGTTTTAAGAAAGGAATAAAGTATGGCAAAGAAAGCGAATCATGGCCTTCGTTTTACCGGTGGCGATCATTTAACCCCTAAAGATGGTTTTAAATATTATCTACATCAAGCTATGATGGTAAATGAATTGCGTGGGGGGTATGGTGCATATGAAATGTCTAATGCTGTAAATGGTTCTAGTGGTCCAAGCTTTGGTGGAATTCAATTTGATGTGGGATCTAATAAAAATGGCCAAAAGTTATTAGAAAAAATACTTCATCATGCCAAAGATAATGCAGGAAATTCTTTTTTATCAGAATCTGAGATGACGCAGCTTCATCGGATATACAAACCATTTAATGATGTCAAGACTAAGGAAGGAAAGATAGCAACTCGGGGAATGAGTGATGAAGATAAAGCATTCTACAAGCAAATCAAGCCCAAATTGGATGCTGCTCTATCATCCCCGACAGGAATAAAATTAATTAATGAAAACTATAATGAAAATTTAGATGATAAAATTTTAAAGGTAGAGGAAAAGATTAGTAATGTTAAAAATAAAGTAAATAGAGAATTTTTGAATAACAGCATGCAGGCAAAGGTCTTTATTGCGGATATTGGCAATCAATATGGTGCAAAAGTTAATGAGGCTCTTGTTAAGTTTATTGCACAAACAGAAAAAGACAATGGAGTCACTTTACCTGGAAATAGAACTGTAAAAGTGCATGGTCAGCTTGATATGGAAGATTTAAAAAATTTTCGTATGAGTACTGTATATGGAATCAAACACCCAGCAGATGCAAAACGTCGGGACGAAAACATCGAAAGAATCACAGCTCCAACTCGTCAGCAAGAACATTCCAAATCTTCTGAGGGTAATGACAGGCCAGCCGATAAACTTCAAGCTTTAATTCAAGGCTTTAAAAATGACAAAGATGGTACGTTCACAGCCAAAGCATTGGCTGACAATGCCGATGTGGTGGCAAATTTTAGAGATGAGTTGCGAGAGACCTTAAAACAAAATCAGGCTCAAGAAGTTGCTCAAAATACTCCACAAGTTCAAGAAGAGCGCAGCTATGGCGGTCGATCGTTTAGTTAGGAAATATTTAATAACCTTAAAACCCTAATAGGAGTCTTTGTATGCAGAAATTATTTATTCTAATATCATTAACTTTATCAGTTTCGGCTTGTGCTGTATCTCCAATGGAAGAAACTGAAGATGTGATAAATAGTGGATTATATAATATCGATTTTCGTGCCGGAAACGGTAAGATTTATTGCGGCGGTGATGCGAAAGTATCTGATTTGGCTCAGGGTGTATCATGTCTGACTGAAATTAAAGGTAAGCCTGTTTTACCGCGCCCCAACGATTGCGAACTTGAATGGGGTGGAACATTCTTCTTGGGTAAAACCGGTAAAGCAGATATGGTTTGTCATAGTGACTTTCCTTTTAATCCCAAAGCCCGTATCTTGAAAAATGGAGAAACAGTTAAAGGTAATAGCTGGCAATGTACGGCTTCCGGTTCAGAAGTAACTTGCATAAATCAAGATAAACATGGATTTAAGATTAGTCAGGAAGTGCAGAAGCTGTTTTAATACATCTTTAGGAATTTAATTTATTAAAGGAATGGTATATGGATACAAATAAAACTGGTAATCACAAGCAAGAAAATCAAAGAGACCAAGTTCGAGAACAGGTTATCAATGATTATATTGAAAATTTAAGGAAATATAATGGCTATACCGAAAAAGGTAAGGATAATACCATTTTTGGGGCTCATTATGGCATGCAAGGCCAATATTGGTGCGATATGTATGTTGATTATGTTATGGAAGAATCGTTTGGCAAACAAAATGCAAAAAAAATGTTAGGTGGATTTTCTGCAGGAACAGAGCTTAGCAAAGCTAATTATCAAAAAATAGGTAATTGGCATGATGCAAAAGATTATATTCCTCAGAAAGGAGATCAAATTTTCTTTCTTAATTCAACAAAAGATAAAAAAAGAACGGTTAATCATACAGGGGTTGTTATTGATGTTGATCTAGAAAAAGGTATTGTTTATACAATTGAAGGTAATACTAGTGCTAAGCCAGGGGATAGTAATGGAACAACAGTTAGGGAGAAACAATATCCTTTAGACAAAAATACAATAAAAGGGTATGGTACGCCTGATTGGAATATTGAAGTTGATAAACGAATTCAAGAAATAGAAATAAATAAATCATCCACTGTAAACGAACTTTCTTCAAAGGATAAATTGCAAAATTTGATAAACGGCTTTAAACACGACAAAGATGGTACGTTCACAGCCAAGGCATTGGCTGAAAATGCTGATGTGGTAGCGAATTTTAGAGATGAGTTGCGAGAGAACTTAAAACAAAATCAGGTTCAAGAAGTTGCTCAAAATACTCCTCAAGTTCAAGAAGAGCGCAGCTATGGTGGTCGTTCGTTTGGTTAAATCTTTCCCAAATTTGAAGAATGCTGATAGCACGTTTTTTCCTTATTCTTTCAATAGATAGTTACGCATGAATAATAACGAACTTGAGCAAGCACATAATCTTTTGCTTGAAACCGCCGAGGTAATGACACAATTTAGGCAAAGTACCCATCAGATTGTCCAAAATCTTGAAGATAAATTGGATAAATCACTTTACGATCAACGCAAAATGATTACGGAGATGGTGCGTGCGGAAGTGACGAAAGAAATGTCAAATTCGGTGGCAGGTTATGTGCGAGATATGGAAAAGGCACGCAACCAAATGGCTGATCAAGTACGTGAATTCAATGCATACTTGAATAAGGTAAATGAAGAAAATCAGAAGATTTCTTCACGTTTGGTATGGATTATTTCGCTTGCAATGGCAACATTGGTTATTGGCGGATTGGCATTATCTTTCTTTTATACAATGTTGATTGACCAAAAACGACAGGATGCGGATATGGTCGGTCGCATCAATCGAGCCAATATCGTGCGATGCGGCGATGAACTTTGTGCCAAGACAGGTAAAAGCGTAGAAAATGGCTATCGGGTTATTCAGCATCGATAGCTGAGAAACTAAAGGCCGTCTGAAAAAAAACAGGATAACTGGTTTTCAGACGGCCTTTGTCTATTGTGAGGATAATTGTAGAATGTGCCTTTAGATCACAGTTTTTATTGTTAAAAATGAAGAATTTTAGGAGTGTATTACATACGCTCTTTTTTGTATTTAAGGATGCTTGGAAAAAATTAGTAGGCTTAAAATCATCTATTTTATGAAATTTATGGAAGCATGATAGAAGAGAGAGTGGTTTTTGGAAAGTTTTGTACATTGTCTTAAAATATGGCCGTTTGTCGTTTTATTTTATCTATGTTTGCGAAATACATGCTAGAATGTGAATAATTTAATGTAAACTTATTAATTATAAAGAAATAGTTATTATAATGGTTTAGATTGCTAAAAAGTTAAGGAGTTTTAAAATGAAAAAACTAGCTATTCTTTTTAGTTTGTCCCTTCTTTTGGCAGCTTGTGATTTAGGCTTTCCCAAAATGACTGTTAATTATGATAATTTGCCCCATGGGAAAATTAAAGAATATATTACTAAAACATTTCCAAATGAACCTGAAAAAGAAGCATTGAGCAAAATGATTTATGCTCAGTTAAGTGGTGATAAAAGTGCTGATAATATTAGAAAGACCGTTTCCCAAATGGGTATGACTTGTGAAGTAGAAAAAGAGATGTGCGAGTATTTAGGATATATTAAAACTAAGGTTGCCGGTATTAGCTCGGGAAGTGGTCGGGCAAAACGCATTTATCATATCGTTATTTTCCCTAAAAAAGGGATGGATTCTTTGAAGATTGAATATCAAATTGTAGAAGATACGGAGAAGGTGAATTAAATATGGAAAATACTGGGAACTATAAAATTGTGAAATCACAATTACCTCTTTTAGGAGGTATAGCTGGACATAATTTTATTGCTGTATTGGATCCTAATAATCGGGTAATTCATGAATTGAATGGACTTGCCACATCAAAAGATGGGGAAATTAAACCAATCGGTTATTTACCTTCTGATAAATTGTATGTTTACAATGAAAAAGAAGTAAAAGGATTTTTTTATAATTCATCTCAAAATCAAGAAGTAGTTTTTGAAGGGAATTATAAAGATGTTATGGATAAATTTAATTTAGGGTATGCGATAGGAAAAGAAATTAATAAACATGAATTCACATATCCATTCTTCGGTTTAGGAGATAATAGCGCAACTCTGTTGCCTCCACCTTATTAAAAGGTATAGGGTTAAATGATCCTGATTTAGGGCATGCTTTAACACCAGGAGAAGAGTCCTTATTGATACCTGAGGAACAGTTAAGGAATATTCGCCAAAATTGGGAGTTACAACATAAAAAGGTTAATCTTGGAGAAATAGGCGTAAATTTTGCTGAATCAGCTTTAACTGCAGCTGACAAACTTCAAGCTCTAATTCAAGGCTTTAAAAACGACAAAGATGGTACGTTCACAACCAAAGCATTGGCTGAAAATGCCGATGTAGTGGCGAATTTTAGAGATGAGTTGCGAGAAACCTTAAAACAAAATCAGACTCAAGAAGTCGCTCAAAATGTTCCGCAAGTTCAAGAAGAGCGCAGCTATGGTGGTCGTTCGTTTGGTTAAATCCTTCCCAAATTTGAAGAATGCTGATGATAGTACGATTTTCCCTTATTCTTTCAATGGATAGTTACTCATGAACAATAAAGCGTAGAAAATGGCTATCGGGTTATTCAGCATCGATAGCTGAGAAACTAAAGGCCGTCTGAAAAATCAGGATAACTGGTTTTCAGACGGCCTTTGTTCTTATAATAGCGGTTTATTGTTTTTACACACTCAGCAACGGAGTTTTCATGCAGTTTTCAGCATTCGGCGAAAAATTCACACAACACAGCGGTATTTTGCAGTTGATGGACGATTTGGGCGACGCGCTCAAAAGCGACAAGCCCGTCAATATGCTTGGCGGCGGTAATCCGGCGAAGATTGCTGAAGTCAATGCCGTGTTCGCCGATGTGTTTTCCAAGCTGGCGGTGGAACACGCTGTTGAGAATATCGGCAATTATTCCAATCCGCAGGGCGATGCGGCGCTGATTGCGGCTTTGACGGAGTTTCTTAACCATGAATACGGCTGGAATCTGACGGCGGACAATATCGCGCTGACTAATGGTTCGCAAAACGCGTTTTTCTATTTGTTCAACCTGTTCGGTGGCAAATTCAATCTTTCAGACGGCCAAACGGCTGAAAAAGCCATTTTGTTGCCGCTTGCGCCTGAATATATCGGTTATGCCGACGTGCATGTCGAAGGGCAGCATTTTATTTCGGTAAAACCGAAAATCGAAAATGTCGAACACGAAGGCGAAGCGGGATTTTTCAAATACCGCGTGGACTTTGACACGCTGGAGAGCCTGCCTGAATTGAAAGAGGGCAAAATCGGTGCGATTTGCTGTTCGCGCCCGACTAATCCGACCGGCAATGTGCTGACCGACGGCGAGATGGCGCGTTTGGACGCTTTGGCGCAAGAACACGGGATTCCGCTGATTATCGACAACGCTTACGGAATGCCGTTCCCGAATATTATTTACAGCGATGTGACGCTCAACTGGCACGAAAACATTATCCTCTGCTTCAGCCTTTCTAAAATCGGCCTGCCCGGCGTGCGTACCGGCATTATTGTTGCTGCGCCGGAAGTGGTCAAAGCCGTCAGCAGTTTGAATGCGATTGTAAACCTGTCGCCAACCCGTTTCGGCGCGGCGATTGCGGCTCCGCTGTTAAATGACGGCCGTCTGAAACAGCTGGCCGACCAAGTGATTCAGCCGTTTTACCGTCAGCAGGCGCAAACGGCGGTCTCCCTGCTCAAGCGTGAATTGGGCGCGTATCCGTTGAAAATCCACAAGCCTGAAGGTGCGATTTTCTTGTGGCTTTGGTTTGAAAACCTGCCTGTTTCGTCGCAAACCTTGTACGAAATGCTCAAGGCCGAAGGTACGCTGATTATTCCGGGTGAGCATTTTTTTGTCGGTATTGATAGGCAAGACTATCCGCATGCGCACGAGTGCATCCGCATGAGCATTGCGCAGGATGCGGAAACGCTGGAAAAAGGCATTGCCGCGATCGGTCGCGTGGTGCGCGGTTTGTACGATAAAAAATAAACGCTTTGAATAGACAAAGGCCGTCTGAAACATGAGTAATCAGGTTTCAGACGGCCTTTTTGTCGGATTTAGATATGGTGGATAACCAGTTTTTTACCTTCGTAATCGAGGACGTTGACGTCCATATCGAATAGGGTTTTGATGTTTTCGGCGGTGAAAATATCGTTGGGCTTGCCCTGCATGGCGACTTGGCCGTTTTTCATGGCGACGACGTAATCGGCGTAGGCGGCGGCCTGGTTGATGTCGTGCAGGACGACGACGGTAGTGCGTTTGTGTTCGTCGGTCAGCCGGCGCAGGATTTGCATGAGGGAGCGGGCATGATACATGTCGAGGTTGTTCAGCGGTTCGTCCAGCAAAACGTAGTCGGTGCGCTGGCAGAACACCATGGCAATCATGGCGCGTTGGCGTTGGCCGCCGGAAAGCTCGGTCAGGTAGCGGTCGGCGAAGTCTTGCAGGTGGAACTCGGCGAGCGCTTCTTCGACGATGGTTTTATCAGTTTCAGACGGCCTGCCTTGATGGTAGGGATAGCGGCCGAACATGAGCAGATCGCGCACGGTAATACGGCTCATGATGCTGTTTTCTTGGGTGAGGATGGAGAGCGTGCGGGCGAGTTCGGCGGTGGGGGTGGTTTTGATGTCTTTGCCTGCGTAGCTGATGTCGCCGTGTATCAAGGGCTGCAGGCGCGCCATAAAGGAGAGGAGGGTGGATTTGCCTGCGCCGTTCGGGCCGATCAGCGCGGTAATGCCGCCTTCGGGAATGTCGAGGCTGACGTCGTTGAGGATGGGATTGCTGCCGATGGTGTGGCTGACGTTGCGGATGGTAATCATAGGCGGGTCCGAAAATGGGAAATTGGGGTTTCAGACGGCCTTGAGTTTTAAGGCCGTCTGAAACTTATTGATTATGACGTTTTAGATTTCTTTGACGGTGACAAATTCAGGATTGTCGGCTTGATCAATCAGGAAGGCGCGGACGCGTTCTTGCCAAAGCTCGCCGAATTGTTTGAGTTCGTCAGTACTTGCGCTGCCGCTGACGGCTTTGGGCATGATGTCGCGCATTTGCGGCGCAAAGGGTTGGAGTGCGGCGTTGAGGCTGACGGCAACGGTTTTGCCGGTATCGCGGCGGCGGAGCGCGAGTGTGCCGTTGATTTCGCCTGCACCAAAGGACAAGAGGTGGCGGCGGGCAAAGCGTCCGGCAGGGCCTACGCCGCCAAAGCCGGTTTCGGGTGCCGCGCCGGTAAGGAGTTGGACGACGGAAGCGGTAACGCCGGTCGTGCCTTCGTCACGCTCGCCCTGCATAAAGGCTTCGATGTCGCCGCGTTGCGGTAGCTCTGCGCCGTAAAGGGCTTTCAGGCCTTTGACCACCATCAGGTAGGCGCCGGCGACGGTCGGGCAGGAGTGGCCGCACAGGCGCACAGCATCGGCGTAGTGGTAAGTGAGGATGCCGTTTTCGGCTGCACCGAGGAAGTCGGCCAATGCGTCTTGGACGGTAATGGTCGGGGCGTCATCGAAGAATGAAGGGAGGCGTTCTAGTGTCATGAGGGTTGTCCTTTATGGGTTTGCTTAGGCCGTCTGAAGGTTTCAGACGGCCTGAATTTATTTTTGCGAGCGTTTGGGCACGTTTAATTTATTTCTTTTTCAACACCAAATATAAAAATACCAATCCGCCTGCAAATTCGACGACCACGCTCAATACGGCCTGCATGCCGAGGAAGTGTTCGAAGATGGTTTGCCCGCCGACCAACAAGATGCCGCCGACACAAAAAGTCATGGGCAGGCGGACGGAATGTTTGACCGACGGGGAAAAATAGTTGGCCAGCGCGGCAACCAGCAGGCCGAAAAAGCTCACCGGGCCGACAACGGCGGTCGCAGTTGCAACCAGTGCGGCGATCCACAACAGCAGCCATAAGGTATTGCGCGTGTAGTTGATGCCCAAATTAATGGCCTGATTGCGGCCGAGTAGGTAAACATCGAGGCGGTGGCGTTCGCGCCAGATCACGGCGGCGCTGATGAGCAACACGACTGCACCGATACCCAACAATTCCGAGTGGACAGTATTGAAAGTGGCAAACATATTCGCCTGCGCGGCGGTAAATTCTTCGGGGTCAATCATGCGCGAAAGCAGCGACGACAGGCTGCGGAACAAAATCCCGAAAATCACGCCGATTAAAATCATGCGCGACAAATCGCGTCCACCTTGTTTGATGAGCGTGTAGAACAATAGCAGCGAGCCGCCCATCATGACGACCAGTTCAAAGCCGAATTTGCCCGTCAACGGCAGGGAAGCATAACCCACGCCGCCGAGCGTAAACACCAGCAAGGTCTGCAAAAACACATACAGCGAATCGAAACCCAAAATCGAAGGGGTCAGAATCGGATTGTTGGTCAGCGTTTGGAAGAGTTGCGTGGACACGCCGACCGCATAGGCAACCATCAGCAGCGCGGCAAGCTTGGTCAGGCGCAGATGCAAGACAAAGTCCCAATCGCCTTTGACGTTGAGCGTCATAAACAGAACGCAGGAAACCAGCAACAGCGCAAAGGCTGCCCACAACGGACGGCTGCTTCCTGCCATAAAGCCAATATTTTTTTCAGACGGCATGAGCAGGTTTCCTTAATAAAAGCCATAAAAACAAAGCCGTCCCCATCACACCAAAAACCGTAGAGACCGGAATTTCAAACGGAAACACAATCACGCGTCCGACAATATCGCACAGCAACACCAAAGACGCGCCCAGCAAGGCCACAGCAGGCAGGCTTTGGCGCAGTTTGTCGCCCATCAGGCGGCTGATGATGTTCGGCACGACCAAGCCGATAAACGGAATATTGCCGACTGTCACGACCACCAAAGACGTAATCAGCGCCACAATAATCAGCCCCGACCACAGAATCGCCGTTCGGTTCAGCCCCAAGTTCACGCTTACCGTTTCGCCCAAACCCAAAATCGTCAGCTGGTCGGCAATCAAATAGGCAAACAAAGCCAAAATCCCTGTTGCCCACAACAATTCATACCGCCCGAGCAACACGCCGGAAAAATCGCCCTGTTGCCACACGCCGAGCATTTGCAGCATTTCGTTTTCATAAGCGATAAAGGTGGCCACCGCCTCAATCACCCCGCCGAAAATAATCCCGACCAAAGGCACCATCAGTTGCGCCGTCGGCGGCAGGCGGCGGATCAGCAGCATAAAGACCAACATTCCGATCAGCGCGGCAACGGCGGCAACCGACATTTTTGCCAGCAGCGGCGCGGCCGGAAGCAGCAGGGTCATCAACAGCAAGCCCAAAGCCGCGCTTTGGCTTGCGCCCACCATCGACGGTTCGACAAAACGGTTGCGCATCAAAATCTGCATAATCATGCCGGCCACAGCCATTGACGCACCCGTCAGCACAATCGCAAACGTGCGCGGCAGGCGGCTGATGAACATGACCTGCTGGCTGTCGGATAGCGAAAACAGGGCGGACCATTTGAAGTCGGCCACGCCGACCGACAGGCTGACGGCAAACAATATCAGCAGCGCCACGCCGTTGGCCGCATTTAAAAATGAAGGTTTGTGAAACATAAAATGGTTCGGAAAAAATAAGGCCGTCTGAAAGAAGGGTTAAGGTATTTTGCGAAAAAGGCAGGTTTGCCCATCATAAAAACAGATGCAAACAGGCAAAAATTGTCCATTTGCACCATGTATTTTCAGACGGCCTAAATCCAATGACTTCAGATCAAGCAGCTTGACCCTGTGAATCATCAAACCCTTCAGGCCGTCTGAAAGAGGCGGGCGGCTATGCCCGTGCCGAATTACTTGGCCGCATTAAACGCATCGCTGACCTGTTTGGAAGCGTTCAGCAATTCTTGTGCGCCGCCGGCCGCCAGATAGGTTTCCGGCACGAGGTACACGACTTGGCCTTTTTTCCATGCAGTTGTTTCGGCAACCAAAGGATTGTTCAAAACATCTTTCGCAGCCTGACCTTCTTCACCGATGGCCGCGCCGCGGTCCAAAACGAACAGCCAATCAGGGTTTTTCTCTTTCAGGTATTCAAAGCTGATAGGCTGGCCGTGGCTGCCTTCTTTAATCGATTCATCGACAGCGGGAACACCGATGTCTTTATGCAGCCAACCACCCAAACGGGAAGAAGGGCCGAAAGCCGACATCTTGCCGCCGTTGACCAAAATCACCAAACCCTTGCCTTTGCCTTGAGCCGCAGTTTTCGCCGCTTCAAACGAAGCATCGATTTCCGCTTTCAGCTTATCCGCTTCGGCCTGTTTGCCGAAGATTTGCGCCAGTGCGTCGATGCGCTCTTTTGAGCTTTCTTTCAGATTGGCGGTTTCGGCGGTCATCTCGATGGTCGGCGCAATCTCGTTCAACTTGTCAAACGCTTTGGCTGCACGGCTGCCGATGATGATGAGCTGCGGTTTGTAAGCGTTTAAGGCTTCGTAGTCAGGCTCAAACAGCGTGCCGGCAGGTTTTGTGGTTTTGAAATATTCGTCTAAATAAGGCAGTCGGTTTTTATCGATGGACAAACCGGTTTTTACGCCCAGTTTGTTTAAAGTGTCGAGCATGCCCAAATCGTAAACGGCGATACGCTCCGGATTTTGCGGCACTTTTGCCTCGCCGCGCGCGGTTTTCACCGTCAGGCTTGCACCTTCGGTTTGGGCGGCAGAAGCGGAAGCAGTTTGCGCCTGATTGGAAGCAGAATCTTTCGGTGAACACGCACCCAAAGCGAGGGTGCAGCATACGGCTAAAGCAGTCAAACGTAACATAGAGTTTCTCCGTGGTCGGAAATAAAGTAAATAGAAATGATAACTTGTATCGGATTATAAAGCTAGATGCCGTCTGAAAACTT
Source organism: Neisseria sp. P0013.S005 (assembly GCF_051958425.1). Classification (NCBI taxonomy): domain Bacteria; kingdom Pseudomonadati; phylum Pseudomonadota; class Betaproteobacteria; order Neisseriales; family Neisseriaceae; genus Neisseria; species Neisseria sp. P0013.S005. Next base: position 293,494 of record NZ_JBQCVL010000001.1, on the reverse strand, counting down.
TTGTTTTCAGACGGCTTTTTCAAGCTGATTGCTTAGAAGCGGTAGTTCACGCCCAAGCGTACATCACGTCCGGTACCTGGTAGGGTATTGGTCCAGCGTTGGCTGTGCGGATAGTAGAACTTGTTAAACACGTTGTTGACTGAAAGATTGACATTGAGCGTGTCTTTGCCCAGCGGTTTCCAGTTGGCGAAGACATCGTTCACACCGAAACCTTGGCGTACAACGTTTTCCAGTTTGCCGTCGCGACCTTTTTGACCCGCCACCAATATCGAACCCACGGCTTTTTGAACATAGCGTCCGCGCCAGCCGATTTCCAGATTCGGATTTTGGAAGCGGTAGGCAAGGGAGGCCGTCCAAGTGCGGCCGGTTTGTGCGCCAAACTCGGGGTTCGCGCTTAACAATTTATCTTTGTGCGTATCGTAAAAACGCGGTTTGCTGTGGCTTACGCCGACTTTGGCAGTCAGGCCGCCTGTACGGTAGGACGCGCCTAATTCGTAACCGTGGTTTTTGACGTAGCCGGCGTTGACGGCTTCACGGATGGCGACAGAGTCGTGGCGGTTTTGCGGATTGGCAAGCGCGTCTTTGATGGTCTGCCAGAAGTAGCTGCCGTTTGCGGCAAACGTGCCGTCGTTGTAGTTGAAGCCGATTTCGGTATTGCGCGCGCGTTCAGCTTTAGTGCCGTCGGCAATCGAGATGATGCCGCGTTTGCCGTGGGTTTGCAGCGCGTCATACAGGCGCGGGCTGCGGCTGGCGTAGTTGTGGCTTACGCTGAAGCTCAAGTTTTCGACAGGTTGGTAAATTACGCCCAGACTCGGGTTGACTTTGCCGTCTGAAACCGATTTGCCGTCATGGGTTTTGATATCGAAATGGTCGTAACGCAGACCGCCGGTCAGGGTAACATCGCCGATATCTTGGATGGCTTCGACATACACGCCGTAATCGGTTTTGGTCGGGTTGGTCAGGCTGTATCCGCGTACCAGACTTTGCAGGGCGGCATCGGTGCTGGTGTATTGCGAATTCAGGAAGGTATGAGGTTTGATTTCCTGATGGCGGTAGTTGACACCGTATTTCAACAGGGTTTTTTCGGCAAGGCGACTGTCGAAGTTGATATTTGCACCTTTGGTGGTGATTTTGGTTGTGGTCGGACCTGCCACATTGCCTGCGTAACCGCTGCCGCTGTCATCGGCGGAATAGCGTTCGTTTTCCAACACATAGGCGTTGGCGTTCAGTTTTTCGACAAAGCCCAGGTTTTTACCCGTGTACTCCAAGTTGGTGTTGGATTGGGTAGTTTCACGGTATGAGGGTTTCTGCCTGTCTTTTGCAGGGTCGGACTCGAAGATTGTAAACTCTTCACGCACAGTACGGATGCCCCGGTGCTGGTCTTTCATGTGGCTCAACACGATGCGGTGGTCGCCGTCGCCGAAGGTTGTTCCGATTTTGGCCAGGTAGCTGCGTTTGTCCAGTGCGCTGTAAGGTACGGTTTTGCCGCCGTTGGGACTTTTGTAGCCTTTACCTGCTTCGTAATCTTTTTCATCGTTGCGGTTGTAAGAGAATAAGCCGTCGAAGTTGCCGGCTTTTCCGAACACGCTGGCGCCGTAGTTTACGCCGTCATTGCTGGCATAGCCGCTGCTGAGGCGCACGCCCCAGTTTTTGTCCAAACCTTTTAGCAAGTCTTCGGCATCGACTGTTTTAGTAATAATCGCGCCGTTGGTCGCGCCAATACCGACAGATGCCGAGCCTGCGCCTTTCTGTACGGAGACGATTTTGACCAGCGCAGGGTCGATGATGAAACGGCCTTGGTGATACAGTATTTGGCTGTCGGAATAGGCGTTGTCCACCTTGATGTCGACAGAGTTCTGACCCATGCCGCGCAAGGTCATGTGTTGGGATGTGCCGTTACCGCCGCCGAAATCGATGGCAGGTTCTTCTTTTAACAATTCGCGCAAATCGGTTGATGTGCTTTCGTCTTTTTGACGAAGGGTGACGATATTGGTTTTGATTTTGCTGCCTTGGCGGTCGCCTTTTACGGTAACGGTATCAAGGGTAACGCTTTCTTTCGCTTCGTTTTCCGCGTGGGCAAAGCCGGCAGCGAGTGCCATTGAAAGCAGGCTGAAGCGGAACAGGGGTGAAGTCATGGAAATTTCCTTCTATTGGATAAGTTTCAGTTAATTGATAAAACTATTTATTAATAATAATAATAATTTTTATTTATTTTAAAGGTAGGATATTATTTTGTAAAGGTGTGCATAGGTTTGCGCCGATAGTGTCTGGTTTTTTGTTGATTGAACCACTTGAAGTTTGCCGACTGTAAAAGGTCGTCTGAAAATATCTGCCTGCTTGGGCAGCATTGAAAGTAAGGCGGGGATGGTGCGCAACTTGTCATGCCCGTTTTCAGACGACCCCGCATAGAAAATTTTTACTTCTTCCCTTGAATTTATCGGGCAGAACCCTAATTTGCCACTGTGTTAAGGTAAGTTTGTTGACAAACTTGCCGCCTTCTTTTTCAAACCGCATCTGCCGGATGAAGGTAGATGATTGTTTTCAAACTATTTATCGGAGCATAAAACATGACCATCCGTCCTTTACACGACCGCGTCGTCGTCAAACGCTTGGAAGCTGAAGAGAAAACCGCATCAGGCATCGTTCTGCCCGGCGCAGCCGCTGAAAAACCCGACATGGGCGAAGTGATCGCCGTGGGTGCGGGTAAAATCGGTAAAGACGGCGCGCGCCGTCCGCTGGATGTCAAAGTCGGCGACAAAGTGATTTTCGGCAAATACAGCGGTCAAACCGTAAAAGCCGACGGCGAAGAGCTGTTGGTTATGCGCGAAGAAGACATTTTCGGTATTGTCGAATAAACATTCCGTGTATTCAGAACAACAGGTCGTCTGAAAAGGCGTATAAGGTTTTCAGACGACCTCAGACAGAATCAATCAAATGTATTAAATAAATTAGGAGAATCAAAACATGGCAGCAAAAGACGTACAGTTCGGTAACGAAGTCCGCCAAAAAATGGTCAGCGGCGTGAACACTCTGGCAAACGCCGTCCGCGTAACTTTGGGTCCTAAAGGCCGCAACGTAGTGGTTGACCGCACATTCGGCGGTCCGCACATCACTAAAGACGGCGTTACCGTCGCTAAAGAAATCGAACTGAAAGACAAATTCGAAAACATGGGCGCGCAAATGGTGAAAGAAGTCGCGTCCAAAACCAACGACGTAGCGGGCGACGGTACCACTACCGCCACCGTACTGGCACAAGCCATCGTAGCGGAAGGCATGAAATACGTGACCGCCGGCATGAACCCGACCGACTTGAAACGCGGTATTGACAAAGCCGTCGCCGCTTTGGTTGAAGAGCTGAAAAACATCGCCAAACCTTGCGATACTTCCAAAGAAATCGCACAAGTCGGCTCGATTTCCGCCAACTCCGACGAACAAGTCGGTGCGATTATTGCCGAAGCGATGGAAAAAGTCGGCAAAGAAGGCGTGATTACCGTTGAAGACGGCAAATCTTTGGAAAACGAGCTGGATGTCGTCGAAGGTATGCAGTTCGACCGCGGTTACCTGTCTCCTTACTTCATCAACGATGCTGAAAAACAAATTGCAGCTTTGGACAATCCGTTTGTATTGTTGTTCGACAAAAAAATCAGCAACATCCGCGACCTGCTGCCTGTTTTGGAACAAGTGGCAAAAGCCAGCCGTCCGCTTTTGATTATCGCTGAAGACGTAGAAGGCGAAGCCTTGGCGACTTTGGTGGTGAACAACATCCGCGGCATTCTGAAAACCGTTGCCGTTAAAGCTCCAGGCTTCGGCGACCGCCGCAAAGCCATGTTGCAAGACATCGCCATCCTGACCGGCGGCACCGTGATTGCCGAAGAAGTCGGTCTGTCTTTGGAAAAAGCGACTTTGGACGACTTGGGTCAAGCCAAACGCATCGAAATCGGTAAAGAAAACACCACCATCATCGACGGCTTCGGCGACGCTGCCCAAATCGAAGCGCGTGTTGCCGAAATCCGCCAACAAATCGAAACCGCAACCAGCGATTACGACAAAGAAAAACTGCAAGAGCGCGTTGCCAAACTAGCAGGCGGCGTGGCAGTAATCAAAGTCGGTGCTGCTACCGAAGTCGAAATGAAAGAGAAAAAAGACCGCGTGGAAGACGCGCTGCACGCTACCCGCGCGGCCGTTGAAGAAGGCGTGGTTGCAGGCGGCGGCGTAGCCCTGTTGCGCGCCCGTGCCGCTCTGGAAAACCTGCACACCGGCAATGCCGACCAAGACGCAGGCGTACAAATCGTCTTGCGCGCCGTTGAGTCTCCGCTGCGCCAAATCGTTGCCAACGCAGGCGGCGAGCCTAGCGTGGTTGTGAACAAAGTGCTGGAAGGCAAAGGCAATTACGGTTACAACGCAGGTTCCGGCGAATACGGCGACATGATCGAAATGGGTGTACTCGACCCCGCCAAAGTAACCCGTTCCGCGCTGCAACACGCCGCATCTATCGCCGGCCTGATGCTGACAACCGATTGCATGATCGCTGAAATCCCTGAAGAAAAACCTGCTATGCCTGATATGGGTGGCATGGGTGGTATGGGCGGCATGATGTAAGGCTGCCTGAACCCTTCAGATAAAAAACAAAACCGCACGGCAAGTAGCCGTGCGGTTTTTTATTTGCCAGTAAGAAGCGTGAGATGGTAAGGGGTACGCCATGATTTACGGAGAAATAAGGGCAGCCAGTTCCATTGAATCAGAAGCCATCAAATAAACTTCATCATCAAAAAAGGCCGTCTGAAACTTTATTTTGTGTTTCAGACGGCCTGCTTAATGATCTAAACCGTTACTTTTTATTTGAACGGCTGTATCGGACAGCTTGGGACAAGAGTTCTTCAATTTCTATCCACATAATGCCTCCTTACAGTAAACCAGGTTGACCTAAAGCCGGGTCGTTAGCTCGTGCCGCTTGGGCATCTTCGACAGTCAGTCCAAGGGCTTTGGCTACACCTTCACCATATGCCGGGTCGCAACGGTAGCAGTTGCGGATGTGGCGGTATTTGATGAAGTCAGGCGCATCGCCCATGGCTGCGGCGGTATTGCCGAACAAAGCCTGTTTCTGCGCGTCGTTCATCAAGTTAAACAAGGCGCGTGGTTGGCTGAAGTAGTCGTCATCATCTTGGCGATAGTCCCAGTGCGCCGCATCGCCGTTGATTTTCAAAGGCGGTTCGGCAAAGTCGGGCTGTTGCTGCCATTGGCCGAAGCTGTTGGGTTCGTAGTGCGGCAGGCTGCCGTAGTTGCCGTCGGCGCGGCCTTGTCCGTCGCGCTGGTTGCTGTGGACGGGGCAACGCGGGCGGTTGACGGGGATTTGGCGGAAGTTCACGCCTAAGCGGTAGCGTTGCGCGTCGGCGTAATTGAACAAACGGGCTTGCAGCATTTTGTCGGGGCTGGCGCCGATACCGGGCACAAGGTTGCTCGGTGCGAAGGCGGATTGTTCCACATCGGCGAAGAAGTTTTCGGGATTGCGGTTCAACTCGAATTCGCCCACTTCAATCAGCGGATAGTCTTTTTTCGGCCAAACTTTGGTCAGGTCGAAAGGATGATACGGCACTTTTTCCGCATCCGCCTCGGGCATGACTTGGATGTACATCGTCCATTTCGGAAACTCGCCGCGTTCGATGGCTTCGTACAGGTCGCGCTGATGGCTTTCGCGGTCGTCTCCGATGATTTTCGCAGCTTCTTTGTCGGTCAGGTTTTTAATGCCTTGCTGGGTGTGGAAATGGAATTTCACCCAGAAACGTTCGCCCGCTTCATTCCAGAAGCTGTAAGTATGCGAACCAAAACCGTGCATATGGCGGTAACTGGCGGGGATGCCGCGGTCGCTCATGACGATGGTAACTTGGTGCAGGGCTTCGGGCAACAGCGTCCAGAAGTCCCAGTTGTTTGTGGCAGAACGCATATTGGTGCGCGGGTCGCGTTTGACGGCCTTGTTCAGGTCGGGGAATTTGCGCGGGTCGCGCAGGAAGAATACGGGCGTGTTGTTGCCGACCATGTCCCAGTTGCCTTCTTCGGTATAGAACTTCAACGCAAAGCCGCGGATGTCGCGTTCCGCATCGGCTGCGCCGCGCTCGCCTGCCACGGTGGTGAAACGGGCGAACATCTCGGTTTGCTTGCCGACTTCGCTGAAGATTTTGGCACGGGTATATTTTGTAATGTCGTGTGTTACGGTAAACGTACCGAACGCGCCCGAGCCTTTGGCGTGCATACGGCGTTCAGGGATGACTTCGCGCACGAAGTCGGCGAGTTTTTCATTCAGCCACAAATCCTGCGCCAGCAGAGGGCCGCGCGGACCGGCGGTCAGGCTGTTTTGATTGTCGGCAACGGGCGCGCCGTTGTTCATGGTCAGATGGGTGATAGGGCATTTGGAGATGGACATAGTTATTTCCTTTGTGAAGTTTTCATAGGTTGATGAGACGGTTTGCCGGACGGGATGCTTATATCCGAACAAATAATAAAAATTTAATATCAATATTTAAATTTTGTTTGTATTAAGCTATAAGCTAAACTATATAGAAAGGCTTTAGCTATTGGAACTATGAAATCGATTTAGAATTAATATTAATAATCAAGAATTAAATTTCATTAGTTTTTATTAATGATAAAGCTGTAAAAAAGGCCGTCTGAAACTTTATTTTGCGTTTCAGACGGCCTTATTTTTAGTCAAAACAAGGGATTATTTATCCTGTTTGGCTTTGCGTTCTTCCAGCCAATGTTCCAAGTAGTGGATGCTGACGCCACCTTTTTGGAAGCCTGGGTCACTGAACAAATCGCGGTGCAGCGGTGTATTGGTTTTGATGCCGGTAATCGCCAGCTCGGCAAGGGCTACGCGCATTTTCGCCATGGCTTGGTCGCGGTCTTTACCGATAACGCAGATTTTGCCGATCAGGCTGTCGTAGTAAGGAGGGATGCGGTAGCCTTGGTAGATGTGGCTGTCGACGCGGATGCCGAAGCCGCCGGGCAGGTGGCAGCTTTCAATCAGACCCGGGCTTGGAATGAAGTTGTACGGGTCTTCGGCGTTGATACGGCACTCAAACGCGTGGCCTTCGACTTGAATGTCTTCCTGTTTGTATTGCAAAGGCAGGCCGGATGCGATGCGTAATTGCTCTTGGACGATGTCTACGCCGGTGATGAGCTCGGTAACCGGATGCTCAACCTGAACGCGTGTGTTCATCTCGATAAAGAAGAATTCGCCGTCTTCGTACAGGAATTCAAACGTACCTGCGCCGCGATAGCCGATGCGTTTGCAAGCGTCGGCACAGGCTTTGCCGATTTTGGTGCGTTCTTCTTCAGTGATGAACGGAGCAGGTGCTTCCTCGATGACTTTTTGGTGGCGGCGCTGCATGGAGCAGTCGCGCTCGGCGAGGTAGATGGCGTTGCCGTGTTCGTCGGCAATCACTTGGATTTCGACGTGGCGCGGACGCTGCAGATAGCGCTCCATGTAAACCATCGGGTTGCCGAATGCCGCGCCTGCTTCGGCTTTGGTCATTTCGACAGACTGGAGGAGGTCTTCTTTTTTCTCGACAACACGCATACCGCGACCGCCGCCGCCGCCGGAGGCTTTGATAATGACGGGATAACCGACTTTGTCGGCGATTTTAAGGATTTCTTCGCCGTCGTCTGGCAATGCGCCTTCAGAACCGGGAACGCAAGGCACGCCGGCTTCGATCATGGCGTGTTTGGCGGATACTTTGTCGCCCATCAGACGGATGGTGTCGGCTTTCGGACCGATGAAGACAAAGCCGGATTGTTCGACTTGTTCGGCAAAGTTGGCGTTTTCGGCGAGGAAGCCGTAGCCCGGGTGGATGCCGTCGGCTTCGGTTACTTCGGCGGCTGCGATGATGGCCGGGATGTTGAGGTAGCTTTGTGCGGATGCGGCAGGGCCGATGCACACGGATTCGTCGGCGAGTTTGACGTGCAGGCTGTCTTTGTCGGCTTCGGAATGGACGGCGACAGTGGCGATGCCCATTTCACGGCAGGCTCGCAGGACGCGCAGGGCGATTTCGCCCCGGTTGGCGATCAATACTTTTTTCAGCATGATAATCTTTCCGGATGGTTCAGACGGCCTCAGCGGCCGCCTAATGCGTTGCGGATTTTTTGGTCGGTTTTGTATTGGCTCAAGGCGTAAACCGACCACATGGCTGCCGGTATCCAGCCAACCAGCGTACATTGCAGAATCAGACAGATGATGCCTGCAATCGGACGGCCGATGGTGAAAAACTGCAACCAAGGCAAGAAAATAGCCAAAATCAGACGCATGGTTTGTCCTTAATGAACAGAAAAAGGAATTTCAGACGGCCTCGAAACTGAAGGCCGTCTGAAAAAACGGATTATTCAATGATGAAAAGCGGCTCGCCGTATTCGACCGGAGTACCGTTTTCAACCAGAATTTCTTTAACGACACCGGATTTCTCGGCTTCGATTTCATTCATCAGCTTCATGGCTTCGATGATGCACAAAGTATCGCCGACTTTAACCTGTTGGCCGACTTCGACAAAAGCGGCTGCGTTTGGGCCTGGGGCGCGGTAGAACGTACCGACCATAGGCGATTTTTGTGCGTTGGACAAATCGCGAGCGGCAGGGGCGGCGGCTGGAGCGGCTGCGGCCGGAGCAGCAGCAGGGGCGGCAACCGGAGCGGCTGCGGCAGGGGCCGGAGCAGCATAAACAGGAGCTGCGGCGGCAATGGTACGCGTAATGCGGACTTTTTCTTCGCCTTCGGTAACTTCAATTTCTGCAATGCCTGATTCTTCGACCAAATCAATCAGTTTTTTTAATTTACGCAAATCCATTGCTTTTCCTTCTTTAGCGCGGCATAAAGTGCATATTGGGTATGCGCCGCTGTGGTTTTAGATGATTTCCTGAGACGTCGGAAGGCGGGTTTGCCATCCGGCGTTTAAATAATGTCGGAACAGGGCGGAGCCTGAGAAATGAATCTGGTTATTTTCCCGAACTTGTCGGTAAATGTCCAGTAAAAGATAGAAAAAAGGTGTTTTTCGGCGAAAAAAGAAAGAAACGCTGATTTTCGTTAAAAAGTGATTTTTCCAAGAGCGTTTATTCTAATTTATTGGTTTTTCGACAAAACATGCCGTCTGAAAACCAACTTTGCGCGTATAATGGCGCCTGTTTTTTTAAAGTATGCACGACAATGGATATTTCCGATTTTGATTTTGAATTGCCCGAAAAACTGATTGCCCAGCATCCTCCCGAAGTGCGCGGCAGCAGCAGGCTCCTGGTTGCTTTGCCGACATTGCCGATTGAAGACAAACATTTCGGCGATTTACCCGATTATGTCGCACCGGGCGATGTGCTGGTGTTTAACAATACCAAAGTGATGAAGGCGCGTCTGTTCGGCCAAAAAGCCAGCGGCGGCAAAATCGAAGCCCTGATTGAACGGGTTTTAGACGCGCATACCGCATTGGCGCATATCCGTTCGTCTAAATCGCCGAAACCGGGTACAGAATTGATTTTTGAAGGCGATATCCGTGCCGTCATGATGGAGCGTGCGGAAGAATTGTTTTGCCTGAAATTTGAAGGCGAGCAAACCGTTTATGAACTTTTGGAGCAAAACGGCCATCTGCCCTTGCCGCCTTATATCGAACGCGCGGCCGATGATGAAGACGACAGCCGCTATCAGACCGTGTACGCCAAGTATCAAGGCGCAGTGGCCGCGCCGACGGCGGGTTTGCACTTTACCGATGAGCTATTGAGCCGTCTGAAAGCCAAAGGTGTAGAAACCGCAGAAGTAACCCTGCACGTCGGTGCCGGCACATTCCAACCCGTGCGCGTCGATAAAATTGAAGAACACAAAATGCACAGCGAGTGGTTTGACGTACCGGCCGAGACCGTTGCCGCCGTTGAAGCCGCCAAAGCGCGCGGCAATAAAGTGTGGGCAGTGGGAACAACCTCCATGCGCGCCTTGGAATCCGCCGCACGCGAAACAGGCCGTCTGAAAGCCGGTCGCGGAGATACCGATATTTTCATTACGCCGGGCTACCGCTTCAATGTTGCCGACCGATTGATTACCAATTTCCACCTGCCCAAATCAACCTTGCTGATGCTTGTCAGCGCGTTTTCGGGCATGGAACATATCCGCAGCGTTTACCGTCATGCGGTGGAACAGGAATACCGCTTTTTCAGCTATGGCGATGCGATGATTTTGGGAAAAGCGGAATAAATTGGAAGCGGATTGGAGCGTTTCAAACTGGTTATTTGGGTTATCCGAATCTGAATCATCGGCATCTATTCCTCCGTGCTGGTGGCCAGCCCGCTGCTGCTGATGTTCGGTCTGAACCGCGAGAACATTGCCAAGCAACAGAAGAAAAAAGAAGAGGTCGTCGTATAGGCCGTCTGAAAACGGCTTGAACCGGAAAAGAGGATATACTTTATACAGGTATATCCTTTTTTATTGGCCCTTCCGCCGCCTAACTATATATTTCCGCTAGGAGCAGGTATGAATCCGTCGTTAGATGTCGTTATCCCGTGTTACAACGCTGCCGAAACTTTGCGTGCTGCCGCTGAAAGCGCGCTGAAGCAACAGAAAGTCCGAACCGTCTGGCTGGTTGACGATGCGTCGCAGGACGGTACGCAGGAAATAATGACGGAGCTTGCCGCGCAATATCCGGCAATCCGCTGCGAATTTTTGGCGGAAAACGGCGGGGCGGCAAAGGCCCGCAACTGGGGCGCATTGCAGAGCACGGCGGATTTCGTCGCATTTTTGGATGCGGACGATGCCTATGAATCCGATGTGCTGACCGCCGCATACATGGCGTTGTGTAATTTTTATTATCTTGGTTTGGTGCGGTTGAAACTGCGTCCCGTCGGTTTTCCCGAACGCTATACGCGGCACGCAGGTTTCGCCGAAGCGTGGCGGCGTCTGGAAATGACGGTCGGCGGCAATACGGTGTTCCGCCGTTCCGTTTTACTGGCTTGCGGCGGATTTCCTCAAGACGGGTTGTTCAGGAAATTCGGCGGCGAGGATGCCGCACTCGGTATCGCACTGACCCGCAGCAGTGTGGTCGGGACTCTGTTCGGGACGGAAGATGCCGCCGTTCGGCATGTATACCGCCGGGGCATCCATGCCGAGCGCCTGCTTGATACGGCAATCTTCGGGATGACGCCCGCAGGCATCGATGAGAAACATCAGATTGAGGCAGAAGCGGTTACACAGCGGATTTGCGCCAATCTTGCCGAGGTCAAGGCAAATTTGTCCTTTGGACAGACGGGGATCATGGATTTGCAGGTTTCTTATGACCGGTAATTGTAATGTTGGAACGCTCTATTAAAATATGCGAATTAAAATAGATGATTAAAGCAAACGCGCGAAGTGGTTGGAATTTGAGTTATAAGAAATAAAACAAAAAAAGGCCGTCTGAAAATCGTTTTTCAGACGGCCTTTTATATCCCCATGCTTAGGCGTCGATGTTTTGTGCCAGCAGGGCGTTGTTTTCAATGAAGGCGCGGCGCGGTTCGACTTCGTCGCCCATCAGGGTGACGAACACTTCGTCGGCGGCGATGGCGTCTTCGATGCGGACTTTCAGGAGACGGCGGACGGTAGGATCCATCGTGGTTTCCCAAAGTTGTTCCGGATTCATCTCGCCCAAGCCTTTGTATCGTTGGATGGACATGCCTTTTTGGGCAACGCTCATCAAGATGTCCAAAGCGCCTTCAAAGCTGTCGATGTCGTATTCATTGTCGCCTTTGTAGAGTTTCGCCCCTTTGCTGACCATGCCTTTGAGTGCGGCGGCAGTTTGGGTAAGGGTTTGGTAGGCTTTGCTGTTGAGGAACTTAGGCTCGAGGTAGCTCACCATCACATTGCCGTGCAGCTTGCGTGTGATTTTGATGAACTGGTGTCCTTCGTGGCCTTCGATACGTTCGAGCGCGACTTCTTTTTCGTCCAAGAGGCCGTTCAATTCGGCAACGGCGCGGTCTGCGCTTTCTGCTGTGCTGAGATCGACCGGCGAAGCATGCAGCATGGCATGCAGGACTAGTTCGTCAATGATGCGGCTTTCTTGCTCGATAACCGTTTTGGCCAACAGGAATTGTTTGGCAGTATTGGCAAGCTCTTCACCTTCGATGGTGCGGCCGTCTGAAACGATTTTGGCTTTTTCCAAGGCCAAACCGAGCAGCCATTGGTCTTTTTCCAATTCGTCTTTGAGATAGCGCTCTTGTTTGCCGTATTTGGCTTTGTACAAAGGCGGCTGGGCAATGTAGATGTAGCCGCGTTCGACCAACTCGGGCATTTGGCGGTAGAAGAAGGTCAGGAGCAGGGTGCGGATGTGCGCGCCGTCCACGTCGGCATCGGTCATGATGATGATGCGGTGGTAGCGCAGTTTTTCGGCATTGAATTCTTCTTTGCCGATGCCCGCGCCCAAAGCGGTAATCAGCGTGGCGACTTCTTGGCTGGCCAGCATTTTTTCAAAACGTGCTTTTTCGACGTTCAAAATTTTACCTTTGAGCGGCAAAATCGCTTGGAATTTGCGGTCGCGGCCTTGCATGGCGGAGCCGCCTGCGGAGTCACCCTCGACGAGGTAGAGTTCGGACAGGGCAGGGTCTTTTTCTTGGCAGTCGGCGAGTTTGCCGGGCAGGCCCAAACCATCCATCACGCCTTTGCGGCGGGTAATTTCGCGTGCTTTGCGGGCGGCTTCGCGCGCGCGCGCGGCATCGACGATTTTGCTGGTGATGATTTTGGCTTCGGTCGGGTTTTCTTCAAGGAAGTCGGTCAAGGCTTGGTTGATGACTTCATTGACAACGGGGCCGATTTCGCTGGAAACCAGTTTGTCTTTGGTTTGCGATGAGAATTTCGGATCGGGCAGTTTGACGGACAAAACGCAGGTCAGACCTTCACGCATATCGTCGCCGGCGGTTTCCACTTTGGCTTTTTTGGCGACTTCGTTGGCTTCGATGTAGCTGTTGATGGTGCGCGTCATCACTTGGCGCAACGCAGTCAAGTGCGTACCGCCGTCGCGTTGCGGGATGTTGTTGGTGAAGCACTGCACGCTTTCCTGATAGCTGTCGTTCCATTGCATCGCGCATTCGACACTCATGCCGTCTTTCTCGCCGAACGCGTAGAAGATTTTTTCGTGCAACGGCGTTTTTTTGCGGTTCATGTATTGCACGAACCCAGCCACGCCGCCGGAGAGGGCGAAGCTTTCGTGTTTGCCGTCGCGCTCGTCGGTCAATTCGATGTCCACGCCGTTGTTCAGAAAGGAAAGTTCGCGAATACGTTTGGCAAGGATGTCGAAGCTGTATTCGACGTTGCCGAAGGTTTCCGTACTGGCGAGGAAGCGCACGGTCGTGCCTTTTTTGTCGGAATCGCCGACAACTTTCAACGGCTCTTCGGTTTCGCCGCGCACGAAGCGGACGAAGTGTTCTTTGCCATCGCGGTAGATAGTCAGCGTTACCCAGTCGGATAGCGCGTTGACGACGGACACGCCCACGCCGTGCAGGCCGCCGGAGATTTTGTAGCTGTTGTTGTCGAACTTGCCGCCCGCGTGCAATACGGTCATGATGACTTCGGCGGCGGAGCGTCCTTCTTTCGGGTGGATGCCAGTGGGCATGCCACGGCCGTTGTCGGCCACGCTGACGGAATTGTCGGCATGGATGGTTACGGTGATTTTGTCGCAATGTCCGGCGAGTGCTTCGTCGATGGCGTTGTCGAGCACCTCGAACACCATGTGGTGCAGGCCGCTGCCGTCCTGCGTGTCGCCGATATACATACCGGGGCGTTTGCGTACCGCTTCCAAGCCTTCCAGCACTTGTATGCTGTCGGCGCCGTATTCTTCGTGTTTTTGGTCAGTCATGGTCTTTTCTTGCTGAATTTCAAGGAATTTTCCGTGCGCGCAATGAAATGTCAAACGAGCGCGGCGGATGTGTTCCGAAAGGTCAAAAATAATAGGCAATTATACCTGATTTTGCTGGAATATTCAGCGTTTTAAGTGCAAAAAGGCCGTCTGAAAGATTAAATTTCAGACGGCCTTTGTATTGGAAAACAGGTTTAGCGTTTGACGCCGCTCAATCGCGCCCAGCCTTCTTCGATTTCGGCAGGCTCGATGTCGAACCATTGGCTGTAAATGCCGCTGAGTTCTTCGACTTGTTCGTCCAAAAGGCCGGACAAGACAATGCGGCCGCCTTGTTTGGTACGCGCGGCAAGCATTTCGCCGAGCATACGCAGCGGGTTGGCCAGAATGTTGGCGACAACGACATCAAACTGACCTTGCGGCAGGCCGTCCGGTAGGTAGAACTGCGCGTCGACGTTGTTTTGCGCGGCATTGTCTTTGCTGGCGCGGATGGCTTGTTCGTCAATATCTACGCCGACGGCGGAGCCTGCACCGAGTTTGAGGGCGGCAATGGCCAAAATGCCTGAGCCGCAGCCGTAGTCCAATACGCTTTCGCCGCCTTTGAGCTGCGTGTCCAGCCATTTGAGGCAGAGGCGTGTGGTCGGATGGCTGCCGGTGCCGAAGGCAAGGCCCGGGTCGAGTTGCAGGTTGACGGCGTTGCCGTCGGGCGCTTCGTGCCAAGACGGGGTAATCCACAGGCGGTCGGAAATTTGAATCGGGTCGAATTGCGCTTGGGTCAGGCGTACCCAGTCTTGATCTTCAAGGATTTCGCCGGTGTATTTCAAATCGTGCAAACCGCATTCCTGCGCGGCGGCTTCGATAATGGAAGCGGCATCGTCGCTTTCGCCGAAAAGGGCGATGACTTTGCTTTGTTGCCAGATTTGCTCGGTCGGCATGCCCGGTTCGCCGAAAATGGCCTGCTCGTTTTCTGTACCGGCGTAGGCATCTTCAATGGCGGCGGACAATGCGCCGTGTTCCATCAGCGCGTCGGCAAGGCGTTCGGCGACGGCATCGTTGACGTTGATGGTGATTTGTTGATAGGACATGGTAGGGCTTTCTTTGTTAATAAGGCCGTCTGAAAATCGACGTTGTGCTTTCAGACGGCCTTGTAAGGTATGAAACCTGATGATGCGGGCTTATCGGTTTTTCAAACCCAATACGTCTTGCATATCGTACAGGCCTTTTTTGCCGTTTGCCCAAACCGCGGCGCGTACGGCACCGGCGGCAAAGGTCATGCGGCTGCTGGCCTTGTGGGTGATTTCCACGCGCTCGCCGTCGGTGGCGAAGAGGGCGGTGTGGTCGCCGACGATGTCGCCTGCGCGGACGGTGGCAAAACCGATGGTGGACGGATCGCGCGGGCCGGTGTGGCCTTCGCGGCTGTAAACGGCGCATTCTTTGAGGTCGCGGCCGAGTGCGTCGGCAATGACTTCACCCATGCGTAACGCGGTGCCGCTGGGGGCGTCGACTTTGTGGCGGTGGTGGCCTTCGATGATTTCGATGTCGTAGCCTTCGTTCAACACGCGGGCGACGGTGTCGAGGATGTGGAAGGTCAGGTTGACGCCGACGCTGAAGTTGGCGGCGAAGACAACGCCTGTTTTTTCGCCTGCGGCTTGGATGGCGGCTTTGCCTGCGTCGTCAAAACCGGTGGTGCCGATGATGATGTTGACGCCTTTTTCCACGCATTTTTGCAGGTGTTTCAGGGTTGGCTCGGGACGGGTAAAGTCGATGAGGACATCGCTTTGAGCCAGTACGGCATCCACGTCGTCTGAAATGGCAACGCCGGTTTTGAGGCCGGAGGCGAAGCCTGCATCCAAACCCAATACTTCCGAACCGGAATGCTCGAGTGCGCCGGAGAGGACGGCATCGGGATGGTTGTTGACCGCTTCAACCAATACGCGACCCATGCGGCCGTTGACGCCGGCAATGGCGATTTTCAATGCGCTCATGGGGCTTCCTTATTTCGGCTTGGTTTCGGTGGTCGGAACGACGTTTTGTCCGGCTTGAACGGCTTCGATGGATTTTTGAATGGCATCGCCTTCGGCGCGTGCGAGGACATCGTTTTCAAAGTACAGGGTCAGGTTGCTTTGTTCTTTGATGATGCCGTTGCGGCTGGTGTTGAAAGTGTAATCCCAGCGGTCGGCATGGAAGGCGTCGCGCAGGAGCGGCGTACCGAGCAGCAGTTGGACTTGGTCGCGGGTCATACCTTGGCGCAGGGAAACCACGGCGCGGGGATTGAGCTCGTTACCTTGAATGATTTTGAGTTTGTAGGATGGAAAGTTGGATACGCGCTCGGCACTGCATGAGGCCAGACCTAAAATAGCGGCGATGGCAAGGCATAAGGCTTTATTCACGGGCTTACCTTTCTGTGTCATTTCGGGAAAGATGTTTATCATCGCTTGAATATTTTCAAAAAGCAAACGATAATCATCTTCTTAATTTTTCTTTTCGCTGATTTTCAATTGCAAGATCGGCGGTAGATTGCCGCCCTTTAACGGCCCAATAGTGGGCAAATGGGCGGAAAGTGCGTATTATAACGGTTATTACCTTACAGGGATATTGAATATTATGGAAAAATTCAGCAACATTGCGCAATTGAAAGACAGCGGTTTGAAAGTTACGGGTCCACGTTTGAAAATTTTGGACTTGTTCGAGACTCATGCCGAGGAGCATTTGAGCGCGGAAGATGTGTACCGTATCCTGTTGGAAGAGGGTGTGGAAATCGGCGTGGCGACGATTTACCGTGTGCTGACCCAGTTTGAACAGGCCGGCATTTTGCAACGTCACCATTTTGAAACCGGCAAAGCGGTTTACGAATTGGACAAAGGCGATCACCACGACCACATTGTCTGCGTGAAATGCGGCGAAGTAACCGAATTCCACAATCCGGAAATCGAAGCGCTGCAAGACAAAATCGCTGAAGAAAACGGTTACCGCATCGTCGATCACGCGCTGTATATGTACGGCGTATGCGGCGAATGCCAAACCAAAACCAAACGTTAAGCAGTTTGTATGTTGATTTTTCAGACGGCCTTGGGCATTTTCAGCTTGAGGCCGTCTGAAACTTTATGAGCTTTACGATGAAGATTCCTTTTCTTGCGCCACGGGATTATCGGTTCCCCGACCCGTCTTACGCTTTGGCAGAATGCGACGGCTTGGTCGGCGTCAGCGGCGATTTGGATACGGGACGGCTGTTGTCGGCGTATGGGCAGGGAATTTTTCCGTGGTTTAGCCGCGACGGTTGGTTTTTCTGGTATGCGGTTGCGCCACGAGCCGTGATTGTGCCGGAAAACCTGCATATCGGCCGCTCTTTGGCAAAAACCTTGCGCCACAAGCCGTATCGGGTAACGGTCAACCGCTGTTTTGAAAAAGTGATTGCCCATTGCGCCAATGTACCGCGTCCGGAACAGGACGGAACGTGGATAGAACCTGCGTTTCAGACGGCCTATTTGAAGCTGCACCATCAGGGGCATGCGCATTCGTTTGAATGCTGGCTACCTGATGAACAAGGCGAAATGCAGTTGGCAGGCGGGTTTTACGGCGTGCAAATCGGCTGCGTGTTTTATGGCGAGTCGATGTTTGCTTTGCGTCCCGATGCGTCAAAGATTGCGTTTGTCTGCGCCGTCCCGTTTTTGGAGGATTTGGGCGTTGCGCTGATAGACTGTCAGCAGGATACCGAACATATGCGCCGTTTCGGTTCGCAGTTGATGGATTTTGCCGACTTTCAGACGGCCTTGAAGGATTTGAACGCGAAACCGTTAAAGCGGAATATCGAATGCGGCGTGGTGGCTGAAAATCTTCTGCAAAAGATTGGCGGCGAAGATTGATTTATCGGCACGGCGTGTCGGCGGAATCGACAGTCTGTATATTGTGATTGGGAAATTAGTTAGAAAATAAATGCTATTCAATTCACTTGAACAGGCCGTCTGAAAATCTTGGCTTAGCCAAAATCCGTCCGTGTAACGCTTGGCGCTAATCATGTTAATAGCTGACGAAATCGCTTTTACATGGCAAAATAACGAGTTAAATATTTGTAATAGGGTGGCCTGAATAGGTTTCAGACGGCCCTGATCTCTTGAAGGAATCAACATGTCTTTGCAAAACATCATTGAAACGGCTTTTGAAAATCGTGCCGAAATCAATCCGAATACCGTTACCTCCGAAGTGCGTGAAGCGGTTTTGGAAACCATCCGCCAACTCGACTCCGGCAAACTGCGCGTTGCCGAGCGTTTGGGTGTGGGCGAATGGAAAGTCAACGAATGGGCGAAAAAAGCCGTATTGCTGTCTTTCCGCATTCAGGACAATGAAATCCTCAACGACGGTGTGAACAAATACTTCGACAAAGTGCCGACTAAATTTGCCGATTGGTCTGAAGACGAATTCCGCAGCGCAGGTTTTCGCGCAGTTCCGGGTGCGGTTGCCCGCCGCGGCAGCTTTGTGGCGAAAAATGTCGTGTTGATGCCTTCTTATGTCAATATCGGCGCATACGTTGACGAAGGTGCGATGGTCGATACTTGGGCGACTGTCGGCTCTTGCGCGCAAATCGGTAAAAACGTTCACTTGAGCGGCGGCGTCGGCATCGGCGGCGTACTCGAGCCTCTGCAAGCCAGCCCGACCATTATTGAAGACAACTGCTTTATCGGTGCGCGTTCTGAAATCGTCGAAGGCGTAATTGTCGAAGAAGGCAGTGTGATTTCTATGGGCGTGTTCATCGGTCAATCTACTAAAATCTTTGACCGTACTACCGGCGAAATCTATCAAGGCCGCGTACCGGCTGGTTCGGTTGTCGTATCCGGCAGCATGCCTTCCAAAGACGGCAGCCACAGCCTCTACTGCGCGGTTATCGTTAAACGCGTGGACGCGCAAACCCGTGCGAAAACCAGCGTGAACGAATTGTTGCGCGGTATCTAATCGGATAACGATGACGCCGGCCGAGGATGAGTGGCAAAGCCTGCTTTACGGTCGGGTATGAACACAAAACAGGCAGAATGTTCTGCCTGTTTTTTATGGCTGAAAGGCCGTCTGAAACGATTTCAGACGGCCTTTTGTTTTTGATGATGGGTTGTTTAAGAGTAATCGAAGGAGAGGGGGCCTTGCCTGAAATTACGCTTTCGGCCAGTCGGCGCAATAGTATTGCCAATAGACTTCGATAAAAGGAATCTCGCCGTAATCGCACAACCACGGTTTGGCGCGTGTAGTGTAGTGGATAACGGGCGGAACGGTGTCGGGTTTGGGGAATACTTCGCCGAGGTTTCGTTTTTGGAAATATTTGACTGCGCCGGTTTGGAAGTTCCAAGACTCGTTCAATTCCAGCCAGCTGTTTCGGAAGACGGTATTTAAGAAACATTGGTCGCCATAGGGTACGGCTTCGTTGAGACAGGCGGCGGTTTTTAGCAGTTACTCCGCGATATTGTGTTCCCGCCATTGCACCAAGTCGGCCAGCAACATGCCTGAATTGAAATAGGGTGTGGTGTGCAGGTCGATAGGGTGTTTCCACTCGATGCGCGCCAAAACGGAATCTTGTACCGCCGCAACGGGATAACCGCGCATATCGAGGTTGAACAAATCATGCAGGGATTGGGTCACCACCATATCGCTGTCGAGATACGGGCGCGGTCGACAGGCAGTGCTGCATCACCAGGCGGAAAAATGCGGCATCCGAAATATGGGATAAGCGGCGATATTGGCTGAAGTCGACTTCGATTTTGACATCATTCAGGCGGTTGCCGCTGGCCGCGAGCTTTTGGTTGGTATAGTCGATCCATTCCCGCCTGAAGGTATTGTGCATGAGGTAGAAATCGACATTTGTGTTGTGGGTACAGATGGATTTCATCAGGGTATGAACCTGCTCGGCATAGCCGGTATCGGCGGCAAGGACGATGGTGATGTTGCTCATTGCTTAAATTCCCTTTATTTGCAATGTCTTAAATTTTGTTAGTTATCTTCTTGGTCTTGTGCGGTCGGTAAGGCGGCTTGGTCTTCGTTTTCCAATACGGCTTTTTCTACTAAATCGCGTTGCAGCTGTTTGCCGGCTTTGATGCCCAATTTGCGCAGTTTTTCGGTGCTGCTGATGAGGTTGCCCCTGCCGGAAACCAAGCGGCCATAGGCCGTCTGAAACTGGGATTGAGCCTGACCGAGTGCTTTATTGATGCCGTCCATGCTTTCGACAAAGCCGACAAATTTGTCATAGAGTTTGCTGCCTGCCTCGGCAATTGCCAGCGCGTTTTGGTTTTGCTGCTCGTTGCGCCAGATGTTGGCAACGGTGCGCAACGTGGCGAGCAGGGTGCTGGGGCCGGTCAGCATGATGCGTTTGTCGAAACACTCTTGGAATAGGTTCGGATCGTGTTGCAGGGCGAGGAGGTAGGCCGGTTCGACAGGGACGAACATAAAGACGAAGTCCAACGTTTTGACGCCCTCAAGGTCGGTGTAATCTTTCGCAGCCAAGCTTTTGATGTGGGCGCGGATGCTGGCGACGTGGTTGGCAAGCTCGCGCTCTGCTTCTGCGCCGGTGCTTTGCGTATAGCGGATGTAGGCGGTCAGCGATACTTTGGAGTCGATGACGATTTGTTTGTTGTCGGGCAGATTGATGAGGACATCTGGCTGGAGGCGGCGCTGAGTGCCGTCTGCTTCGTGGCGGACGCTGGAAGCTTGGACGATGTATTCGCGGCCTTTTTGCAGGCCGGAATTTTCCAATACGCTTTCTAAAATCATCTCGCCCCAGTTGCCTTGGGTTTTGTTTTGCGTGCCGGTCAGCGCAGTGGTCAGCGCTTTGGCATCGTGGTGGAGTTGGGTGTTGAGGGTTTGCAGGCGTTTGAGCTCGTTTTCGATGGTCAGGCGTTCTTTGGCTTCTTTTTCATAAGTCTGCTGAACCAGCTCGCTGAAGCCGTGTATGCGTTCGTTGAGCGGATTGAGCAGTTGCTGGAGATGGTCGTGGTTTTGTTCGGTAAAGCGGCGGCTTTTCTCTTCCAGAATAGTGTTGGCGAGGTTTTGGAACTGGTCGCTCAGGTTTTTACGCGCATCTGCCAGCAGGGCCAGCTTTTCTTCGGCAGCCTGACGGTCTTTTTCCGATTGGGTGTTGAGGCGCTCGTTTTGGACTTGAAGCGCGTGGTTTTGCTCCAAAAGGGCGGCGTATTCTTGTTTCAGACGGCCTTTTTCGGCTTCCTGTTGCTGTAAAAGGCTGTTTTTGTCGTCGATATTGGCTTTTTCTTGGGTCAGTTGTGTGGAGAGGCGTTCGTTTTGGACTTGCAGCGCATGGTTTTGCTCCAACAGCGTGTCGTAGTCTTGTTTCAGACGGCCTTTTTCCGTTTCTTGTTGTTGCAAAAGCGTATTTTTATCCGCACTCAATGCCTGTTCTTGAATCAGTTGCGTGTTGAGGCGCTCGTTGTTGATTTGCAGATTTTGCGCGCTTTGCTGCCATTTTGCACATTCGTGTTTTAAAGCTTCGGCTTCGGCCTCGCAATCTTGCAGATAGGCAATCTGTTTTTCGGCTGCAGCAAAGCGGTTGCCTGTCTCCTGCAATTCGTCTTGCAATTCCTGCACGGTATGGCGGCTTTGCGCCAAATCCGCCGCAGTTTGAGCCTGAACCTGTTCGGCAAACTCATGCAGGCGGCGGCTTTCGGCCAATTCTTGCAAAACAATAAAGTGTCGGCTTTGGGCTTGGTAGCGTGTTATCAGCCAAGCAAACAGCGCGCCGATAAAAAATGCGGCCGCGCCGGTCAGGATTAGGATGTTGTTCATGCTGGAAATAGTCAATACGCAGAATGTTTCACTATATCATATATTTGCGGCGCATTTTATGGTCGGATATGCGCTAGAAACGCGTATTTTCTTTAAAATAAGCTATTAAAGGTATTGATTTTGACTAAGTGAAGAGTTGGGCTGTAAAAAAAGATAAATTTGTAACATTTTGAATTTAAAAATATATTCAATTTAGAGTGCGATTTTGCAACAAAAAAGGAGGGATTTTATGGGTGCGGCAAGGTACGTTTGTAGTGTGTATGTAATTAAGACATCGGTGTCATTGAAAAAGACATCGGTGTCATTTTCAAAACAAAATATAAATTAACTAAAAATTCATTATGTATGTTTTTAGTATTTCATCTTTACAGAAAAGTTGTATTAATTAACGATTAATACGGTATGATTCGTCCTGTCGGCAGCGCAGATGCCGGCGAAAAAATGTGTATGTTATTAAATAACATTTTGTATCTATGAAAAAGGACTACTTAAAATGGGACATTTAATAACGCTTGCCGCCGCTTCTTTAATCGGCATGTCGGGGATGCCGGCCTCCGCCCTCGGCGTCGCCTACAATATTGAAACGGTAGTACACAAATAATTCAATCATAAACGAATTAATTACAATGCTTCAGGAAACGCAACTTAGGCCGTTTTTCGGCCGACAGACAAGAAAGTGAGACAAACAATGAAAACTTTAATCAAACTGGCAGCTGCCTCTTTAATCGGTATGTCCGGCCTGACCGTCGGTGCAACCAATATCGCCCACAATATGGCTGATGCCGACAAATAAAAAAATACACAACACACCCTTAAATACACAGAAAAGAGTTAAAATGAAAACATTAATCAAATTGGCTGCGGCTTCTTTGATCGGTATGTCCGGTTTGACAGTTGGCGCAACCAAAATCGCAAAAAATATGGCAGAAGCTGCCAATAAATAAACGCAAGTGAAATTAAGCTTGTTTTGGTGATAAAAAAGGCCGTCTGAACATTCAGACGGCCTTTGTATTTGATGGCAAACCGTTTTATTTGCCGATACAGAAGCGCGAGAAAATCACGCCCAGCAAATCGTCGGCGGTAAATTCGCCGGTGATTTCGCTACATGCGTTTTGGGCGAGGCGCAGGTGTTCGGCGAAAAGCTCGATTTGGTTGTTGTTGCAGAGGGCGGCGTTTTCCAGCTCGGCTTCGGCTTCGTGCAAGGCGTTGAGGTGGCGGCTGCGGGCGAGGAACAGGCTTTCGCTTTCGCCCTGCCAGCCGACTTCCTGCAACAGCGCGTGTTTGAGCAAGTCGAGACCCGCGCCGGTTTTGGCGGACAGGCTGATGACGGTGTCCGCGCCGGTTTGCGCGAGGCTGTCTGAACGGACGGCGACGGGTTCGCCGGTCAGGTCGGCTTTGTTGTGGATTTCGATTTTTTTCAAACCTGCGGGCAGGCTGTTCAAAATGGCTTGGGTTTTGGCGTTCACACCTTCGCGCGGGTCAATCAGAATCAGGGCGACATCGGCTTCGGAGACGGCTTTGCGGCTGCGTTCGATGCCGATTTGTTCGACCACGTCGTCGGTTTCGCGCAGGCCGGCGGTGTCGATGATGTGGACGGGCACGCCGTCGAGGGTGATTTGTTCGCGCACGGTGTCGCGGGTGGTGCCGGCGATGTCGGTTACGATGGCGATGTCGTCGCCCGCCAAGGCGTTGAGCAGGCTGGATTTGCCGACGTTGGGTGCGCCGACGAGGACGACGTTCATGCCTTCGCGCAAAATCGCGCCTTGTTCCGCGCTGGCGAGGACGGTTTTCAGACGACCTTGCAGGGCTTGGAGCTTGCCGCGCGCATCGGCGGCTTCGAGAAAGTCGATGTCTTCTTCGGGGAAGTCCAGCGTGGCTTCGACCAACATACGCAGGGTGATAAGGTCGTCCACCAGCTCGTGTATGTGTTGGGAAAACGCGCCTTTGAGCGAACGCAACGCCATGCGCGCGGCGGATTTGCTGGAGGCGTCGATGAGGTCGGCGACGCTTTCGGCTTGGGCAAGGTCGAGTTTGTTGTTGAGGAAGGCGCGTTTGGTAAATTCGCCCGGTTCCGCCATGCGCGCGCCCAGTTCGAGGCAGCGCGAGAGCAGCATGTCCATCACGACGGGGCCGCCGTGCCCCTGCAATTCAATCACGTCTTCGCCGGTAAAGCTGGCGGGCGCGGCGAAGTAGAGCAGGATGCCGTTGTCTATCGGCTGCCCGTCGCCGCCGAGAAAGTCGGTGTAAAGCGCGGTGCGCGGTTTGGGCGTTTTGCCGCCGCTAAGGGTTTGCGCCAAAGACAGCAGGTTTTTGCCGGAAAGACGGATCACGCCGACGCCGCCGCGTCCGGGTGCGGTGGCGATGGCGGCGATGGTGGGTTGGGTTGCGGACATGAGAACTCGCGTATAGGTAAATTTAATGTGCGTATTATAGCAAAAGGCCGTCTGAAACTTTGGGTTTCAGACGGCCTTTGAATTGAGACGGTTAAACAGCGGCGACGGTAAAACGTTCAAACAAATGCGCTTTGTTTTCCACATCGTCGGCGATGGCGACTGCCAAATCGGCCACGCTGATGCCTGCCGGAATTTCACCGTCCATCAGCAAATCGTCTTTGCCCAAGCGGTATTTGCCGGTTTTGTCTTCGCTGAAACCGCCGTCCGCACCCAGTCGTGCCGGAGGGGAAACGAAAGACCAATTCACATCGCGGCGCGGCAGGAGTTCTGCCAAGAGATAGCGTGCGGCATTGGCGCCGTCGAAAATTTCTTTCGGGAAGTCAGGCGTATCGATAACTTGCAAACCGGGTGCCACATACAGGCTACCCGCGCCGCCGACGACCAACAAATAAGGCACTTGCGCTGCTTTTACCGCTTCGACGATGCTGTTTGCGCCGCGTGTGAAATCTGCGCCGATGTTGGGATTGGTCCAGCCCGGGTTGAACGCGCTGACCACGGCATCAAGACCGGCCAGTTTGTCGGCAAAATCTGCTGCGTTGACATCTGCGGAGACAGCGGCAACATTTTGCGCTTGGAACACTTTGTCTGTGTTGCGGGCGAAAGCGGTCACTTCATGACCGCGGCCTGCCAATTCTTGAACGACTGCGTTGCCGACATAA
Source organism: Neisseria sp. P0013.S005 (assembly GCF_051958425.1). Lineage (NCBI taxonomy): Bacteria > Pseudomonadati > Pseudomonadota > Betaproteobacteria > Neisseriales > Neisseriaceae > Neisseria > Neisseria sp. P0013.S005. The sequence goes on along the minus strand of NZ_JBQCVL010000001.1, from coordinate 268,774 downwards.
CCTGTTGCACCGATAACTGCGATTTTCATGTTTGACTCCTTGTTGGGATGTGATTGATTAGATGAACGCATTGTAAGGTCGTCTGAAACGCTTGATAATCCCTGATTTACTGTTATGATTGTGAAGTTTAACTAAACAATCAAAATAGAAGGCCGTCTGAAAGCGTTTGGACTTCGTTAAAACCAAACTTTCAGATGGCCTCATCATAGAAGAATGCAAGACATCAAACCCCTGCTCGTTTTCGTCGCCGTCCTCGAACACGGCAGCATGAACGCCGCTGCGGCCGCGCTGGGCATGACTCCGTCGGCGGTCAGCCAGCACATCAACCGCCTTGAGACCCTGCACGGCATCAAGCTGTTAAACCGCAGCACGCGCAGCCTTGCGCCTACCGATGCCGGCCGCGCCTTGGGCGAATACTGCCGCCGCTTAGCCGCCACGCTTGCCGATACGCGTACCGTTATCGACAATCTGAAAACAGAACCCGTCGGCGAATTGCGGATTTCCTTGACTTCCACGGTCATCGAATCCCGCGCTTTTCAGACGGCATTTTCAAGATTGCAAACCGAGTTTCCCAAAATCCGCCCCATCCTTAATTTCAGTGATACCTTGGACGACCTGCAACATAATCAGACCGACATCGCCATACGCGGCGGCGACCGGGCTTTGGACGATCCCAACTTGGTTGCGCGCCATCTCGTGACGTGGCCGTATATGATTTGTGCCGCGCCCGATTATCTCGATCGCCATCCGACCATTACCCATCCCTCTCAGCTTTATGCGCACCGCTGGCTGCATTTTTTACCTGTACGCACCACCTTGCAAAATGGTGAAGAAAGCTATTTCCTCGATGTCGCCGACAGCATTGCCTGCACGCATCTTGCCGCTGTCCGCAGCCTGACCGAACGCGGCTTCGGTTTGTCTTTGCAAGTGGGCGGCGAAGTGAGGGAGAAAATTGCACAAGGCCGTCTGAAAGTGGTTTTACCTGAATGGACATTGCCGCCGGTCAGCCTTTATTTGGTGACGCCTTATCGTGTGCAGTCTGCCAAAACCGAGGCTGCCGTGCGCATTTTTACCGAGAGTTTTGCCAAGGAAGGGGATTTATGAACGCGGAAAATTGGAGCGTTTACCTGATTTTGTGCGAAAACGGCGCGTTTTATTGCGGCATCAGCAACCGTCCGCAAGAGCGATTTGCGGTGCATTTGTCAGGAAAAGGCGCGAAATACACGCGTTTGAACAAGCCTGTCGAGATGCGCATCGTTTCAGACGGCCTGAACAAAAGTGAAGCGCTGAAACGGGAAATCGGCATTAAGAAATTGACGGCAGAGCAGAAGCGGGGATTGTGGGCTGAAGCTGAAACATTGGCAAAAGGTTAATGACGGCAATGGATTAAATTGTAGTCGGGATATGGATAACTACATAAACAAGTAAGCCTGCTGGTGTCTTTTGCATAGCCAAGCGGCAAATGTTTATTAACATGATTCAAAAAGGCCGTCTGAAACCTGATTGGAGTTCAGACGGCCTTTTTAGGATAAAAGTCGGTTTAATGCTTATGATATTATCTGGAAAGTTTGTAAAAAGTTGAATTTAAAAAGAAACATTAAAAGCCAAGAGTATAACTGATTGAACAATAAAATGAAAATTATCACGCCAAATGACAAATGGGCGTAGATTTCTATCTGAGTAGAGGTGTGGTGTCAATATGTTTTTCCTGTTTTTGTGACAAAATCTGATTTATGCCAATATTTATTATAGTCTAAGTCGAATGGATTAGTTTCTATGCTAGAATTTTTAAGCTGTTTATATAAAACAGTGATTTAAACTAAAACTAAGGAAAGACAGAACATGAACAAATTACTGATTGCCGTAATGATGATGGCTGGTTTGACAGCTTGTTCCCAAGAGGCTAAACAGGAGACTCAAGAGGCTGCTCAAGCCGTTGCATCTGAAGTGAAAAACGAAGCCGCTTCTGCTGCCGATGCGACTGCATCTGCCGCTCAAGAGGCCGCCGATAAGGTTGAAGCTGCCGCCAGCAAAGCAGAGGAAGCCGCTAAACCTGAAGAAGCTGCCAAGCCTGAAGAAAAAACCGAAGCGCCTGCCGCTGACGCTAAACCTGCAGAATCCGCCAAAGTGGACGGCAAAGCTGTTTACGAAGCGAACTGTAAAACATGTCACGGCGGCTTGATTCCCGGCGCTCCTGCCGTAGGTAAAAAAGAAGACTGGGCGCCTCGCATCAAACAAGGCCAAGACACTCTGCACAAACACGCAATCGAAGGCTTCCAAGCCATGCCAGCCAAAGGCGGCAACGGCAGCCTGAGCGACGATGAAGTGAAAGCCGCAGTTGACTACATGGCCAACGAATCCGGCGCTAAATTTTAAACTGCACCGATTGAAACGCACCTTGCCACAAGGTGCGTTTTTTATGGGCAGGCGGATGAAAGTTGAAATAGGGCCGATAAACGGGCAAAGGCCGTCTGAAACATTTTATTTTGAAGCGCAATCGGCTAAAATCAGGCGAATTATTTTATGCAGGAGCAAACCATGAGCAATCAACACGACAACGTAGATGCCGGCGAAATCGCCAAGTTCAGCCAAATCGCCGACAAATGGTGGGATAAAAACGGCGAATTTAAGCCCCTGCATGACATCAACCCCTTGCGCCTCGACTATATCGACGGCTATGCCGGATTGGCGGGCAAACGTGTGTTGGATGTAGGCTGCGGCGGCGGGATTTTGTCGGAAAGCATGGCCAAACGCGGCGCAGAACACGTGACCGGCATCGATATGGCGGAAAAATCCCTGCAAACCGCCGCTGCCCATGCGGCCAGCCAACATGTTGCCAATATTGATTACCGCTGCATCCGCGTCGAAGACCTAGCCGCCGAGCAGCCGCACAGCTTTGACGTGGTAACGTGTATGGAAATGATGGAACACGTTCCCGATCCGTCCGCCATCGTTCAAGCCTGCGCGAAACTGGTCAAACCCGACGGCATGGTGTTTTTCTCCACCATCAACCGCAATCCCAAATCTTATCTGCATCTGATTGTCGGCGCGGAATATCTGTTGAAATTCGTCCCCAAAGGCACGCACGACTGGAAAAAATTTATCACGCCGGCAGAACTCGCTCGCATGTGCCGCCAAGCCGGATTGGATACCGTCGGCAGCAAGGGCATGACCTACAATTTGTTGAGCGGCCGTTATTCTTTGTGCGACTCGACCGAGGTCAACTATATGGTTGCCTGCCGTCCGGCGTAAGGTTCAACTGATAAAACACACGGACTTGCCCTATATTTGAAACGATATGTCGAAAGCAGCTCGATACAAATATCGGTAAGGTAAATCAGGCCGTCTGAAAAGAAAAAAGGCATGTGCGATACATGCCTTTTTTGTATGTGGGTTGTACTCGTTATTTCGTCCAAGACGAATACGGATGTTTGCTCAAATACGCATTGGTGAATTTACCGTCTGCCGTGATTTCCTTGCCCAGCCAAGACGGTTTGGGAAACTCGGTATCTTCAGACGGCAATTCGATTTCCGCCACAATCAATGGCGCATTGTCGCCTAAATATTCGTCGATTTCATACACAAAGCCTTCAAATTCGACCCGATAGCGGTATTTTTCCATTTTAAACGGGCACATATCCGCCATCATCGCTTGCGCGTGAGCCAGCGGAATTTCGTATTCAAACTCGCTGCGCGTCATGTCGGAAATATAGCCTTTCAGGGTCAGCCATGCTTGCGAACCGATAATCCGCACGCGGATGGTGCGCTCTTTTTCCACGCTCAAATAGCCCTGTTGCAACACCAGCGGCTCGCTTGCCGCTTCACGCCAACTGTCATCCGCCAGCAAAAAGCGGCGTTCGATTTCGACCGTCATGAATTCTTTCCTTATTTACCAAACAGGCCGTCTGAAGATTAAAACGGCTTGAAAACCACCATATAAAGCGCGGCCATCATCATCAATACAGGGAGTTCGTTGAATACCCGATACCAGCGGTGCGAATACATATTGCTGCCGTTTTGAAAACGGCGCAGCAGCAGGCCGCAATAAAGCTGATAAGCCAAGAGCAGCAGGCCGCACAATAATTTAACCGCCAGCCAGCCGTTGCCCCACCAATTGTTTACAAACCCGATGGCCGCGCCGAATATCAGCGTTCCCCAGCCCAAAGGCGACATAAAGCGGTACAGCCGCCGCGACATATCCGTCAGCCGTATATATTCCACGCTGCCAGGCTCTAATTGCGCCAGATTCACATAAATCCGCGGCAGATAAAACAGTCCGGCAAACCAAGAAATCACAAAAAACACATGCAGTAGCTTAAACCACAAATACATTTCAGACGGCCTCAAAACCTAAAACCATTATTTTATCCGCAATACGGCCCGAGCCAAAACAAAATAGTCAAAACAATCCGATTTAGTGCGTCGCAACAATGTGTTGCAGGCACAAATTTACCCAAAAGCCAAATTGTAAATTTCGCAACAATATGCAAGTTGGGATATGCACAATGCAAAAAACTTGTTAGAATCCTATGCTATTTAATTATAAAAACATTATGGACGGAAAACATGAAACAATTCGAAATCAGCAACAGCGTCAGGAAAGAGCTTAGCAACTACCTGAATACGCACAATCTAAACCTCAAAGCCGCCATGGATAATGAAACAACCAATGGCGAAGTCGCGGCCATCGTTCACGCAGGATTGCCGGCGATGATTCGGAAAATCTATTCTTTGGAAAAAATGAAAACCTTTTTCTGGACGAAAAAAGATTTGATGATGGAATTTATCAATATGCGTTTGGCAGCCGGCGATAAAAAAGGCAAAAACTAATTTTAGCGTTGGGCAGGGGGAGATAGGAGTTTGAAATGCGGATTTCTGTTTTCCTCGAAGTCTTGTTAGGGATAGGGTTTACTCATTGTTCCTAATAAATTTTGACAACCGAAAGGCCGTCTGAAATTCAAATGATAGGGCATGGGGAACATGCCCTGTTTTTATGGGCGGCTTGTCTGCATTGGGAAAATATTGAGCTTGGCAATCATTGCGGGGGTATCGGCGGAATAGTTTTATTTGTTTTGCTGAAAATCTTGAATTGATTATAAAAAGGCCGTCTGAAACATTTCAGACGGCCTTTAGCTTTGAATCAGCAATAAAAACGGCAGATTTTCCGATCAAGCGGCGTTGTCGAAGCCGCTGTGGCGGAGCAGGGCATCCAGGCTTGGTTCGCGGCCGCGGAAGGCTTTGAAGGATTCTGCTGCGCTGCGCGAACCGCCGACAGCCAGTATTTCTTTCCAGAAGCGGCGGCCGGTTTCGGCAACGTCGTCGCTTTCTTCAAAAGCGGCGTAAGCGTCTGCACTCAAAACTTCCGCCCATGCGTAGCTGTAATAGCCTGCGGAGTAGCCGCCGGCGAAGATGTGGCTGAAGCTCAAGGCAAAGCGGTTGTATGCCGGCGGTTGGGTCACGGCGACTTCTTGACGCACTTTGTCCAAGATTTGCGGCCATTCTTTCAGACGGCCTTCGTCTTCCTGATGGTAGATTTCCATGTCGAAGAGGGCAAATTCCATTTGACGGACGAGGAACATACCGCGTTGGAAGTTTTTAGCCGCGTGCATTTTGTCGAACAGCTCTTTCGGTAATACTGCGCCGGTTTCTTCGTGCGAGGACATTTGCGCCAATACGTCGTATTCCCAAACGAAGTTTTCCATGAATTGGCTAGGCAGCTCGACCGCGTCCCATTCGACGCCGTTGATGCCGGATACGCCCACTTCGTCAACCTGGGTCAACAAGTGGTGCAGGCCGTGGCCGGTTTCGTGGAAGAGGGTGATGATTTCGTCGTGGCTCAAACGCGCTTCTTTGTCGCCGACGGGCGGGGTGAAGTTGCAGACGAGGTAGGCGGTCGGCAGTTGCAGCGTACCGTCGGCGAAACGGCGGCGGCTTTTGTAGCCGTCCATCCATGCGCCGCCGCGTTTGCCTTCGCGTGCGTACAAGTCCATGTAAACGCCGCCGATGGTTTGGCCGTCTTGTTTCAGCTCGAAATAGCGCACGTCTTTGTGCCAAACGGGGACTGTTTTTTCAGCCAGCTCGATGCCGTAGAGTTTTTTGATTTGGGCAAACAGGCCTGCCAATACTTTGCTGATAGGGAAGTATTTTTTCACTTCGGTTTCGCTGAAGGCGTATTTGGCTTGGCGCAGTTTTTCGGCGGCGTAGCTCAAATCCCAAGATTGCGGATCTTCGATATTCAGACTCTCGCGTGCAAAGGCTTTGATTTCGGCAAAGTCTTTTTCGGCAAACGGTTTGGCGCGGCGGGCAAGGTCGTGCAGGAAGTTTAGAACCTGTTCGGGCGTATCCGCCATTTTGGTTGCCAGCGACAGCTCGGCGTAGTTTTTAAAGCTGAGCAGTTTTGCGGTTTTCAGCGCGTTTGCAAGCGTTTGTTCGACGTTGGCCGTGTTGTCGAATTTGCCTTCGTCAGACAATTCGCTGGCACGGGTAACGTAGGCGCGGTAGATTTGTTCGCGCAGTTCGCGGTTGTCGGCGTATTGGATAACGGCGAGGTAGTGCGGAATCTGCAAGCCGATTTTGTAGCCTGTTTTGCCTTCGCTTTGCGCGGCGGCGGCAAACATGGCGATGGAGTCTTCGGGGATGCCGGCAAGCGGCGCGGCATCGTCAAAGTAAATGCCGAAAGCGTCGGTCGCGTCTTGGACGTTTTGTGCGAATTTGGCACCCAGTTGCGCGCCTTCGGTTTGCAGTTGCGCCAGTTCTGCCTGCTGTTCGGGCGGTAATTCGGCACCGCTGAGGACGAAGTCGCGCAAGTCGTGGTTGAGCTTGGTTTGCTGCGCTTGGGAGAGGGTGTTGAATTCGGCAGAATTTTTGATGATTTTGAAGCGGTTGTACAACTCGATGTCTTGACCGATTTCGGTGAAGAAAATGGTGATTTCAGGCATCAATTCGTTGTATACGGCACGCAGCTCGGGCGTATCGACCACGGAGTTGAGATGGGAAACCACGCTCCAAATGCGGCCGACGCGTTCGGTAATATCGGTTAGTTTTTCGACGGTGTTGGCCCAGTCGGTATGCGTTTGCGCTTTGATGGCGGCGATTTGTTCGCGCGCTTCGGCGATGGCGGTTTGCAGGGCGGGTTTGATGTCTTCGGTTTTAATTTGGTCGAAACGGGGTTCTTCGCCCAAGTGGAGCAGGACGTTGTCGCTCATATGGTTTCTCCTGAATAAGATGGATTCAGACGGCCTTGTGGCCGTCTGAAAAGAAAACGATAGGCGTTATATGGTGGCAGACAGGCAGAATTAAAGTGTCCCGCCTGCCTGTCGGCCAATCTTATTCTGCGCCGCGCGGATTGGCGTGCAACGGTGCAGCCAGTTCGAGGCGCATCGGCGTGCCTTTCGGGGCAAATACGGCATTGGCAATATTGGTTTGCAGGGATTCGGCAAACGAGCCGCGATACACTTTTGCGCCTTGGTGGGTCAGGTTGGATTGTACGTCGACGTACACTTCTCCGCCGATTTGTCGCCAGAGGTGGCAGAAGGTGTAGTCTTCAGACAGGTAGCGCTTGCTTTCGGGATCGACCATGCAGTCGAAGAAACGGTAGTGCAGGCCTTTGTTTTCCGAGCTGTAGTCGCTGTCGGAGACGTAGTTCAACTCGGGATAGGCCTCTATCATTTTTTCAAATACGCTGCGTTTGATGACCATGAAGCCGGTTGGCGCGTCATGAACCTTCATAAAGCCTTCTTCATCGACTTTCAGGACGATTTCGCCGTTTTCATTTTTGTCGTTGGTGTTGACGGTGTAAGAAGTGTACATGCGCTCGAAATCGGCTTGGGTCATACCGGCAGGAAGGCCTGCTTGGGGCCAGTTTTCGCGTTTGAGCGGATAAACGCCGGCCACAACGTCTTTATCGGCCAAGAGCAGGCGGTAGAATGAATCGGGAGAGAAGCCGATATCGGAGTCAATCCAGAATAAATGCGTCCATTCTTTGTTTTCCAAAAATCTGGCCACGCAGTTGTTGCGCGCGCGCGTAATCAGGCTTTCGCCGCGTTGTATCATTACTTGAAGCGGCAGGCCGTGCGAGGCGTTGGTGTGGACGATGTTCAGAAGTGAGAGGGTGTAGTTGTGGAAATATTTGCCGTCATGGCTGGGGGTCATGATTACAGGGTACATTTCGGCAAGGGCTGATTCGGGCAACATGAGTTTTCCTTATTGTTGATTGTGAATTTGGGTATTGTAAGGGATTTGATAGTATATATATAAACTTGGCTATTTTAATTTATTGATTAATTGGTATTGCGTGCGCAAGAATTCGTCCAAAACCGCCTGTTGGATTTCCAAGCGTTTGGCTACGGGCGAGGCAAAGCGCACGATGATGTTGTACACCTTATCGTCATGTGGCACGCGGGATACACGCGGCTGGGCGGCGGGCGTGATAAACAATTTTTGGGTTTGCACGTTTTCCAAATGCTGCTTGATGGCAGGGACATAAGGCTCGCACAAGGGCTCAAGAACGTCTTTCAGACGGCCTATGATTTCGTCCGAATCCAAATGAATCGGCACGGGAATTTCCACCGTATGAATCACATAATCGCCCAAAATATTGTCGCGGCGCACGGTGTGGCTCAGAAGCAGGCTGTTGGGAAACGAGAGCGTTTTGCCGGAAAGCTGGCCAATCAACGGATTTGGGCCTATTTGCATCATCAGCGTGTTCAGCATATTGATATCGACCACCCGTCCGCGCAGGCTGTTGATTTCGATGTAGTCGCCGATGGAATATTGTTTAGTCACTGAGCGCAGGATGCTGCCGGACAAACACATAATCAATTCTTTGGTCGCCACCACAATTGCTGCGGCTACCGCAAACATTGACAACGCCAAAGTTTGAATCTGCGCCGCCCAAATCATCGCCAGCCCGAACAAGAGCAGCAGCATGGTAATGTTGCGGCTGACCACCAGAGAACGGCGTTTGTTTTCGATACTCAAATCCGGATGGCTGCGAAAATGCGCCGAAAGTAAGATGCTGCGCCCGGTAATAACGGCCACAATCATCACCACTGACATTAAAACCGATTTGATGATCTCTTCACTGACAGGCAAAGCGTTCAGCCATTCCTGTATGGTGTTCCACATAATACTGTTTCCTTTCCCTTTTTAGGCCGTCTGAAAACCCACGCGTTCAAAAATTTCTGCCGCACATGCTTCCGATACCGCAAACAAAGTTGCCACGCTGCCCAAAGCCCGTTGTGCTGCCACGCTCAAATCATCGCGGCACACTTCGCCCAGCCACTCAACCGGCCGCACCAGCGACATTTTTTCATCGTCCCATTGTGGACAATGCACCGCGCCGCCTGTAATCCTGCCAACCCGATAACGGCGCAAGGCAGGCGAGTAGGTCAGTACGGCATCTCCATCAGCCAATTCGTTGACAAACCGCCACATTTGAGCCGCGCCCGATTGCGCCGTTCTCAACTTCACATCCGGCACGGCCGAACGGTAAATATCGGTCAGCTCCTCACGGCCAAAACCTTTTGCCGCCGCTTCAGCCAGCATGGGCCAAGCCAACGCCGCCACGCCGCGCTCGAAAAATACGTCATAAAGCGCACCTTGCGTGCTGCGAACCATATAAAGTCTGGCTTGTTTTCCCATTGCAGTACCTGTTTGTTTGAAGAACCCATCCCTTTGTTTCCATGTTACCCGTTACGGCTGAGAGATTCGATATTTTGCATTGTCGGAAGGGTTTGAAGTTCTCGCTGAAAATAAATGAATTATAAATGAAAGGCCGTCTGAAAAAATAAAATAGGCCGATATATCAACAGATGATATATCGTAACAATATATTAATAACTGTAAAATTTTTTACGTTTATATCAAAAAAAGATAAGATAAAAAAATCAATCGAGAAAGATTGCTATTCACTGAACATTAGGAGAGAAAAAATGACCTGCAAAACCCACGAACATCATGACCACGTCCACGGCGCAAACTGCGGCCACACTGCCATCAAACACGAAGGCCACGTTGATTATCTGCACGACGGCCACCTGCACCATGAGCACAACGGTCACTACGACGAGCATGCACTGAGCGTCAATGAAACCAACCCTGACGGCTGCCATCCGGTTGACAGCTGCCACGGCCACGTTCACGGCAAAGGTTGCGGCCACGAAGCCGTACCGCACGGCGATCATGTTGACTACATCGTCAACGGCCGTCTGCATCACAAACACGGCGATCACTGCGACGACCACGGCCCTGTTGAAATCATTAAATAAAACTGTTTTTCAGACGGCCTTTAATATGGGGCATCTGTAGGAAAAAGGGGTGTATTTTCACTCCCTTTGTTTGGTTTGCCCTATATTTAAAACTGCTGCGGCTTACCGCCTCAAAAACTGTACTGAACCAATGTATTTACTGGGTGCTTGGCATTGTTTCGGCATTGTCGCTCCCCTTTGTTGTGGGCTACCTTTCCTTATTGGCCAAAGGCTTTGTGCAATAAACTTCTCAGATAATTGCTCTATTCAATAAGGCCGTCTGAAAGCCGAATATTGATTTATGTTTTAAAAGCGATTTTTAAATTAAAGGCCGTCTGAACGTGTGGTTTCAGACGGCCTTTAGTTTTACCAATTCACACGAACTGCCCTGCTGCCGAGCAATGTTTCCAGTTCGTCAAACAAGGCGGTGCTTGGCGTTACCATCCATTTGGGCGCAATTTTCAATTTGCCCGATGCTTTGCCGTTGCTGTACGACAGTTGCAGCGGAATGTGCGACGTGTCGGGCAGGCGGTGTGCGGTGAGAATGGCGGCAAGGCGTGTGATGTCGTGGCCGGGGGCGAGGGCGAGGCTGAGGCTGCGGGCGTAGCGTTCGCGCGCCATTTGCAGGGTCATGACTTGGTTTGCCATGATGCGCAGCCCGTCGCCGCCGCCGTAGTCGTCGCGGCTGACTTTGGATTCGATAATCAGCACTTGGTCGGATTTGAGGTAGTCGGCGCAGTTTTCCAGCGTCTGACCGCTGACCATGATTTCAATCTGTCCGCTCAAATCTTCGAGGCTGACGAAGGCGATTTTGCCGCGCTTGCCCATCATGGTGCGCACGGCGGTCACGAATCCGGCGAGGCGCACGCTGTCTTGCGGTTTCAGACGGCCTAATTTGGTCGGGGCGATTTGGCGGACTTCTTGGGCATACGGGCCGAACGGGTGGCCGGACAGATAAAAGCCGATGACGGTTTTTTCTTCGGCGAGTTTTTCCGATTCGCTCCACATGGGCGCGTCAACGAGTTGCACCGGTTCGATGGCGTCTTCCATCATGTCAAACAGCCCGCCCTGATTGGCGTTGGCGGCTTTTTGGTCGGCGTTGTTCATGGCGAGGTCGATGTTTGCCAAGAGCATGGCGCGGTTGGGTTCGATGCTGTCGAACGCGCCGCCGCGTATCAGGGCTTCGAGGGTGCGGCGGTTCATGTGTTCTTTGCCGACGCGCTCGCAGAAGTCCAACAGGCCGGTAAACTTGCCGCCGCTTTGCCGCGCGGCGATGATGGATTCGACGGCGGCTTCGCCCGTGCCTTTAATCGCGCCAAGTGCGTAGCGGATTTTCATGTTCGGATACGGCGTGAAGCGGTAGTCGGATTCGTTGATGTCGGGCGGCAGGAACTCGATGCCGTTGGCGCGGCAGTCGTCGTAGAAATGTTTGAGCTGGTCGGTGTTGTCCAATTCAGACGACATGGTAGCCGCCATAAATTCGGCGGGGTAGTGCGCCTTGAGCCATGCGGTCTGGTAGGAAATCAGGGCGTAGGCGGCGGCGTGGGATTTGTTGAAACCGTAGCCGGCGAATTTTTCCATGTAGTTGAAGATTTCGTCGGATTTTTCGCGCGAAATGCCTTGTTTCGCCGCGCCTTCGGCGAAGATTTCGCGGTGTTTCACCATTTCTTCGGGTTTTTTCTTACCCATGGCGCGGCGCAGTAAGTCCGCGCCGCCGAGCGAGTAGCCGCCGATAATCTGCGCCGCCTGCATCACTTGTTCCTGATACACCATAATGCCGTAGGTCGGCGCGAGGATGCCTTCGAGCAGCGGGTGGATGTATTGGAATTCCTGACCCTTCATGCGCGCGACGAAGTCGGGGATGTTGTCCATCGGGCCGGGTCGGTAGAGCGATACGAAGGCGATGAGTTCTTCAAACTTGGTGGTGTGCGCCGTTTTCAGCATTTTTTTCATGCCGGTCGACTCGAACTGGAAGACGGCGGTGGTGTTCGCATCGCGGAAGATTTGGTAGGCGGCTTGGTCGTCGAGCGGAATCTTGCCGACATCGACGATATCGCCGGTGGTATTTTTGATGTTGTTCTGCGCCATTTCGATAATGGTCAGGTTGCGCAGACCCAAAAAGTCGAATTTCACCAAACCCACGTCTTCCACGTCGCCCTTGTCGTACATGGATACGGGTGAGGCGGATTCGTCCGCCTGATACACAGGGCTGTAATCGGAAATCTTGCCCGGCGCAATCAACACGCCGCCTGCGTGCATACCTAAACCGCGCGTTAGGTCTTCCAGCTTTTTCGCCAGCGTAATCAGTTCGTCCGCTTCTTCCGCTTCGATTAATTCCTGAATTTGCGGCTCGGCCTTCATTGCATCGTCCAGACCCAGAGGTTTGTTGGCTTCCAACGGAATCAGCTTGGACAGTTTGTCGCACAGCATAAACGGCAGTTCCAGCACGCGTCCCACGTCGCGGATGACCGCTTTGGACGACATCGTGCCGAAAGTCACAATCTGGCTGACTGCTTCCGCGCCGTATTTCTCGCGCACATATTCAATCACGCGGCCGCGGTTTGCCTGACAGAAGTCCACGTCAAAGTCAGGCATGGAAACGCGTTCAGGGTTTAAGAAACGTTCAAACAGCAGCGCGTATTTGAGCGGATCAAGGTCGGTAATCTTCAATGAATACGCCACCAGCGAACCTGCACCCGAACCGCGTCCCGGCCCTACCGGACAGCCATGTGTTTTCGCCCAGTTGATAAAGTCTTGTACGATAAGGAAATAGCCGGGGAATTTCATCTGGATGATGATGTTTAACTCAAAATCCAGCCGCTCCTGATATTCCGGCATTTTCGCCGCCCGTTCCGCCTCGTCGGGATAAAGCTGAACCATGCGTTCCTGCAAACCCTCGTTGGACAGCTTCACCAGATAATCGTCCAGCGACAGGCCGTCCGGAGTAGGGAAGAGCGGCAGGAAGTTTTTGCCCAATGTGATGTGCAGATTGCAGCGCTTGGCAATTTCCACCGTGTTTTCCAAGGCTTCGGGCAAGTCGGCGAAACGTTCGGCCATGGTTTCCGGCGGAATGAAAAACTGGCTCGGCGTGAAATCGCGCGGACGTTTTTTGTCCGTCAGTACCCAGCCGCCAGCGATACACACCCGCGCCTCGTGCGCGTTGAAATCATCGCTGCTCATAAACTGTGTCGGATGCGTCGCCACCACCGGCAAACCCAGTTCCTCCGCCAGCTTCACGCTGCCGGAAACGCAAGCCTCCCATTCAGGGCGTTCTGGCAGGCGTTGCAGCTCTAAATAAAACGCATCGGGAAACCACGCCGCATACTTCAACGCCGCCGCCCGCGCCGCTTCTTCATTGCCGTTCAATAGATTCACGCCCACTTCGCCGTAATGCGCGCCACTCAAACAAATCAAGCCGCTGTTGTCGCCGTTTTCCAGCCATTCGGGATTGAGTTCCGCATGATGGATATTGCGGTCTTTTCCGACATAAGCCGCCGTCAAAAGCTCGCTCAAGCGCAGATAGCCCGCATCGTTGCGGATAATCAGCATGGCGCGAAAGGGCTTGTCGGGCGCATTTGGATTGCCTATCCATACATCCGCCGCGCCGATGGGCTTAATCCCTGCACCGCGGCAGGCTTTATAGAATTTCACCAAACCGAATTCGTTCATCAAATCGCTGATGCCCAAAGCAGGCAAACCGTATTCTTGCGCTTTGGCAATCAGTTTTTTAATCCGTACCATACCGTCGGTAATCGAAAATTCGGTATGCAGGCGCAGGGGGATGTAGGTCGGCTCGGTCATGGCAAAATCGGTGAAAAAAGAAAAACTGTATTGTAGCAGGGTTGACAAAGGCCGTCTGAAACACTCATTTCAGACGGCCTTTTATTTATTCACATTATTTCAATTTCGCTTTGAAGAACTGCTCGAATTTATCAAACGGAATTTTACCCGTGCTGTTGTCGTATAAATCCGTGTGTGTTGCACCTGGTACGATGTATAGCTCTTTATCTTTGCTACCTAATGCTTTATAAGCATCTTCACCGAAGTAACGGCTGTGAGCAATTTCACCGTGAACCACTAAAGCTGGCGATTTCAATTCTGCCGCATATTTCAAAATTGGCATATTAATCAGCGGTAACATACCCGTTACAGTCCAAGACGCATCAGGGTTTGAGTTTACGCTACGAGGGTGGTAGCCGCGTTCGGTACGGTAGAAGTTGGCGTATTCTTTAACGAATTTAGGGGTTTCCGCCGTGAAATCTTTTTTCGGATCAAGGTTGTTGGCCGGTAATAAGTCAGTATAACCGTTTTTTGATGTTTCCCAACGTGCGTTGCTCATATCCAATTTCATTTTATAACGTGCATCAGCACTTTGTGCAGGTGCGCGGTCGTATGAACCATCAGCATTCGCTTGCATTTTGATTTCATAGCCGTTTGCTGTAACACGGGTCTGATGAAAGTCAGAAAGACACGATTTTATCGGGCATTTTTAATTCTATTGTGTTGAATGACATCACCTATTAGGCAAGCTGGATGCTAAAGAAATTGACTTTAGGCCTGTAAAGTCGATGAAATTTTATATGTACAATGACGTATTATATACCCAAGAATACGCGTGAAACCGATAACTTACTGTATATTCGCGACAATTGCCTTAAGATTCTGATCACAGGACTCTATCAGTTGAAAAAAGAAATCGACGGCGTGCTTGTGGTATATTGGTTGGTGGGGAGGAGAAATAAGGTTATCCACCTATTTTTTCTTGGATCCACTGAAAAATATGATAAAGTATTGATACAATACCGCACATAGTCTACATTGTTCTAATGAGTAACAAAAATTATGCATCAATATTTTGATTTAGATGATAGTCGTTTTGAAAATCTTGTGGTGGCCATTTGTAAACAAATTCTTGGTGAAGGAACACAAGGATTTTCCGTAGGGGCTGATGGTGGTAAAGATGGGGAATTCTACGGTAAAGCAAATTCTTATCCTAGCGAGCGAGAGCCTTGGGAAGGGCACACCATCATTCAAGCAAAACACACTCAAGGTATTAATAAACATTTTACGGATCCTGACTTTTATAGTGAAAATAGTGGGAGTAATATTCTTGCAAAAGAAGTTATAAAAATCAAGAAAATGGTAGAATATAATAATATTGATCATTATATGCTTTTTTCCAACCGTAGTTTAACAGGTGGGGCTAAGCCCCAAATTATAGAATATATAGCTAAAAATACGGAATTGAATAGTTATGATATCGGGATATTTGGTATTGATGATTTAAATTACTATTTAGATCGCTACCCACATATCGCTAATATGAGAAGCATTAATTTAGAGCCACTGAATATTGCCCCCACAATAAATCTTAACGAACTTTCTGAATTGATTGGTCAATTCTCTAAAGTGTTTAAAGATGAAAATGTACAAAAAGAATTACTACCAACAATTAGAACAAGTTATAAAGAAAAAAATAAATTAAACAACTTAAGAGATGAGACTGCAAAAGAATTAGAAAAGTTGTACATGAAACATATCTTTCAGATTGACCAGTTCTTAAAAGATCCACAGAATTATCATATATTAACATCTTATCAAGAATCGATTGAAGAATTTCAGTTGCAGTATATTATTCCCAAGCAAAGAGAATTAAACTATTTTGACGATATATACAATGAGTTAGTATCCTACCTAACAAACAGAGATTATGTATTATATAAATATAGGAGACTTACTAGAATGATGGTTTTTTATATGTATTGGAACTGTGATATAGGAAAATCAAATGATGATTCGTCCGAGTAAACATAATGACCCTGATAAAACCTTAGTTTATGCTACTTTTCTAATTCTTAAGAAACTTAAGAATCAAAAAATTATGCCTTATGAAGCATTATTAAGTTTTATTAAAAAAGAAATAGTTAGTGGGGAATATTTATTTTTACCAGCATTGAACTTTCTATTTTTACTTGGCTTGATTGATTATCAAGCAAAAACAGACATGATTGAATATATTGAGCAGAAATAATGAAAATTTCTAAACTATATAGTAACCTTGCACAAAAATTTAATGAGATTAAATTTAATGAAGGACTAAACTTCATTTATGGTGATGTAAAACACCCTAAAAATCACGATTTAGATTCCCATAATTTAGGGAAGACTACACTTGCTCGCCTTTTAGATTTTATGTTTTTAGCTAGGAAACATAAAGATCACTTTTTATTTAAAAACAAAGGGGTTTTTGAAGGTTTTATCTTTTTCCTAGAGCTTAAGTTAATTTCAGGGAAATATTTAACCATAAAAAGAGGAGTTAAGAATAATACAAAAATTAGTTTTTTACTACATGACGAACCAAATCAAGATTTTAGTTCTTTACCTGAAGAAAAATGGGATTACTACGAATTATCTTTTGATAAAGCAAAAGATTATTTAGATGGAAAATTAAATTTTAAAGCAATAAAAAGTTGGGATTATCGTAAGTTGATTGGCTATCTTATTCGTACTCAAGATGATTTTCATCAAATATTCCAACTTCAAAAATATCGTGGCGGCAAAGATGTTGATTGGAAGCCTTATATGGCTGATCTATTAGGTTTTAATGGAGAGCTTGCAAAGCAACGTTACCAACTTGATAAACAAGTGTCTGATTTAGAAAATAAAATTAAGGAACAAAAAATAGATGAAAAATCTGCACTTGAAGCTTTAAGTAAAACAGATGGTCGTTTATTACTTAGAAATAATGAGCTTGTTCAATTAACTAGTCTTGTTGAAAAATTTAATTTTCGTGAAATTGATGATAAATCTATCGAAAGGTTAGTTTCTGAACTTGATAATAAAATAGTGTCTTTAAATATGAAAGAATATTCTACAAAAAATAACATTTATCATCTAGAGAAATCATTTTCTAATAGTAAAATAAAATTTAATTCTGATGATGTAGAAAATTTATTTAACGAAGTTAAGATACTGTTTCCTAAACAAGTTAAGAGAGATTTTGAACAATTAATTGACTTTAATAATGCAATCACAAAAGAGAGAAACTCTTATCTAAAACAAGAGCTACAGGCAAATCAATCTGAACTCATAAAAATTCAGGAAGAATTGACTAAACTAAATGATGAGAGAGCAAAGCAACTCGAATTTTTGCAAGAAAACGAATTAATGGATAAGTTTAGAGAATCTAATCGTCAAATTTCTATTGTTCAGGCTGAAATAATTGATTTGGAAAAACAAAAAGAGAATATTAAAAAAGTATTAGAGTTGCAAAAACAAAAAAGAGACTTACAGCTTTCCTTGAATGATATTCAAAATAGAATGGTATTAAATGTTTCTCAAGTTAATAATAGTACTGAAAGCATATTTTCAAAGATTCGAATTTATTTTAATGAGATAATTAACGCTGTCTTAAAAAAAGATGGTGAGCTATTCGTTTCATTAAATGATAATAGTAATTTTGAGTTTAAAGCGGAATATCAAGAATCTGGGAAAAATACTAATGAAAGTCAAGGTAATACATATAGAAAATTTCTATGTATTGCTTTTGATTTGGCAGTTGTTAGAGCTTATCTTGATAAGTAATTTCCTAAATTTATTTATATTGATGGCGTTTTTGATGGTTTGGATGATCGTAAAAAAGAGTTGCTCCTAAAAGTATTGAGAGAATATAGTAATTTAGGAATTCAAATTATTGCGACAACAATTAATTCAGAAACACAAGGCATGGAAACATCAATTATGGAAAATGAAATTGTTCTAACACTACATGATGATGGGCAAGACGGTAGACTATTTAAAATGCCTATTTGGTAACTTCAATTTGTAAAAATGTCGTTTGAAATGGATCTTTCAGACGACATTTTTCTATTTATTTCAGCAGTTAAATTTTTTAGTTTTTGCAAAATAGCTGGAAAAATGACCGTTTGTACGTCATCTGTAAAGCAAAGAAAATAGTACGATAGGGTAGGTCTTACCAAATTCATCAAGGAACCATATGAAAAATCGCTTTGAAAGCCTAAAAATTTTCTGTTCACTGGCGGAAACCTTACAATTTAAAGAAACCGCCAATCGCTTAGCTGTTTCGCCACCCGTTATTACACGAATCATTGCTGAATTGGAAGATTATTTAGGCGAGCCGCTTTTTCAACGTAATACTAGACAGGTTAGGCTGACCGATTTTGGTGAGCAATTTTTACCTGAGGCGCAAGCTTTATTGGCACAAAGCGAACGCTTATTTATATCCAGAAAACAACGTCAAGAAAATGACATGACAGGTTTGGTACGCATTACCGTGCCGAGCTGGCGAATTAATGATAGTGTTCTGTCGCAATTACTGACCGCACTTGTACCTTATCCTGATCTGATTATTGATTGGCGTGACGATATGAGCAAACTTGATGCCATAACGCACCGTGTTGATATCGGGCTGCGCATTGGTTTAAAACTAGATGAAAATTTTATTGTTAAAAAAATTACGGACATTGGCGATATATTAGTTGCCTCACCGGAGCTCATAGCACAACTAGGCAAACCTACTTCATTAGATGATTTGGCAGAACACTATCCTTTTGCCGGACAAATTAACCTTAACACAGGGCGAGCATGGCATTTCCCGATTAACAGTGAGCAAGTCTTGAACCCCCGCCGTATTAATTTTTTAAGTACAGATTTATACAGCTATTTGCAGGCTGTATTGCAAGGAAAATCAGCAGGAATGTTGAGTGATTTCTTGTGTGAGCCTTATCTAAAATCAGGACAGCTTGTTCGTTTATTTCCTGAAGTGGAGATTCAAAAATGGCAACTGTTTTTATACCGCCCATACGAAACTGTTACACCACCAAGGGTCTTAAAAGTCTTTGAAATACTTGAAGGAATTTTGAAAAAGGAATTCGAGAGATAGCCAAGCGTGAGAATTTTGCAAAGCTCTTGGGTTTATCAGAATGAATAAAATAGGAGGAGGATTTTCTTTCAGACGGCCATGTTAAAATATCGCCATTATTAAAAAGGATTGAATTATGGAAGCAACCGTCTATCTTGAAGACAACGAATACATCGCTTTATGCGACCTGTTAAAACTGGCCGGCCTTGCCGAAAGCGGCGGACAGGCAAAAGCGTTTATCGCCGAAGGGCTGGTGTTGCGCAACGGCGAAATCGAAACCCGTAAAACCGCCAAAATACGCGGCGGCGAAGTGATTGAATTTGACGGCGCACGCTTGGAAATTGCTGATGGATACGACCCTGAAGAATAAAGCCGAAGCCATCTTGGGCGAGCCGCTTTTAGACGAACCTATCCGCCCCGAGTCGTGGGAATGTTGCGGCAGCGAGTGCGGCGATGCCTGTATCCAGACAATGTATTGGGCGGAAAAAGCCCGATATGACGCGCAACAGCGGAAATTGAAAGAAGCGGGTTGGACTGATGGCGAAGATGAGGCAAAGGCCGTCTGAAAACGATTGGCTTCAAACAATGCTGCATTAAAGCTAATGCCGTCTGAAAGTTTCAGACGGCATTGGCTTTTTTAAAGTTTAAATTAAGATTTTGTTACCTCGGAAGCGGTTGCATTTTCAGGTGTGTCAGGTGCAGCATCTGCAGGAGCCTGATAATCTGTATTTTGCGATGAAGGGGGCTCGGCATTGTCATAGTTATCATGTTTATGATGCTTATCATGTTTACCAAAGTGTCGTTTGTCTTGATCGTCATCTTGTGCTACTGCCAATACTTTGCCGTTTTGAGCATCAACCAAAGCTTCGTATTCAACGCCGTCTTTCAAGATTTCTACTTTGTAACGGCCGCCCAAATGTTGTTTGTATTTGTAATCGACATCTTTAACGACGCCGCCCACTTCTGCTACCGCTGCTGCGGCTGCTTGCTGGCCGGAAACCTTTGCAAACATACCTTCTTTGAAAGCCATGGTACCTGCCGCACCGGCAACGCCCAAACTTGAAGCAATAATACCGGCAATGATGAGTTTTTTTGAAATAAAAGCGTTAATGCGTTTCATGATTTTCTTTCCTACTGTGTTGTTGAACGATGAATGCATTCTATGCCTCAACAATTAGCTGAATATGAGCAAAACGCTAAGATGTGTAATGGGTTGCAATACTAAAATTAACATTTTAATAATAATGAGGAACGAAGCCGCGTCTTTCAGACGGCCTTGCTGATATGTTGTGATGGCATATTTGGCGCAGATTGTGGTTTGCGTGTGAAAACAAAAAGCGTGATGAAAAAAGGCATGTGTGATACATGCCCTGAATTAAATGGTAAATGCGATGGTGAGAAACCAAATGACGGAATAAGATTTGCGGTTGGTCAACTTATCTTATTCCGTCTTGTTTTACAATCACTCAGGCGATGTTTCGCCTGCAAGATTTTCGATTTCTTCGCGATGCGCGTCAAACCATGAGCCGACCACTTGATTAACTTCGTCCATACCTTGCTTTTTCAGGCTGGAGAACAGTTGAACGCTGATTTTTTGGCGTTCGGTGTAGGGTTTCAGTGATTTTTTTACCGCCGCCAAAGTTTTAATCTGGTCGTTTTTAGACAGTTTATCTGCTTTTGACAGCAGGATATGCACAGGGCGGCCGGTGATGTGGAAAAAGTCCAGCATTTGAATGTCTAAAGCTTTGAGCGGATGGCGCGAGTCCATAATCAAAATCAGGCCGATCAGTTGGCGGCGTTGTTGCAGGTAGTCGCCCAAGAGTTTGACCCAGTGCGCACGGATGGCCTCCGGTACTTGCGCGTAGCCGTAGCCGGGCAAGTCGACCATGAAATTGCCGTTTTCCAGTTCAAAGAAATTGATGTGTTGGGTGCGGCCCGGTGTTTTGGAAACGTAGGCAAGGCGCACATGATTGGTTAAGGTATTGATGGCGCTGGATTTGCCGGCATTGCTTCGGCCGACAAAGGCAATCTCGGCCGGCGTGTCGGGCAGGTCTTTCAGATGGTTGACCGTTGTAAAGAATTTGGCGTTTTGAAAAAGGTTCATCAGTATTTCCTTGCGTGGAAACAAAACTGCAACATCATAATTTGTATCGGGCATTTATGTTGCAGCAGTTTGGTAATTTGAGTAGTAATTTAATGTAAACTTGGTATAGAATAGCACGTTTATAGAATTATCGGTTTTAATCGGGAAAATTCCCCGGTATTTGAGTATAAAAAAGGCATTGACGCGGTACGCAATGCTGTAATCAGGAGCACTCCATGAAACGATTGACTTTATTGGCCTTGGTATTGGCTGCCGGTGCGGTTTCCGCTGCCCCTAAAGCAGATGCTGAAAAAGGCAAACAGGTAGCGACTACTATCTGTGCGGCGTGTCACGCAGCCGATGGTAACAGCGGTATCGCAACTTATCCTAAACTGGCAGGTCAGGCTGCGGCCTACACCTACGGCCAAACCATGGCCATCAAAGACGGTACCCGTACCCACGGTGCTGCCGGCGTGATGAAACCGATGGTGATGAACTTGTCCGAACAAGACATCCGCGACGCTGCCGCCTACTACGCCAAACAACAAGGCAAACCGGGCGAAGCCAATCCTAAAGAAAACCCAGAGCTGGGCGCAAAAATCTATCGCGGCGGTCTGAGCGCTAAAAAACTGCCGGCATGTATGTCTTGCCACGGTCCTAGCGGCGCAGGTATCCCTGGCGGCGGTACTGAAATCCAAGCCTATCCTCGTCTGGGCGGCCAACACAAAGCTTACGTTGTCGAGCAAATGAAAGCTTACCAATCCGGCCAACGCAAAAACGCCATCATGGCCGATATTGCCAACCGTCTGAGCGAAGAAGAGTTGAACGCAGTAGCCAACTTCATCCAAGGTTTGCACTAATTTCGTTTTGAAACGAGCTTATTGATACAGGCCGTCTGAAAACCCTTCAGACGGCCTTAGCCAATATATGCCGATAAGCCTGATTGGTTTTTTCAAATAGCGACAGTAAGATTTTGACTACAATATACAGTATTCTTCCTTTCGCATCATAACGTCTATCGCAGCCCGATTGATTGGGTTGTTCAAAGCCGACAGTTGAAACATGAGTAAATCTTCATCATCCGTCCCACTTATCCGCAGACCATGGTTTGCCTTTTTCAGCTCTATGCGTTTTGCCGTCGCCTTGCTCAGCCTATTGGGCGTGGCTTCGATTATCGGTACGGTCTTGCAGCAAAACCAGCCACAAGTTGATTATTTGGTGAAATTCGGCCCGTTTTGGTCGCAGATTTTCGGTTTTTTGGGCCTGTACGACGTGTACGCCTCGGCGTGGTTCGTTGTCATCATGATGTTTTTGGTGATTTCCACCGGATTGTGCCTGATTCGCAATGTTCCGCCGTTTTTGCGCGAGATTCGTTCGTTCCGTGAAAACGCGAAGGAAAAATCGCTGGCGGCAATGCGCTATTCCACCGTTTTAGACGGACAGGTGACGCCCGAAGTCGCACAACGATATTTGGAAGTGCAGGGCTACGGTTGTAAAACCGTTACGCGTGAAGACGGCTCGGTTTTGGTGGCGGCGAAAAAAGGCGTGATGAACAAATGGGGCTATATCTTTGCCCATGCCGCGCTGATTGTGATTTGTTTGGGCGGTTTGATAGACAGCAATATCCTGCTGAAAATCGGTATGCTCACCGGCCAAGTCGTGCCGGACAATACTGCGGTTTACGCCAAAGACTTTAAGCCAGAAAGCGTGTTGGGTGAATCCAACCTGTCGTTTAGGGGCAATGTCAATATTTCGGAAGGTCAGAGTGCGGACGTGGTATTTCTGAATGCGGATAACGGCATGCTCGTGCAAGACTTGCCGTTTTCGGTCAAATTAAAGAAATTTCATATTGATTTTTACGATACCGGTATGCCGCGCGATTTCGCCAGCGACTTGGAAGTCACGGACAAGGCAACCGGCAAAGTCAGCGAACACACTATCCGCGTCAATCATCCTTTGACGCTGCACGGTATCACGGTTTATCAGGCAAGTTTTGCCGACGGCGGCTCTGACTTGACGTTTAAAGCGTGGAATCTGGCTGATACCGACCGTACGCCGGTCAAACTCAAAGCAACTTCCATGCGCGAGTTTCCGCTGGATTTGGGCAAAGCTTCTTATAAACTGGAATTCGACCAGTTTACTTCGATGAACGTCGAAGACATGAGTGAGCCGTCTGAAAAAGAGCAAAACCTGAAATCCGCCCTCAACGATGTTCGCTCCGTCCGTCAGGAAGGCAAAAAATACACCAATATCGGCCCGTCTATCGTTTACCGCATCCGCGACAAAGCAGGGCAGGCTGTCGAATATAAAAACTATATGTTGCCGGTAAAACAAGATGAAGACTATTTTTTCATTACCGGCACACGCAGCGGCTTGGCGCAGCAATACCGCTGGTTGCGCATTCCGATGGATAAAAACGGCCAAATCGACACCTTTATGGCTTTGCGCCAATATCTGAAAGACGATGCGGCACGCCGTAAAACCGTTGCCAATGCTGTTAAAGGTGCGCCTGCCGAAATCCGTGAGCAATTCATGGCGGCGGCGGAAAACACTTTGTCGATTTTTGCCAAAGGCGGCTATTTGGCTTTGGACGAATTTGTCACTACCAACATTCCGAAAGAGCAGCAGGAAAAAATGCAGGGCTATTTCTATGAGATGCTCTATGGCGTGATGAATGCCGCTTTGGAAGACACGATCAGCACATACAATCTGCCGGCTTGGCCGCAAGATGAAAAACGCAACCGCTTCCTGCTGCACGCAATGGATGCTTACACCGGTTTGACCGAATATCCCGCGCCGATGCTGCTGCAACTGGAAAGTTTTACCGAAGTACGCTCTTCCGGCCTGCAGATGACCCGTTCGCCGGGCGCATTCTTGGTGTATTTGGGTTCGGTATTGCTGGTGTTGGGTACGGTGTTTATGTTCTATATTCGTGAAAAACGTGCTTGGCTTCTGTTTTCAGACGGCCGTATCCGTTTTGCCATGTCTTCCAGCCGCAACGAACGCGACTTGCAGAAAGAATTTCCGCAACACACACGGCAATTGCAGCAGCTTGCCAAGGATTTGAACCATGAATAACAAACATCAGGCCTTGCCCGAGCATGAGCTTCTGACACACAAATCATTTATCCGAAACCTTAACCTTTTCGACTGGGCGTTCGCGCTGCTGATTGCAATCGGTGCGTTTATTGCCCAAACCCAGGCCGGTCTGCATATGGACATCTACGAAATGGCGATTTTGTGGGTGAGTGCCGGTATTGCCGTTTTTCTGGGTTGGTTTTTCAAACCGATGCGCTGGTTTATCCCTTTGGGCGTGTGCTTGGCGTATTTGGCCGTTGATTTGTATGGTGGCGACATCAAACACGCAGACGGCTTCCTGCTCAAATACCTGTTAAGCAGCCAGTCGGCGATTATGTGGCAATGCGCGTTTGTGTTCTTCGCCTTGTTTGCCTATATCGTCGGCGCAATAGCGGCGGTGCGCAAAAATGTGCCGTCCAATACGCTTTTGGGCATGGGTACCGTGTTTGCGTGGGTTTCCGCGGTGGCGGGCTTTGTCGGCTTGCTGGTGCGCTGGCATGAAAGCTATCTGCTGCGTCCCGATGCCGGCCATATTCCGGTTTCCAACCTTTACGAAGTATTCATCTTGTTCTTGGTCATTACGGCGCTGATGTACCTCTATTACGAAGGCCGTTTTGCCGTACAAAAACTAGGCGGCTTCGTCTTCAGCTTTATGGCGATTGTGGTCGGATTTGTCTTGTGGTACAGCGTTTCACGCGAAGCGCATGCCATTCAGCCGCTGATTCCTGCGTTGCAGTCTTGGTGGATGAAAATCCACGTTCCGGCCAACTTTATCGGCTACGGCGCATTCTGTATCGCCGCCATGCTGGGTATTGCCGAACTGTTGGCACTCAGAAAAGAAGATGCAGGCAAAAAATCATGGCTGCCGCAATCTCAAGTCATTGAAGAAGTCATGTACAAAGCGATTGCTGTCGGTTTCCTGTTCTTCACCATCGCCACCATTCTCGGCGCATTGTGGGCGGCTGACGCGTGGGGCCGCTATTGGAGCTGGGACCCGAAAGAAACTTGGGCATTCATCGTTTGGCTGAATTACGCTGTCTGGTTGCATTTGCGGTTGGTGGCAGGCTGGCGCGGCAGGGTGTTGGCTTGGTGGGCAGTCATCGGCTTAATCATTACCGCCTTTGCCTTTATCGGCGTGAATATGTTCTTGAGCGGCCTGCATTCTTACGGCACTTTGTAAGCAGCCTATCCCGCACTTTATTTCAGACGGCCTTTTTCCGTTTTCGGAGAAAACGCCGTCTGAATCGTTTTTAATCATTTTTTCAGACGGCCTCAAACCATGTTGGTATTAGGAATTGAATCATCTTGCGACGAAACCGGCGTTGCGCTCTACGATACCGAGCGCGGCCTGTTGGCGCATCATTTGCACACACAAATGGCGATGCACGCCGAATACGGCGGCGTTGTCCCCGAATTGGCCAGCCGCGACCATATCCGCCGTGTCGTGCCGTTGACGCAAGGTTGCTTGAAAGAAGCAGGCGTAGGCTATGCCGATATCGACGCGGTTGCTTTTACGCAAGGCCCGGGCTTGGGCGGCGCATTGCTGGCCGGTTCAGGCTTTGCCAATGCATTGGCGTTTGCCATCGGCAAGCCCGTTATCCCCGTCCACCATCTTGAAGGCCATTTGCTCTCGCCTTTGTTGGCAGACGATAAGCCTGAATTTCCATTTGTTGCTTTGCTGGTGTCGGGAGGACATACGCAATTTATGGCTGTACGCGGTATCGGCGATTACACCTTGCTGGGTGAGAGCGTGGATGATGCGGCAGGCGAGGCGTTTGATAAAACGGCCAAGCTTTTAGGTTTGCCTTATCCCGGCGGTGCCAAATTGTCCGAGCTGGCCAAACTCGGCACACCTGATACTTTCACGTTCCCACGCCCCATGCTCCATTCGCACGATTTGCAGATGAGCTTTTCCGGTTTGAAAACCGCCGTTTTAACCGCTGTCGAAAAAGTCCGTGCCGAAACCGGTAGCGATGAAATTCCCGAACAAACACGCAACGACATTTGCCGCGCTTTCCAAGATGCGGTGGTTGACGTATTGGCGGCCAAAGCCAAAAAAGCGTTGTTGGATACCGGCTTCAGAACTTTGGTGGTTGCCGGTGGTGTGGGTGCAAACTGGAAACTGCGTGATGAATTTTCGCGCTTAACTGTCAAAGTGCCGTCTGAAAAAGGCAAACCCAAGCCGCAGGAAGAAAAAATCAACATCTATTTCCCGCCGATGGCATATTGCACAGACAACGGCGCAATGATTGCCTTTGCCGGTGCGATGCGTCTTGCCGAGCGTCAGGCTGTTGGTGCATTCAATGTCAAGCCGCGCTGGCCGCTGTCGGATATTGTGAAACAGGGCTGATGTATTAGACTGCTTCGATGCAATGAAAGGCCGTCTGAAATGACGAATTTATCTAAAGGTTTGCTGGCGGCCATAACGTCCAATGCATTGTTTGCTATGCTGTTTCTGTACGGCGTATGGATGCAGCCGATGAGCGGCACAGAAATTTTTGCGTGGCGTATGGTGGCGATGCTGTCGGCTTTATGCGTGCTGATGACAATGGTCAACGGTTGGCAGGCTGCGGCGCGGTTTGCGAACAATATCGGCCGTGATTGGAAGCGGTGGCTGTTGATTGTATTGCCGACGCCGATATTTGCCAGTCAGTTGTGGCTGTTTGTCTGGGGGCCGGTCAACGGGGAAGGGGTAAACATCGCCATGGGTTATTTCCTGTTTCCTTTGGCGATGATGCTGGGTGGACGGATTTGGTTTAAAGAGCGTTTAAACCGGTTGCAGAGGGTTGCCGTTGCGTTGGCCTGTGCAGGCGTGGCATGTGAATTGGTACGGTCGGGTGCGTTTTCGTGGACGACTGTATGGGTGTTCGGTACTTATCCGTTTTATTATCTACTGCGCCGAAAACTGGGCGTGTCTTCTTTAATCGGTCTGGCCTTTGATTTAATGATGATTACGCCGTTTGCGTTGGCGTATATTTTGCTGGCAACGGATACGCCGGCGATGATAGCGGCCAAACCGACATTAATCTTTTTTATTGTGTTGCTGGGCTTTAATAGCGCAATATCCATGCATTTGAATTTGAAGGCAAATCAGTTGCTGCCGGTTGCAGTGTTCGGTATGTTGAGCTATTTGGAACCTGTGTTGCTCTTTATCGTGTCGATTGTGTGGCTGGGCGAGCCGGTACAAAAAGGTGCATTGATCGGCTATGGCCTGATTTGGTCGGGATTGTGCGTGATGATAGCCAATGGCTTGTTGGGAATGAAGAAAGAAAAGAAATTGGCTAAAGCTTGATGATAGATTAAGGCCGTCTGAAAACTGAGTTGAACAATATTTTCAGACGGCCTTTGATATTGAAAGGGACGTATCGGATGCGTCCCTTTTGTTTTACCAGCTTTGGGCAATACGGTCGGCTTCTTGCAGGCGTTTGACTGTGCCGACGTCCAACCAAAGGCCGTTGTGGTGTTCACCGCTGATTTGGTTTTGGCTCATGGCTTGACGCAACAGAGGGGCAAGTTTGGCAGCCTGGTGCGCCGGGGTATCTTTGAAAAGCATGGGGTGATAAACGCCCACGCCGCTGAAAGTCAGGGCTTGGCCGTCTGCAGATGAGGCGGAAACCAGGCTGTCTGAAAGCAGGCCGAAGTCGCCTTCGGGATGATGGGGCGGATTGTCCACCAGCCACAAATGGGCGAGAAGGTTGTGTTCCTGCATACGCTTGGCAGCCAGTTGTGCAGCTTGGAAATCAATGTCGGTCAATACGTCGCCATTGACGACCAAAAACGGCTCGTCGCCCAAAAGAGGCAGGGCGGTGGCAATGCCGCCAGCGGTTTCCAGACCTCCGGCGCGTTCGGGAGAATAGGCAATGCGCACGCCGTAGTCTGAACCGTCTTTCAAGGTATCTTCGATTTGCTGGCCAAGCCAGGCATGGTTGATGACGATTTCAGTGAATCCGGCCTGTTGCAGGCGGCGCAAGTGCCAACCGATAAGCGGCGTGCCAGCTACTTCGAGTAAGGGTTTGGGCGTGTGGTCGGTCAGAGGGCGCATGCGTTCGCCGCGACCGGCGGCCAGGATCATTGCTTTCATGGGTGTGCCTATAATGTGTGAAACAGAAAAGGTCTCAGGCCGTCTGAAAAATGAAACCGATGTTTCAGACGGCTGAGACCTTTATTTATGCCAAATATTTGAATTGCCTACGGAAATACAGCAATGCCGGTGCTTGCGTGTCGGTATTGCGGATTTCATTGAGCTGAACGAAAAAGACGTAATGCGTGCCGATTTCGCGTTGATCAACAATGCTGCCGTGCAGGTGCGCCAGCGCGCCTTCGACTTCGAGCTGCCCGGTTTGCCCTCTATGCCAAATATGGTATTCGAAGCGTTCTTCGGGTGAGAGGTCGGTCAGTCCCGCAAAGTGTTCGGCGATATCCTGCTGGCTGTCGTTGAGCGTGTTGATGCACAAATCATGGTTGCCTTGCAGGATGGGAATGATGGCGGATTGGCGGTTGATGCACAGCATGACCGTCGGTGGCTCGTCGGTAACGGCAGTGACGGCAGTCATGGTAATGCCATAGCGTCCTGCTTCGCCGTCTGTCGTGATAACATGCACGCCGGTGGCACAGGAGGCCATGGCATCTCGAAATGATCTCTTGAGTGTGTGTGTTGAGTCTGTCATCCGGCTTTCTTTATTTTAATGCCTGTTCGATTTTTGCCAGCTCTGCCAAGAGTTCTTTGAGTTGTGCCATTTTTTCTTTGGATAGAACTTTTTCAATCGCATCGTAGCGTTCGTCAACCAATGCGCCGGTGGATTCATAGAGTTTCTCACCTTCGGGCGTCAGTTTCAGGTAAACACGGCGTTGGTCGTTGGAAGGCTTCAGGCGGACGGCCAAACCTGCTTTTTCCAAGCGGGTCAGAATGCCGGTAAGACTGGGGCGAAGGATGCAGGCCTGATTGGCCAAATCTTGAAAGTCGAGTGTGCCGTTTTCCGCTAAGAGCCGGATGATACGCCATTGCTGGTCGGTAATATTGGCTTGGTTCAGAATAGGGCGGAATTGGGTCATCAATGCTTCCCGCGCCTGAATCAGACCGATATTGATAGATGCATGTTTAGATTGGTTGGGCATTACTAAGTCTCCGGTGTTATCAAAAATCAAACCGTTGAAGCGTGAGGTAGATTGATAAAGGCGAATATTGCTGTTTAAGGCTGCCGTCGGCAGCCGGGTCATGGGAACAAAAGCATCACTGCCACAATATTAGATGAAGATCTCTAACAGTTTGTTTTGATAATAATGTTTCCAATTGTTCTTATGGTTATATCTTAGTCTATTTTCTTTATAATCTCAACAAAATCATATGTTATTGGGAAAGAGATAGTTTATTTATTTATGAAATGGAATTGGTTGTATATATTCAGTTGAAATTATTCTTTAGATTCTCTATTTTTAGTGGATTTTCAATGAATTTAGCTGAAGATATTTGCCAAGTAAACCCTGATTTTTAAGCCGATATAACTGGAAAGTCCGGATGTGTGATGAATCATTTTGCCATCTTTTAATATGATAATGGTCGGCGTGACGGCTATGTTCCATTTTTGAGCCATCAGGCCGTCTGAATCATTGAAATTTGGAAAGGATAGATTGTTTTGTTGCATATGGTGGGCAATGTCTGCGTCGCTTCCGGAGCGCAAGGCTATGCCCAGTGTTGGGATATTGTCTTGGTGCAGCTTTTCTATGGTGGACGATGTGTATGAACAAATACGACACCAGCTGCCCCAAAAATAAACGATGGCAACCCGATTTTGGCTGAAGGATTGGAGAGAGGTGGTTTGCCCATCGGTTAAAGTGATGGTTTGTGCTGCTGATTGTAAGGGTTGGTCAGGCTTGCGCACCCAGTCGACAATCAGGGATAAGAAGATGAAGATAATCACAGCCTGAAGCAATGATTTGGCGTAGTGGATCAGGGTTTTCATCATATATTGCGGGATATTGGATTATTGTTTTATAAATGAAAAAAAGCCTTGCATAGCAAGGCTTTTTGATTCGATTCTGAAAACGTATTAACGTTTGGAGAATTGTTTTGCGCGACGTGCTTTGCGCAAACCAGGTTTTTTACGTTCAACTTCACGAGCATCGCGAGTAACAAAGCCTGCTTGAGACAGAGCTGGTTTCAGAGCCGCATCGAAGTCGATCAGGGCGCGGGTAATGCCGTGACGGATAGCGCCGGATTGACCGGTTTCGCCACCACCGGTTACGTTAACTTTGATGTCGAAAGATTCGGCATTTTCAGTCAGAACCAGAGGTTGACGTACAACCATGCGGCTGGTTTCACGTGAGAAGAATTCGTCAACGGGACGGCCGTTTACGATGATTTGGCCGGTACCTTTAGTCAAGAATACACGAGCCACTGAACTTTTGCGGCGGCCTGTGCCGTAGTAGTATTTACCGTTCATGTCGTGTCCTTATTATTTCAGTTCCAAAACTTTAGGTTGTTGTGCAGCGTGGCCGTGTTCGGCGCCGGCGTACACTTTCAGTTTTTTGATCATGGCGTAGCCCAGAGGACCTTTAGGCAACATGCCTTTTACGGCTTGTTCCAAAGCGCGGCCTGGGAATTGCTCTTGCATTTCGCGGAAAGTACGCTCGTAGATGCCGCCTGGGAAACCAGAGTGACGGAAGTATTTTTTGTCTTCGAATTTAGCACCGGTCACGCGCAGTTTGTCTGCGTTGATGACGATGATGTAATCGCCGGTATCAACGTGAGGGGTGTATTCGGGTTTGTGTTTGCCGCGCAGACGGTGTGCGACTTCGGCTGCGACACGACCCAGAACTTTGTCTTCTGCGTCAATGACGAACCATTCGCGCTTCACCTCGTGGGGTTTTGCAGAGAAGGTTTTCATGGTTGGAATCCAGATATATATAGAAAGTTATGGATTTTAAAGAGGAGATTGGCTTTTGTCAATCTTAATTGAGTGTGTTTGATGCATGAATATGCGGTTTTTTCAGACGGCCGGAAATCTTTACGAAAGTCTTAACTTGGAAAGGGGAAAGCCACACCTGTCGGTATGGCTTTTTTAGGGAATCCCCACGAGTGCCGTTTAGGCTGAATCCGCTTGAACCTTGCTGACAAGGCGGTTACCTCGGGTAGTTTCGGGTGCGTCCGACAAACGGACGCTCGCGCCCACTACAGCTCCCGGTAACCTAAAGCGAACGTATTGGTTCAAAGGAATGTATGCCTTTGCGAACACCGCAGGGAAAAGGGGAAAATCAGTTTTGCTCCAAGCGCGCCAATGCTTTTTGGCACGCGTTGTTCATGTCGGTTATTTTACGCTCAAATTCACCGATTGCCAAATCGTCGTTGAGGGTGGTTTTCAAGAGGTCGTGTACGACGTTGAGGGCTGCCATGACGACGATTTTGTCCGTGCCGACGATTCGGCCGCTTTCTTTAATCGCGTCGCTTTTTTTGTTGAGCATTTCAACGGCTTGCAGGAGGGTGGTTTTTTCTTCACTCGGCGTGTTGATGGTGAAGTTGACATTCATGATGTCGAGATTGACTTGTTCGATACTCACGGGGCATCCTTTTATTGTTGTGTTTCTTGGGGCAGTCGGGCAATGAGGCTGCGGATTTGGTCTGCACTTTGGGCCAGCGCGTTGCGGTAGTTTTCTTTTTCGGCAGTCAGGTTGTCAATTTTGCTTTGCAGGTCTTCTTTGAGTTTGCCGACTTGAACCAGCAAGGCTTCGCTGAGTTCGTCAATGGCCGCGTCGTGTTGGCGTTTTTGTTGCTCTTGCTCGAGTTTGAGTCTGTCGATTTCTTCGTTGAGACGGCGGTTTTCTGAAACCAGTGTTTCAAATTTTTGGACAAGTTGGTAAACGTTGATTTCCAGATTGTTCAGTGATTGCTTCATGTGTTTCCCTTCAGACGGCCTTATGGCCGTCATATTGTGCGTCAGGCCGTCTGAATGGCAGACGGCGCGACAGTTTATTCGAAGCGCGCGCTTCGTTCCATCAGTCGTTCAACGACTTGCTGCGGGGTCATTTCTTTGCGGATGAGTTGCAGCAGGGTTTGAGTGATGGGCATATCGATTTGGTATTTGGCGGCGGTGTTGAAGACTTCTTCAATGGTGCTGACGCCTTCGGAAACGTGGCCGATTTCGACAAGCACTTGATGCAACTCTTTGCCTTCTGCGAGGCCGAGGCCGACACGGCGGTTGCGCGAGAGTGCGCCGGTACAGGTCAGGATAAGGTCGCCGATGCCTGCCAAGCCCATCATGGTTTTGGGTTGCGCGCCCATGGCAATGGCAAGGCGGGTGATTTCGGCAAGGCCGCGTGTTACTAAGGCTGCGCGTGCATTGAGGCCGTATTCGAGGCCGTCTGAAAGGCCGGTGGCAATCGCCATAACGTTTTTAACGGCACCGCCCACAGCGACGCCGATGACGTCGGTGCTGCCGTACAGGCGCATCACGTTGGTGTTCAGTTGGGCGGTGGTTTCCTCCACCCAGTCTTTGTTTTCGGAAGCAAGTACGACGGCGCAAGGCAGTTGGGCTGCAAGTTCTTGGGCAAAGCTCGGACCTGAGAGAACGCCGATTTTTTTATTGTTAGGCAGGACTTCTTTCAGTACTTGGAAAGTCAAGAGGCCGGTATCTTGTTCAAAACCTTTGCAGGCGGCGAGAACGGGAATATCGGCAGCGTTATGCTGTTTGAGCAGCTCGGCGCTGCTTCTGAGGCCGGCTACGGAGGTTACGATCAGGGCAAGTTGGCTGTCTTTCAGCGCTTCGCCCAAATCGGCGTGAACGGTAAGGGACTCAGGAAAAGGGAAGCCGGGCAGGCCGCGTTTGTTTTCGCGATCTGTTTGCAGGGCGCGGATTTGGTCGGGATTGCGTGTCCAAAGGGCAACTTCATTGTTGTGGTGCGCAAAGTGCAACGCGAGAGCTGTCCCCCACGAACCTGCGCCGATGACGGTAATTTTCATGTTTCTCTTCCATATGGGAACGGGGCTTACTTTAAAACAAACGGCTTTTGGGTGCAAGGGCGGCGTTTGTGAAAAATATTTTGTGCCGTTTAAAAAGCCTTAGGCCGTCTGAAAGTTCAGACGGCCTGCTTCGGTTTATGATTTATTGTTACCGGAATGGTAGGCATCGTAGGCGTAGTAGTCGTAGCTGTTGTTGGCTTCGCGCTTCATGCCGTTGAGGACGACACCTTTGATGTTGATGTGGCTTTGTTTGAGGCGTTCAACGCTGGCCTCAAGCTCTCGTGCACGCGTATGTGCATAACGGCTGATCATCAGGACGGTGCCTGCATGTTGGCCGATGATGACGGCGTCGGTCACGGCCAATACGGGCGGCGTGTCCAAGATGACGTAGTCGTAGCGTTGGCTAGCGTTGGCAAGCAACTCGTTGAAACGGTTGTCCATCAAAAGCTCAGACGGATTGCTAGGATAGCTGCCGCTGCTGATGAGGTGGAGGTTTTCAATGCCGGTTTCTTGTACGGCTTTAGCCGGAGCTGCTTTGCCGTTAAGGATGTCAGACAAGCCGAACTCGGGGGTAAGGCCGAAGAGTCGGTCGAGGTAGCCTTTGCGCATATCGGTATCGATAAGCAGAACGCGTTTGCCCGACTGCGCCATTACGGTGGCGAGGTTGGCGGAGATAAAGGATTTACCTGCTTCAGGCGCGGCACCGGTAATCATGAGGACGTTGTTAGGCGCGTCCAGCATGGAGAAGTAGATATTGGTGCGCAGGGCGCGGATGGCTTCGACGGCCGTGTCGGCGCGGTCTTCGCTGGCCAGCAGATAGTTGGAACGGCCGCCGGTTTTCTTGAATTTGCTTTTGAAGAAGTCGCGTTTTTGCTGGGTTTTGGAGTGCGGAATAAGAGCGACGACTTCCAAATTGAGGTTTTCGATTTCTTCGGATGAAGTAATGCCGTTTTTCATGCGGTTGCGAATCATCAGCCACAAAGCGGTCAATGAACCTGCGGCAAGTGCGCTCAGGAGTGTGATGACAGCTTTGCGCGGGGCAACGGGGTTTTCAGGGACATAGGCATAATCGACGATGCGGACATTACCTTGCGCACTGGCTTTCATGATGTTGAGTTCTTGTTGTTTGCTCAACAGTTGGACGTAGGTAGCCTGGTTGGTTTCTACGTCGCGGGTCAGGCGGATAACTTCTTGTTGGGTATTCGGCAACTCAGCAATTTGTTGGTTGATTTTGTTTTTAGCACGCTCGAGAACGGCAAGTTTGTCCAATACAGCTTTATAGGAAGGGTGTTCCGGCGTGTATAGCTCGGCCAAGCCTGCTTCTTCGGTTTTGAGCAGGGTAATTTGGGTTTCGATGCCGGTCAGGCTTTCCAATGCGCCTTTGGACTCGAGCGGAATGTCGAGGGAGCCTGATTGTTGGCGGTAGGCATTGAGTTTGTTTTCAGCGTCTTGCAAGGTTTCTTTCAAGCGTGGCAATTCTTCGCTGATGAAGGCCAAACCGCTGGATGCAACTTGGACGTCGCGTTCGCGGTTTTGCGCAACGTAGTTGTCGGCAATGCTGTTGAGGATGACACTGGTACGTTTAGGGTCAGTGCCGGTAAAGGTAAGGTTGATGATGGGGCTGGTTTTACCTTTGCTGATGACCGCCAGTTTGTTTTGGATGTTTTCGATGGCGCTGATGCGCGAGAACTTGGTCAACGCAAATTCTTGACCCGGATTGGCTAAGATTTGATCGATTTTGAGGGTGGTTTGATTGTTGATTTTCAGAGGTACGCCGACCTTGCCTTCTACAACGCGTTTGTCAGGCAGGGTAAGGGTATAGGCTTTGTTGCTCTTGGCGGTCAGCGTGAAGGTTTTGTTGAACCATTCGTCTTGTACGGTAAAGCTGCCGACGGTCAGTTTGGGATCAGGGTCGCCGCTGACGTTGTGCATCAGGCTGCCGATAACGGGTGTGTATTTGGCTTTGACTTCTTGGTCAAGCTGAAGGTCGTCAACGGTTTTACCCAGTACCAAGCGTGATTGAACCAGCTCGACTTCTGCTTCAGACGGCGTGGTTTGGTTGTTGAAGATGCTGTTGATTTCGGTCAGGATTTGGTTTTGCCGCGTTTCAATTTCCAGCATGGCGTCGGCACGGTATTGCGGAGTGGATGCCAGGCTGAAGGCTGCGCCAAGAATGCCGCCTGCAAGCAGGGCGGCGAGGATTTTGTATTTATTTGTCCAAATTACGCGCAGCTGTTGGCCGAAGTCGATTTCGTCGTTGTCTGCGCTGTAAGGTGTGTAGGTCGTTTTTTTCATTGCTTGCTTTCTTGTTCATGCCGGTTTTATACCGGTTGAGTTTTTCCGTTTAGTTTGGTTTTCCAAGTGTCTGCGGCAGCATTGAGCTGTTCAAAAACGGCTTCAAACATTTCGCTGCTTTGTTTGTATGGGTCAGGTATGGTTTTTTTAGGCAACCATTGGGCAAACAGCATGGTTTTGCTGCGTGCCGGCGGATGGATGTCGGCCACCATATCGATTTGACTGGGCTCCATGACGAGAATCAAATCGGCCTGTTCGCACATCGGGGCGGTCAGTTGGCGTGGCGTATGGCCTGCAACGATGACGCCGTGTTTGAGTGCGGTTTTAATGGCCTGGAAATCGGCATCCTTACCTGCCAGTGCTTTTATGCCGGCGCTGCTGATTTGATGGCCGGGTAGTTTTTTCTGCATGATCCGCTCTGCAGTGGGGGAGCGGCAGATGTTGCCTAGGCAGACGATGAGTATGTTGTGGTACATGATATTGTTTTCGGTTTATGGCCTGAAAAAAACGTGAGTCAGACTATAAGATACTGCTTTTCCGTTTGTGCGGTGTGTACGGCTTTTGTATGCCGTTTATGTAATTAGCTTGGATTGTGCGTGATTTTGTATCCTGCTGTCAAACAAGGGTCTGACAGCAGGAACCACTGTTTATCTAAACGTATTGTCGAGGGTGTTGACGTTGCTGATGGAGTTGGTAATTTGTGACATTACGCGGTTCCAACGGGTAACCGGGGCGGCGGTAACGTAAACGGTATCTTCCGAACGCAGTTTGAATTCGCTGCCCAATGCGTAAGAAGTCGCATCTTTCAGGTTGAGCTGATAGATGTGGATAGGTTTGGCCGCGTCTTCTGGTGCGCGGCGGATTACGAATACGCCGGTTGCATCGGCATAGTTTTGGTTCATGCCGCCGACTTCTCCGAGCGCTTGGGTCAGGTTGAGGCCGTGATTGCCGATCGGCAGTGTGGCTTGTTTGCCGACTTCGCCCATGATGTAGATTTTGTTGTTGCTGCTGTTAGGAACGTAAACGATGTCGCCATGGCTGAGAAGATGGTTTTGCGACATATCGCCGTATTGCAGCATGTCTTGCAGGGAGATGGTGCGGTCGACGCCGTTGTGCGTCCATTTGATGTGTTGGGTGTCGGCACTTTGGGTAACGCCGCCTGCTTGGTTGATGGCATCCAAAATGGTCATCGGGATATTGGTAATCGGCAGCTGACCTGCTTGGTTGATGGCACCGGATACTGAAATGCGTTGTGAACGGAATTCGGTAACGTTGATGGCTACTTGAGGGTTTTTGATGTAGCGTTTCAGAAGGTTGGTCAGGGTGTTTTGCAATTCGTCCAAAGTTTTGTCTTTGGCTTGAATTTTGCCTGCCAGCGGGTAAGTAATATAACCGCCCTCATCTACCCAGGCCCCGCGGCTGACTTGGTTGGTTTGCGGGTTGCTTTGCTGGATAGGGGAGTTAAGGTCGGAGTGCGCCCAAACCATGATATTGAGGACGTCGCCGCTGCCGATGCGGTAGCGGTAAGCGCTTTTGCTTTGCTCCAAACCTTGGTTGTTTTGGGAAAGTACAGGCGGCTTACGCATTTTTTCAATCAGGTTGGGCGTGATGGGGTAAACGGCAACGCGGCTGTCGAGGTTGGTGTCGGCTGCGGTGTCGGTATCGGTGTAAACAATGGTTTTGGTTCTGGTTTTGATGGTTGAACCAGGAATGACTGTCGTGCTGTTACAGGCAGTCAGTGCGAATAGAGTAAGCAGGGAGAGCGTTTTTTTCATGTAGTAGTCCTTGCGGGATGGTGTCCGGGCCGTCTGAAAATGTTCAGACGGCCTTATTGTTTTGTTGCCAAACCAAGTCGCAGATACCGTCTTTAGGTACGAAGCCTGTCGGTGCGCGCAGCAGAAGCTGGCGCAGGCTGTTTTGGTCGCTTTGGAGACAGGCAGTATGGAGTTCCGACAGTATGTCAGATAATTGCGTCCATGGAAGCATTACTTCACTGGCGGTCATAATACGGGGATGAGTGGTTTTTTGTACCTCGTCGCCAATGAGCAGTTCTTCATAAAGTTTCTCGCCCGGGCGCAGGCCGGTAATCTTGATTTCGATGTCGCCGTGAGGGTGCTGCTCGTCTTTGACTTTGAGGCCGCTGAGGACAATCATTTGACGGGCAAGGTCGATGATTTTGACGGATTCGCCCATGTCGAGGACGAATACGTCGCCGCCTTTACCCATTGCGCCGGCTTGGATAACCAGTTGCGCTGCTTCGGGAATGGTCATGAAGTAGCGGGTAATGTCTTGGTGGGTCAGGGTAATTGGGCCGCCTTCGGCAATTTGTTTTTCAAATACGGGGACAACGGAGCCGGATGAACCCAATACATTGCCGAAACGCACCATGCAGAAGCGTGTTTTTTGCTCCGGCTCAGCGGCAAGCGCTTGCAGGCAGAGTTCGGCCATGCGTTTGCTGGCGCCCATAGTGTTGGTCGGTCGGACGGCTTTGTCAGTGGAAATCAAAACAAAGGTGGAAACGCCCGCATCTACGGCGGCCTGCGCGCAGCAGAGTGTGCCGAACACGTTGTTTTGAATGCCTTCGATGGTGTTAAACTCAACCATAGGGACGTGTTTATAGGCTGCGGCATGATAGACGGTGTCGACGTGATAGGCCTTCATGATGCTGCTAAGGCGTTCTTTGTTTTGAACCGAGCCCAAAAGCGGTACGACTTCGACTTGGCTGCCTTGCGCGGCTTGGGTTTCGCGCAATTCTTTGTCTATGCTGTACAGGGCAAACTCGGACAATTCAAACAACAGCAGTTTGGTCGGACGGCAGTTGAGAATCTGACGGCAAAGTTCGGAGCCGATAGAACCGCCTGCGCCGGTCACCATCACGACTTTGTCGCTGATGTCGGCGCTCATCAATTCAGGGCGCGGTGCCACAGGGGCGCGGCCGAGCAAATCGACCACAGAGATTTTTTTCAATGAGCTGACGTTGATTTTGCCGTCGACCAAATCTTTCATACCCGGAATGGTCAGGACTTCGCATTTGTATGCTTCGAGGCGGCGGATGATGTCTTTGCGTTCTTCCGGCGTAGAACTTGGAATCGCCAGCAGAATTTTACGGACGCCGTAGCGGCTGATCAGCATCGGGATTTCGTTGGGGTTGTAGACGGCAAGATCATAGATGACGGTACGTTGGATTTTTGGGTTGTCATCGACAAAGGCAATGGCTGAGTATTCGTTAACCTGTTTGATGGCTTCCAACAACTGGCGGCCGGATTGGCCTGCACCGTAGATGATGACGGGGGTCATCTGTTTGCGGTGATGATCGGTCAGAATCGCGCGCAGGATCATGCGCGAGCTGGTTACGCCGACCACCAAGACCAAGAAATAGACGATGGGCAGGGCAAGGTGCAGTTTTCGTTCAAAAATCAGGGTGGTTAGGCAGAACAAGACCGCTGAAATGATGCTGCCGAATGCGGCGGCGGTCAGGACACGGATGCTGACGAAGCGTGTGACGGCGCGATAGAGGC
Organism: Neisseria sp. P0013.S005; assembly: GCF_051958425.1. NCBI lineage: Bacteria > Pseudomonadati > Pseudomonadota > Betaproteobacteria > Neisseriales > Neisseriaceae > Neisseria > Neisseria sp. P0013.S005. The sequence continues at coordinate 229,719 of NZ_JBQCVL010000001.1, read as the reverse complement.
CGATACGGATGAAAAGGATGATGGTCAGCACAGCGGTGCTGCCGAAAGCCAGCCAGTTGGCGATGCTCAACCATTCGTCGGAATATTGTACTTTGAGGCTTTGGGCAAACCAAAACGCCACGAATATTATCAAGATATCGTGAATGACGAAGAAGGTTTTTTTAAGGTTGCGCGGCAGAGCCAGCAGGGTTTCCAAGTTCATTTTATATTTCTTGTGTCTGAGTGTTGTAATGTGGCTTGGTACGGATTGTTTGAAGCAGGCTGTTTTATTTTTTCAGACGGCCTGAAGTTGCAGGCCGTCTGAAAATGATTATGCCGTGGCTTCAGTCAATACGGCTTCGATGTTTTCTTTACAGAACGCAATTTCTTCATCGGTCAGGGTTGGGTGCACCAAGAACATCAGGCTGGTGTCGCCCAACTCGACGGCGTTTTTCAAACGCTCTTTCGGACGCCAAGGCGTGTCGTCGAAGGCTTTTTCCAAATACACTTCGGAGCAGCTGCCTTGATAGCATGGGACTTTGCGCGCGTTCAGTTCGTTGACGATACGGTCGCGCGTCCAGCCGTCTTTCAGGTGTTTGGGTTTGACGAAAACATAGAACTTGTATTGCGCGTGTTCGATATAGTCGGCTACTTCAACCAAACGGATGCTGGCAAATTTGCCCAAGCTTTCAGCCAGTTTGGCGGTGTGAGCTTGACGGCGGGCAGTCCATTCGGGCATACGTTTGAGCTGAATGCGGCCAATGACAGCCTGCATTTCCATCATGCGCCAGTTGGTGCCGAAGCTTTCGTGCAACCAGCGGAAACCGGGTGCGTGCTCACGGTTGTACACGGCATCGTAGCTTTTGCCGTGGTCTTTGTACGACCACATTTTGCTCCACAGCTCTTTGTCGTTGGTGGTTACCATGCCGCCTTCGCCGCCGGTGGTCATGATTTTGTCTTGGCAGAACGACCAAGCGCCGACGTGGCCGATAGAGCCGACGGATTTGCCTTTGTATTTCGCACCGTGCGCTTGGGCGCAGTCTTCGATAACCCACAAGTTATGTTCTTTGGCCAAGTCCATGATGGCGTCCATTTCGGCGGGCATACCGGCGAGGTGGACGACGATGATGGCTTTGGTATTCGGCGTCAGCGCGGCTTTGATGGTTTCCGCGCTGATGTTTTGGCTGTTCAAATCCACATCGGCAAACACGGGGTTTGCGCCTGCGGTAACGATGCAGGAAGCGGAGGCGAGGAAGGTGCGCGAGGTAACGATGACGTCGTCGCCTGCGCCTATGCCCATTGCTTTTAGCGCGACATCGAGTGCCAACGTACCGTTGGAAAGGGCGACGGCGTATTGCGTGCCGACAAAAGCTGCAAATTCTTTTTCAAATTCGCGACATTCCGTACCTGTCCAGTAGTTGACTTTGTTGGACAGCAGGACTTTGGAAACGGCATCGGCTTCTTCTTGAGTAAAGCTTGGCCATGGGGAGAGTGATGTATTAAGCATTTGTTTTTCCTGCGAAAAGACTGGTTGAGCCTTTGGGGGCGATTTCTTCCAGCAGTTGGCGGTTGATCAGGGTGTATTTCTGACCGTTGATTTCGACGTATGCGCCGTCGTAAGGAGGGAACCAGAAGGCGCGGATTTTCTTCTCGATATCGTCGCCGTCGCAGATTTGCTTCATGGCTTCCATTTCGTCACGGCTGACGTAGCGGCCACCGATGTTTGGCGTGGTCGGCAATTTGGTTTTCGACTCGATGGCGCGGGTGATGATGCGTCGTGCGAAATCTTCCAATGCCTGCATGGTTTTGCGTTCGAGCGATTGGGCGGTTTCTGTTTCAGCGTCGATAGGGAAGCGGTCCACTTCGATAATTTCGCCGGTATCGATGGAAGCATCAACGTAGTGGGCGGTATTGCCCCATTGGTTCAGCTCGTCCATGATGGCCAGATTGTAGCCGCCTGTGCCTTTGTATTCGGGCAACAGCGCAGGGTGGAAGTTGATCGTGCCTAAAGTCGGAATGCTCAGGAATTCATCACGCAGCTTGCGCCAGTAAAGGACAGACAAGCCCAAATCGTATTTCAGACGGCCTTCTCGCATTGCTTCCAAAGCCGTATCGAAGGTGTACAGGGGCAAGCCCAATTCCTGTGCGGCAGCCGTGGTCGGCGAGCCTTGCAGATGGCTGTCGGTCAAGACACCGACGATTTCGATATGGTCTTGTTTGGTCAAAAAACGAAGCAGGTTGGCGGAAACCTGTTTACGACCCATAAATAAGATTTTCATGGAGAAATGTCCCTTATGCATTTGCTTTTTCGGTGGCGGAAGTTGTCAGTGTAGTCAATTCTTCCAGGGTGTTTATCCAAAGGGTGGGCTGGTATTCATGACCGTATTGCTCGGGATCGGCTTGATGAATATTGTGCGGCTTAGGCATGATGCCAATGGAGAGCCACCCCAGTTTGTTGGGTGCGACAAAATCTTTTTTGATGTTGTCGCCGATGTAGATGAAATGTTTTGCAGCCGGATATTTGTTTTGCAGGAAGACAAAACGCTTATCTTCGGGTTTTTCCGATTGCATGGCTTCCGAAATCAAAATGTCGTCAAACAAATCGGTCAAACCCAAGACCTGTATTTTCAAACGCTGTGTCAGACTGCGGCCGTCTGTAATCAGGGCGCGTGCGGCAAAAGGGCGCATCAGCTTCCGTAAAAAAGACGGTTCGACATAGGGTCGGATAACAGGCCTGTGTAGTCGATATTGCCACAAAAGTGATTGTTTCTCTAATTCGTTTAATTTGCAATGATGGCACAAATTATCGAGCCAGTCTTTACTTTTATTGTCTGCAATTTCATTTAGTACGTCAGCATTGTATTGAGGATAAAGCGACGTAATTATCCCTACAACTGCCTGTATTCCGGAGCATTTGTAGTCGTGCTCAGAGTAAAGCGTATCGTCAAGATCGAAGACGATGACAGATTCTTCCGGCTTAATCATGTTCTCTTACCAAAACTTTAGCATCGTAACGAAGCATGATTAAATTGTTTTCCCAGTCGTTGGAGAAAGGGATGTCTTGGCCGCCGATGTATTCTTGAATCAGCCAGCCCGGATAGTTGCCGCCTGCGGCGTAAGTCAGCGGGAAACCGCCGCCGAAACGCGGGTTGATTTCCACACCGTAGGTCGTGCTGTCGGTTTTGCTGACGAAGAATTGTGCGGTAATACAGCCGCGTGCGCCTTCCAATACGGCCATTTTTTCAACCAGCTCTTCATATAGGGCATTGCGTCGGGTTGCGCCTTTGCTGACTTCGCCGGTGCGCACTTCCAAACGTTCGCGAGGAATGGCGCATTTCAGACGGCCTTGACGGTCGTAATACATATCGACGGTAAATTCGGAGAAAGTATTCTCGATATCGATGTATTGGGCGAACATCATTTTCGGGTCTTCGGTAATGTCGACAGTCAAATCAGCCGGTGTGTTGATTTTTTTCGCACCGATGGCTCGGCTGCCGTCATAAGGCTTGGCAAAACATGGGAAAACCAGGCGGTCACGTTCGTAAATTTCAGGCGAACGGATACTGTATTGTGCAAACAGGCCTGCGGTCAGGCGCTTGTCGCAGCACAGGGTAATCAGCTTTGCATCGGAAATGACAATATGTATTCCTTCAGCTTCAAAACGGTCACGTGCTTCGGCCAGTTTGAGCAGCTCGGTATCGATGGTTGGCACAATCAGACCGATGTCGTGTTGTTGGGCCAGCTCGAGAATGCTGTCAATGTATTCGGCTGCATCGATACGCGGCACGCTGAAAGCGCGGTCGGCAACATGGCAGGCAGAAGACATGTGTGGGTTGAGGTCAGTGGCAAAAACGCCGATGCCGTCTGAAAAACGTGCGGCTTCGGTTTGAAAGTCCTGCACCAATTCGACACGGCGACCTGCCGACAGAATCAGTATGTTATTTTTTTTCATCAGTTTTATTACCCGTGAAATAAGGCATGGTGGCTTCTCCTTCGGCTGAGATGCCTTCTTTGACGAAGATTTTTTTAACCGTCAGGAACAAAATTTTGATATCCAGCCAAAAGCTGAAGTTGTCGATGTACCAAACATCGTGGGCAAATTTCTCATCCCATGAAATGGCGTTGCGGCCATTGACTTGAGCCCAACCGGTCACGCCCGGTTTCATTTCGTGGCGGCGGTTTTGGAAGTCGTTGTACAACGGCAGGTAGTGCATCAGCAGCGGACGAGGGCCAACTAGACTCATCTCGCCTTTTAAGACATTCCATAATTCAGGAAGTTCGTCCAAACTGGTGGCACGTAATTTTTTGCCGAAATCGGTCAGGCGTTCGCTGTCGGGCAGCGGGTTGCCGTCTTTATCGACCGCATCGCGCATGGAGCGGAATTTAATCATTTTAAACGGTTTGCCGTCTTTGCCCGGCCGCTCTTGGGTGAAGAATACCGGTTCGCCCAAGTTTTTGCGGATGAGGTATATCAAAATCAAAAATACGGGCGAGAGGAAAATCAGTCCTGAGGCGGAGGCGATGATGTCAAACAGGCGTTTGAAGAATTTACTCATGGGCTAATCTTTCAATCAGGTTGACGATTTTTTGATACGCCACGTCGCGCTTGAAGCGGCGGACGATTTCGTCGGATTGAACGGGGTCGTTTTTGCGCGCCAGAATGTCTTTGGCGGCTTGGACGAAACCGTCCACATCGCCGGAACGGTAGTTCGCATGCGGCAGCAGGGTAAGGACTTCGGCAACTTCGTCGTTGACCTGGCTGTTCAGAATCGGTTTTTGCAAAGCCATATAGTCGGAGAGTTTGTTGGTAATCGACTGCATGGCGTAAGAGTGGATGGCGTTGACGGAGATGTCGCAGCCTTTGGCGACCGACATCATTTCGGCGTAAGGAATGTAGCCGTAAAACTTGATGCCGTCGCAGGCATATTGTTTGAGCCTGTCCAAATCGGGGCCGCCGCCCATGATGTGCAATTCGACGTTTTCGCCGGCGTCCAACAGCTTGCGAACGCCTTTGCACACGGTTTCCACGTCATAGCTGTAACTGAGCGTACCCAAGTAGAAGAAACGGGTTTTGTCGTCGCCGAAGTCTTTTGCCGGCGCGGCATCGAGTTTCGGAAAATCCGCGCCGATATAGACGACTTCGCCGGGTACGTTCGGATTGGCTTCTTTGGCGCGGTCGAGGTAGGTCTGCGACACGGCGACCAGCGCGTCGGCGTAGCGGTAGGCGCGGTTGGCGCGAGAGGAGAAGGGCAGCAGGTTGTGCGGGATTTTTTTCAAAAACGGCACGACCGAGGAGAAGGATTCCGGCCATACGTCCTGCACGTCGATAATCAGCTTGTAGCCCAAACGCGCTTTGTGTTCGCCCAAAAGCAGGTTGGTGGCAATCAGCGGATAGGCGGAAAAGACGACGTCTTGCTCGCCCGGACGGCAGTTTTTCAGCCATTGCTCAAAATTTTTGACGAATACATGATGGCTTTTGACGCGGTCCAGCGAGACGTTTTTGCCGTAGCCGCTCTCTTCCAGCAGCATGACTTTCAGACGACCTTGCGAAGCAGATGTGGCATCTTCAGGTCGTCTGAAAGATTTGTCGTAGTGTTTGAAATTGCTGGTAATCAGCAGCACGTCATGAGACTGCGACAACAGCTCAGCAAGATACCAGAAGCGGTTGAAATGCGGCTCGGACGGCAGCGAACAGTAGGGGGCGACGATGGTGATGTTCATATTTTCAGACGACCTCACATATCGTAAGCGGCCATGGTGGTGCGATAGATTTCATCATCGGAACACAAGGTCTCAACGTGTTTATGCAGGGCTTTGCCCATCTTTTCGCGTAACTCGGGCTGCTTGATGAGTTGATCGACGGCTTCGATAAAGGCTTCGTCTTCGTCGAAGGGGAAACAGTATCCGGTTTCGCCGGTAATGACCATTTCGGAAATGCCGCCCATGTTGTAGGTCACGACGGGCGTGTCGTAGAGGCCAGCTTCAAGGATGTTGTTGCCGACGCCTGCACCATGGTCGCCGATACAGTGCGGCGTGTTCACCAAAATATCCACGTCTTTGAAATAGCCGGTCAAGTCGCGGACGCCGCCGAGGAAGGTGACTTTGTCTTCAATGCCCAAACGTTTGGCTTGGGCTTTGAGGTTGTCCATTTCTTCGCCGATACCTGCAACGTTGAGGCGTACAGGCATACCGCGGTCAATCATTTTCTTCAAAATATCCAACATCAGATGTACGGCGCGGACGGTGTCCAAACGGGAAAGTGTGCCCAGTTGGACATAGTCTTTGACCGTTTTTTCAGGAACGAAATCTGCTTTGTGCAGGGCGTTGTAAGTGTAGGTGATGCGGTTGGCAGGGAAACCGTAACGGATGAGTTTTTCGCGTTCGTGTTTGCAGTTGCCGATGATGTACACGCCCAGCTTGTCGAAAAGCTTGGCAATTTTCGGATAAGTTTCCGGATCAAGGCCGCGCGCGTGGTAGAACACTTTGGTTTTCGGCGAGGCAAACTTGGCCGCAATGGCGCAGGCCGGAACGATACGCGCCATTTGGCAGTGAATCACATCAGGTTTTTCTTTTTTCAGCAGTTTCATATAGGCAAACATGCCTTTGACGTAACCCAAAAGACCGCCTTGGTAAAAATCGATCGGCTGCCAACGGATGCCCAATGCTTGCGCTTCCTGAATCAGAGGGCCGTCTGAAGAGGCCAATACGATATCGTGTCCGCGTTGTTTGAGCAGGCGGCCGAGGCGGAAAGTGGCGTTTTCAGTGCCACCGAGACCGGACATGGAGGTAGTCAGGATGATTTTCATGATGGTTTCTTCGTATCGTATAGTGTTTCGTTGTATGCGTAAGCGGCCATATCTTTCAGCTTGGGCGCAACAAATACGCTGTAAATAAAAATCAGCAGGCAGGGCAGCCAGATAAACGGCATACGTAAAATGGTGGATGGAATAAAACCGGCCAGCAGGAAAATGCCCAAGGTAACCCAAGCCAGTACGCGTGATTTATTGGTTAGTGCACGGCTTGAGGCAGTGTAGAGGAAATAAAACGCTACAAATGCAATAAAGCCGAGCAGGGAAATTATGCCGAAACCCAAATACAGTTCGATGATAAAACTGTGCGGATTTTCAAAACCCACGCTGTTACTCAAGTGGCCGCCGAAATATTCGCGGAAGTTTTTAGGACCGTAACCGGTCAGCAGCAGGGGCGGATTGTTCCAGAAGTAGTTGTAAATCTCCTGACGGTAGGACACGGAGTTGTCGCTGCCTAAGTCGTACAGGAAGAGGTACACGCGGCTGGAAAAACGTTCCAAAAACTGGTTGCCGTTGAGCGACAGCAAAAATTCCGCAATCGCGCGTGACGGAATCATCGACAACACCAACGCCAGCAAACCAGCTACGCCGACTGTAATAAAACCGTTTTTGCGATAGGCCGTATAAACCAGCAAAATCAACAGGTAACAGCCGATGGCGGTACGCGATACACTGGCGAAAATGGCCATGCCCAACAGCAGGAACAAACCCCAGCCCAGTAGTTTTTCTTTGTGTTTTCGTCCTTGGAGTTGGAAGAAAAACAAAATGGCAGGTGCAAGGCAGACTGCGGTGGCGGCAAGGTTGTTCGGGTTAAAGAACAAGCCTTTGAGTGAACCTTCATCAATAGCCAACTCATCGCTGGCGCTCACAAACTGAATGCCGGTGGCCAACTCTGCAAAAGGCGGCACGGCGATAAACAGCGTAAATACGATGAGGAACTTTTGAATCGTTCCCAAAGGGTCGTCGGCACGTTTCGATACTTGGTAAAACAAGTAGAAGAAAGCCGGAATCGCCATAAAAAACAAAATATCCATGTACTGCGTCGGCGTCAGCGACGTAATACCCATGTGGATGGCAGGCCAGATGCACATGGCGGTCAGGGCGCAGAGCATGGCAAAAATCTTGCGCGGAATATGCTTGCTTTCCAGAAAAAATACGACAAAACCAAGCAGTACAAATATCAGGGTCAGCGGGTTGTCGATACGCGGCACGCCGACCTTAAAGGACAGCGCGGGTCCCAGCATATAGGCTGCGAGCATGATGTATAGGATGTAAGTGTATAAGTTCAGACGTTTTATTTTCATGGTCATTCTGTTGTTGTCGTAGAGACGTGAATCTCAGGTTGGCTATTTTGCCGAACGGTTTAATTTGGCTTTGATTTTTTCGGTTGCGGCAAATAGTGCGTGTTTGTATTTTAGGAACAGGAAACCCAGTCCGACTGACCATGCCAGCGCAAACCAAATGTAGTTGTCGCGCGTACCCAGCCAAGTGTAGGCAAGGCAGATCATCAGGCAGAGCGTTGAGTTGGTATAAATCTTCAGGCGCGGCAAAGGTTGCCATAGGCGTGAAGAGAATTCGGTTTTAAAGATGAAAAACAGCCAAAAAGCCGTTGCGCTGGCCATAGCCGCACCTTTTGCACCGAATTTCGGTACCAGCAGATAGAGCAGGGCGGTATTGGCGATAAAGGCAACGATGTTGATGACGGTAATCAGCCAAGTCGAGCGGACGACGTTCAAACCGATGCCGCTGACTTCGGTCAGCGTGTAAAACAGGGGAAAGAGCATACACGAGAGCAGGATAAATTGAACCTGCGTGTATTTTTCCGGCAGTATCCAAGTCGCCATCGGCGAGAAAATCCCGATAAGGCAAATCATTGCGCTGATGAGGACGGTCATGGAAAGCGTGATGTCGCCGATTTTGTCCAGATTGGTTTTTTCTTCTACCCATTTGAACACCAAAGGCGCCCAAATGGTGGAAAACACGCTTTGGAAAATCAGGGCGACGGCACCAAAGCTGACTGCCATCGAATAAATGCCCAATTCGTCCAAACCCGAGATGTCTTTGAGGACAAAGCGGTCAATCGAAGTCAGGCCCCAATAGGCCAGGTTGCCGAATGCCAGCGGCAGGCCGTAGCGCAGGCCGTCCCGATGCAGCTCGGACGACCATTTCGCATGGGAAACGGCTTGCAGGTCTTGGCGCAGCTGATATATCAACAGTACAACGGTCAGCACTTGGGCTGCGGTGTAGGTAAAAACCAGCGAAGTAGTATTGGTAGGCAAGCCGGAAGCAATCACGGCAAAAACCAACAACAAAATCAAGAATTTCGGCGCAAGCTGGCTGACGGAAAAAGCCAATGCCTGCTCTTTCATCCGCAAAATCAGAGCTAAAAAACGGGTAATCAGCGTGGTGGTCAAGAAAATCAGAAAGAGAATCCCCAAATTTGCGCTGGGGATGTCAAAAATGATTTCAGACGGCCATGATGCGTTTATCAGTAACACTAAAACCACAACCGCCACAGTCAGAATCAATGGCGATAAAAAAACGGATTTGAACAGCGCGGCCTTGTCTTTAACGGCGTAATAGTCGCGAATATAGGATTGGTCCAGCCCCAAGCCCAAGAGCAGAATGCTCAGTCCGGCAATGGTCTGCAAGAGTACGATACGGCCGATGTCTTCCGCAGGGAAGTACCATGAGATGAGTGGCAGGGAAAGCAGGCCGAAGGCGGCGCTTCCTACCGGGCCCAATGCGTAGCCGAGAATTTTTTTCGCGTTCATATTATTTGTTTTCAGACGGCCAGAAGTTCGAGCTGAGCATTTTTTGTAAGGTATGTGTTGTTACCGTTGCCGGTTTGCCAAGGCCGTCTGAAAAACAAATGGCCTTGGGAAACCGGCCGCCGTCCCGGTCGGGGAAACCGGAGGCAGCCGGATGCGTTTGAAGCAAGATTATGCTTTGATGACTTTAGGATTTTTCACTGGGAATTTGCCGCGTGTATCGACAATCAGCTTGGCATGTTCGGTAATCATGTCATAGTCGAATTTGTCGTGATCGGTGGTCAGAACCACGCAATCGTATTGAGCGACAGTTTCAGGGGTCAGCGCTTCGCTCTTCAGGTCGAAGTAGTGGTGGCCGGGGATGTGCGGGAACTCTGGAACGTGCGGGTCAGAGTAGGAAACCACTGCACCCAGTTTGTGCAGGCGGTCCATAACTTCCACAGACGGGCTTTCACGCATATCGTCCACGTTTTTCTTGTAGGCGATACCCAATACCAAGATTTTACTGTCTTTGATAGAACGGTTGTGGTCATTCAAAGCCAGGCCGACTTTTTCGATAACGTAATCGGGCATATGGGAGTTCACTTCACCGGCCAGCTCGATGAAACGGGTGTTTACGCCGTATTCGCGTGCTTTCCAAGTCAGGTAGAACGGGTCGATAGGGATACAGTGGCCGCCCAAGCCAGGGCCCGGGTAATAAGCAACGAAGCCGAACGGTTTGGTTGCAGCGGCATTGATGACTTCGTGAATGTCGATGCCCATTTTGTCGGCAACAATTTTCATCTCGTTCACCAAGCCGATGTTTACGGCGCGGTGGATGTTTTCCAAAAGTTTGGTCAGCTCGGCAGCTTTGGTGGAGCTTACTGGAACAACTTTATCGATGGCAGGTTGGTACAGCGCAAGGCCGACTTCCAAACAATCAGGGGTGTGGCCGCCGATGACTTTTGGAATGGTACGGGTTTCAAAGTTAGGGTTACCAGGGTCTTCACGCTCAGGAGAGTAAACCAAGAATACGTCTTGACCAACTTTCAAGCCGCCTTCTTCTATGCGCGGCAGCAATTCTTCTTCGGTAGTGCCGGGGTAGGTGGTGGATTCTAAAGACAGCACTTGACCGGCGCGTAGGTAGGGTTTTACCGCATCTGTAGTGTCGATCACAAAGCTCATGTCCGGCTCGCGGTATTTGTTCAGCGGAGTCGGTACGCACAAAATAACGGCTTCTACTTCGCCGATGCGGGAGAAGTCGGTCGTTGCTTCAAACAGGCTGTTGGAAGCAGCGGCAATTTTGTCGGAAGGGATATGCTCAATGTAGCTTTCGCCTTTGTTGAGCTTGTCGACTTTGTTGGTGTCAATGTCGAAACCCAAAACTTGGTAACCGATATCCACATAGCGCAACATCAGTGGTAAACCGACGTAGCCTAAGCCAACGATGCCGATTTTTGCGGTCTTATCGGCAAATTTTTGTATCGTAATGTTTTTCATGATGTCTTTCGTTTAATGAATGAGTAAATCGGGATGTTTGCCCGATGCCTGAGTTGTTTGCTGCAACCGCATAGCCATAGCCGGCTGCCGTATTGTGTGAAGCCTTAAAACCATACTTATAATTACATTAGACAAAATCATAAGCACTTATCTGATTCGTCTCAATCAAAAAAGTTTAATGGTCGTTCAGACGGCCTATAAGGCATGAAAACGGTATTTTTGAATGCTTAATTTTTAGAAGTTACATTCAACTACATGTTTTGATTTTAGATATTGTTTTGTCAAATGCATGGTTCATGAAATGAAACTACCGTTTATGCCGTTTAAAACCCTTCTAGAATAAAAACTTTTAATAAATTTTCGTGGTTTAACTTATCTTAATAATCCATTGTTTCGTGATGAAAAAAGGAAAATTTGTCTATAATCAGCTTGAGGATAGTTAACTTAAGTCAAAGTTTTAAATTGGAATACGCTAAAGTCATTATAATATATTGACGAAAAAATTACATTTATTGCTATGTGAATAATAGATATATGCTATTGAAAGTGATTTGATTATTAATTTGAGGCAATTAGATGGATTGTTTCCGGAGAGCCCATTTAATGTCCTGTCCGATGATTTCTACTGATTGACTTTGCCAAGGGCCGTCTGAAAGTAGGGCGGCCGGATTTTCAGAAAGGGAGAAAAGAGGTTTGCCTGCGCCTAACAGTTTCGGCGCTTGGTAGAGGACGATTTCATCCACCAAGTCATCCTTCAGGAAGGCTGAAGCAAGTGTGGAGCCGGCTTCTACCAGAACTTCTCCAAAGCCAAGCTCTGCCAGTTGCGGCATGAGTGAAAGAAGATTGATGCGGCCGTTGATGTGTTCAGACGGCCTGATGATGCGGATATGTTCAAATGTGCGTAGAGCCTGCAAACGTTGTTCGTCTGAGGAAAGGGTAACGATAACGGTCGGGCTTTCGGTATCGGTAACGAGGTGGCAGTCTAAAGGAGTTTGCAGTCGGCTGTCCAAGACGATACGCGCAGGTTGGCGTAGAGTGGGGAAGCTGCGAACGTTGAGTTTCGGGTTGTCGGCAAGTACGGTACCGATACCGGTCAAAACGGCGCAACTTTCGGCACGGAGAATTTGTACGTCTTCGCGCGCTGCTTCGCCTGTAATCCAAAAGCTGCGGCCGTCTGAAAGGGCGGTTTTACCATCCAAACTGGCGGCGCATTTGAGGCGGACAAACGGTCTGCCACGTTCGATACGCGACAGAAAACCGCGGTTGAGTTCGCGCGCCTGAGTTTCCAGTAAACCGCTTTCGGTACGGATTCCGGCGGCTTCCAACATAGACAAGCCTTTGCCTGCAACCAATGGGTTAGGGTCGGTCATGGCGGTGACCACGCGCGTTACGCCGGAATGAACCAGCGCTTCGGCGCATGGCGGTGTGCGGCCGTAATGGCTGCAAGGTTCCAGCGTGACATAGGCTGTTGCGCCTTTTGCCGCCGCTCCGGCCTGCCTCAAGGCATGAACTTCAGCGTGCGGTTCGCCTGCTTTGACGTGGAAACCTTGTCCGACGATTTGGGCGCCGTGTGCAATTACGCAGCCGACGCGGGGATTGGGGGAAGTGGAAAACCGCCCAAGCTTGGCCAGCTCGAGGGCGGTTTGCATCATTTGGGTATCAAGTGCGGAAAACATGGTTTCAGACGGCCTTATTTGGCTTTGCATTCGGCGATGACTTGGGTGAATTCGGAAACGTCTTTAAAGCTTTTATAGACAGACGCGAAGCGGACATAAGCGACTTGGTCGATTTTTGCCAGCTCTTCCATCGCCATTTCGCCGACGATGTGCGAAGCGACTTCTTTTTTGCCCAAACGGTAGAGGCGTTGCTCGATAAGGGCAACGGTTTCATCGATTTGTTCTTGCGTAACAGGGCGTTTGTGCAGCGCGCGCTCAAGGCTGGTCTGCAGTTTGTGCGGATTGAAGGGAACCCGTGTGCTGTCGGATTTGATGACTTGCGGCATCCGCATTTCAACGGTTTCAAAGGTGCTGAAGCGTTGACCGCATTCCAAGCATTTGCGACGGCGACGGATGCTGTTGGTGTCTTCCAGCCATCGCGAGTCGGTTACTTGTGTGTTGGGGTGTTGGCAAAACGGACACTTCATCGGGTTTCCTTGTCATACGCTCGGCAAGGTCGCTAAGCAATTGAATTTATTGTTTGTGAACTATTATTGTAGCGGATTGTGCTATTTTCGTATAGTAAAGGCTTTTCGCTGGATTAAGTATAAAAAGGCCGTCTGAAAGGGCAACTTGAGTGAAGTTGGGCTTTTCAGACGGCCTTGAGTTTTGCAGTCAATCAACCGTTAAACCGATACGCCGACGGCGCGGGCGATTTCCAAACCTTCTTCCGCACTCATATAAACCGGATTTTCGGGGCGGTCGCTGCGGACGATATCGCCGTCTTGAAACATCACCAATTCATTGACTGCCAATTGCGACCAAGTTTCATCGCGGGTCAGGGGCAGGGTGGCGATGACGGAGACCTTATCGTTTGGCGTGGTCACTTTGGAAAAATCGACCATCACATCATCGTCCAGCAGACGCGCTTTGCCAAACGGGGCTTTGCGCACGATGTAGTGCAGCAAGGTGCTGGCATGGGCAAACAGGCAGTCGCCGTTGGACATCACAAAGTTGAACAAACCGTGGCGGCGGATTTCATGGGTTAGGCCGGCAATGGCGTCAAACAAAACTTCAGGTTCGGGCTTGGTGGCAAAGCGACTGCGCAGGCGGTTGAGGATAAAGCAGAATGCACGTTCGGAATCGGTTGAACCGACGGCATGGTAGTACTCGCCCTGCTCGGGGAAAAAATCAATCAAATGGCCGTTGTGTGCAAACAGCCAATATTCGCCCCACATCTCGCGCATGAAGGGATGAGTGTTCGCCAATGAGGTCTGGCCTTGTGAGGCCTTGCGGATATGGGCGATAACGTTTTCGGATTTGATCTGATAGGCGCGTACCAAGTCGGCAACAGGCGAGTTGGCGCTGGGCTTGTCGTCGTGAAACAAGCGCACGCCTTTGCCTTCAAAAAAGCCGATACCGAAGCCGTCGGCGTGGTAATCGGTAATGCCGCCACGACGGCGAAAGCCTTCAAAAGAAAACATGATGTCTGTGGGAGTGTTGCAATTCATGCCGAGCAGTTGGCACATGGCGTTAACCTTTTTTTCGGGTATTTATAGGGTCATTATGGTGTATCGGGCAGGCAGTTTCAATATATTCTTTGCCGTTTTGGGGCAGGTGATACAGGTTGTATCGAATTAAAAATAAATATTTTCGCCTTATTGGAGATTTTTAGGATATTTGCTAATTCTGTGCTAACACTTCCCCTATAAAATGTTTTGTAGAATAAAAAGACCTCCTCACATAACGATATGTTCTACTCACAACGAAACATAATTTTCCCCACCATCGTCTTACCTCAAGGAGTGTTCAATGAAACTGAATCTGCAAAAAACCACCGCTGCTGTTTTGGCTGTTGTGTTCAGCGCAGGCGCATTTGCCGCTAATAATGCCTATAACCCATTCGAGTATGGCTACAAAAATCACAAATACGGCAAAAAATGGGGTAAGCCTGCATCTGAAGCCGAAGGCGAAAAAGTGATGAAAAATGCAGCCTACCGTTCAGGAGTGTATTACACCAACGTAAACCGCATTCCGGCAAAAGCAGACCGCAACGGCGTGAAAACCGTACAGGTTAACGACGCATACACCCGTCAAAATCTCGGCCGTTATGCATTTGATACCATTAAGAGCGGCGGTTCGGAAGTATATTACGGCGAGTGGGTCGGCAAAGAATACGCTAAAGGCACCAACCGCGGCGTTTACTACTCCGGCGACAAACGCGCTACCTCTATGCCTGTATCCGGTGTAGCCAACTACGCGGTTAAAGGCATCAACAACTACACCGGCAATAATCCTCTGACCGGTATATTGCGTGCCGACTTCGGTCAAAAAGTCTTGACCGGCTCTATGAAAAACAACGCCATGCAGCTGGATATTCATTCCCGCATCAAACCGTCTAGCGCATCATTTGAAGGCTACGCCCGCGCCAACGGCCACTTCGGTACAACCGAAGGCCACTTCTTCGGCAACGGTGCAAGCGCGTTGGCCGGTGTTGCCAAATTTAAGACTGACCGCAACTTGGATACGGCATACGGCGGTGTAAAACGCTAAAATCCGTAGTTAAGTAAAATGAAAGCCTGCTTCACGCAGGCTTTTTTAAACACCAGCCCGCCAACCTTCTCAAGATCGTCTGAAAACCACCGACCGGAAAGCCGACACCATGTACAAACCGTCTGCCTGCCTTCTCCTGTTTCTCGCTGCCCCCGTCCTTGCCGCGCCCCGTTCTGACTTTTCAGACGACCGTACCGCGCAACGCCTGTGGCAGGACACCCGCCAAACCATGCAGGAACAGGAACAAAAAGTGCGCGAATACCGCCTCGACATTCCCTCCGAAAACATCGGGCAGACAGCCGAAGCCGATCCCGAAGCCGACCAAGGCGAAGCCCTGTTCAACGCCGTCAACCACAGCGACTGGCAAACCGTACGCCCGCTGCTTGAACGTTATACACAGCAAACCGAATACGATCCCGATATCGCTTCGTTTGCCCGCGCCTCGTTGGCTAGAGGCGAAGGCAGGTGGAAAGCCGCTAAACAAGAATACGAAACCCTGCTGCAACGCCATCCCGACTTCATACGCGGACGGCTTGATTACGCACGCCTGCTTTTTGAAGGCCGTCTGAACCGCGAAGCCTCTTCTGAATTTGCACACCTTCAAAACGAAGACTTGCCCGAAGCCGTCAAAGAAAACATCGCCCATTTCCAAGATGCCTTGAACCAACGTCGAAGTTGGCAGGGCAGTCTTTCCGTCGGCGCCGTCCACAACAGCAACATCAACGAAGCCAGCGGCAAAGTGTGGTGCAAAACCGAAATCGACGGCGAATGCTGGGAAGAATTTTCAGGCGACCAGCCCGTTTCCGCCAACGGCATCAAATACGAAGCCGCCGCCGTCCGCCGCTGGCAGATTAAAGGACATCACGGCATCGCCGCCCGCGCGCTCGGCTACGGCCGCTTCTACCACAACCATAAAGACTTCAACGAACACACGCTCAACCTCAGCGCAGGCTACCAGTTTGAAAACCACCGCCACACCTTCGCCCTCGCCCCGCTCGTCGAATGGAACGGCAGCGGCGGCAAAACCCTCAACCGCGCCTACGGCGTGCGCAGCGAGTGGAACCTCGACAAAGGCAGCTGGACGTGGAACACCGAAGCCGAGTGGAAACACCTCTCCTATTCCGACAAAACCCGCCTGCTCGACGGCAGCCTCTTCTCCGTTTACAACACCCTGTCCTACTTCCCGCGCAACGACCTCATGCTCTACGGCGGCATAGACTGGCAGCAGCGCAAAGCCAAAGAACCCGTGGACAGTTACCGCCAAATCTCCGCACGGCTGGGTGCCGCAAAAATCTTTGAAGCCGGCTTCGATGCCTCACTCTCCGCCACCTTCGGCCTGCGCAGCCACCGCGAAGAGAACGCCGTACTCGAACAACGCCGCCGCGACAAAGAACAGACCTACCTCCTCAGCATAGGTGCAGACCGCTGGAAAGCCACCGGCCTCAAACCCGTCCTCAGCTACAAACACCGCCGCGTCCACGGCAACACCGACTGGCTGTACAGCTACAAACAAAACGAAGTCGGTCTGTCGCTGGTCAAATCGTTCTAATACGGGACGCAGAAACACAAAGGTCGTCTGAAAATCGGATTTCGGGTTTTCAGACGACCTTTGCTGTTTTTTATGCGCCGTATTTTCTGCCCATATCCCATGCCCTACCTTTCAGATAGAAAGAAATTGAAAAACGGCGCGGATAGAGGTTTTGGCTATATCCAAAGCATCAGGAGTTATTTAGCCTGCGTCAGCCCGTTTGCTAAAATCCGTCGTTTTGCCGTTTGATTGAACGGCATTTTCCAATAGAAACAAATCATAACCATGACACACACACAGCAAAAATCCCCTGACCTTTGGCTGGTGACCGCCGCTGCCGCCGCCATCCTGCTGATTACCATCGGTATGCGCATGACTATGGGACTGTTTGTCCGTCCCGTTGTCGACTCTACCGAGCTGAGTATCCAAGAGTTCAGCCTGATTATTGCCGTTTTCCAGTTGATGTGGGGCGTGTCCCAGCCGCTTTCCGGCGCGCTTGCCGACCGCTTTGGCGCGTTTAAGGTTTTGGGCGGCGGCGCGCTGCTGTTGGCTTGCGCCTGTCTGATGGTGCCGCAGATGCCGACTTATTGGGGGCTGATGCTGGCAATCGGGCTGCTTTTTGCATTCGGAACGGGGGCGGGCGGTTTCTCCATCATCATGGGGCAGGTCGCGGCGAAAGTACCGCCGCACAAACGCGGTTTGGCTTCGGGGCTGGTCAACGCGGGCGGTTCGGCGGGGCAGTTTCTGTTTGCGCCGCTGGTGCAGGGTTTGTTGATATCGCCCGCCGTCGGCTGGACGGGAGCGTTTTACGTTTGGAGCGGCATCGCACTTTTGATCCTGCCGATTTCGTGGTGGCTGGCGGGCGGCAAAAACGCTGTCGCCACGCACCACACGTCGTCTGAAAACGGGCAAACGCTGGGGCAGGCGGTCAAAACCGCGTTTAAAGACCGAAGCTACATCCTGCTCCACTTGGGCTTTTTTACCTGCGGTTTCCACATTGCGTTTTTGGTAACCCACCTGCCCAACGAAATCGCGCTCTGCGGCCTGCCCGCTTCGGTCGCTTCGACTTCGATTGCGATTATCGGCTTGGCGAACATCGCAGGCTGCATTTTTTCGGGCTGGTGTACGGGGCGGTTTTTGGGCAAATACGTTCTGTTCGGACTCTACGCCTCGCGCGTGGCGATGGTGCTGATATACCTTGCCGCCCCAAGAACCGACGTCAATTTCTACATTTTCGCCGCCGCGCTGGGCTTCACTTGGCTCGCCACCGTCGCTCCAACCGCTGCGATTACAGGCAAGCTGTTCGGCACGCGCTATCTGGCGACGCTGTTCGGACTGACGATGTTGAGCCACCAAATCGGCGGTTTTTTAGGCTCGTATATCGGCGGCATCGTGATTTATCAATTCAACGATTACGGCTGGATGTGGTATGCCGACGCGGTGTTGGCGGGGACGGCGGCTTTGCTGAACCTGCCGATACGCGAAAAGAAAACGGCGTAACCCGCTTGAACAAAGCAAAGAACAAAGGTCGTCTGAAAACGGAAAAGCGGTTTTCAGACGACCTTTTTCTATCATTAGTGGGAAACGGTCGATGTGTTTGGCAATCATGGCTTGGGCGGTTTGCTGAAAGAAGGTACTCATGAAAAATCCCCTAAATGTCTTGGTGGGAATTTAGGGGATTTTGGGGAATTTTGCAAAGGTCTCAATTAGCGTGCAAATGTGCTTGCAGTGAAAAAATATTGGAAATAATATCAATGCAAGTAATAATTTTTATCAAGAAGGAGATGAGTGTGAAATTTTTAGCTGCTTTGCTGTGGCCGGCCATGTTGCTGCCCATTTTGTCTCATGCCGATAGCGGCATTCAGACGGTCTCTGTTTCTCAAGCATATGCGGATGACGCAACGGGCTGCGGGCAGCTTTATCCTGTAGAGAGCTTCGAGAATTTGTTCAGACAGATGGCCGGCACGCTGCATAGTGCCTGTTTGCTTGATATGCCGCCTGAAGATTTAGCGAAAAAGTGGCAGATTCCCGTGTACCGGCGCTATCTGCGGCTTTCTGGCCGTTTGCGGCCTGACGGAGAAAAACAGGCGGTACTCAGATGGAAAGACAAGGCAGAGCGGCAGAAATGGCTCAAACACAGGCGGCGTAAGCTAAAACGGCCGACCGACGGCTTTACGGTAGTGCATCAGACCGACTACGACGGCAGTACTTTTTTAGAAATCGAAGCAACGCCTGATTATATAAAACGATACCGTTCATTGTTTCCTGATGACCGTTATCCTGATGATTTGCCGAAACCCTATGTTTCATCTCATATCCTAAGCCCGGTCAGCGTATGCTTTAACAATGGAACAGAACAAGTTTTTCCTAGGTATACGGTAGTAAAACAAGTAGCAGTAGATGAAAACAACCATTTGATCGGGAGTGATAGACATTTGGTTATAAGGGAGGAGAAAGGTGCAGGAATATTATTTCAGCATCCAACAGACAAATGCATTAATGATATTTCCAGCATCTTTCTTATCAGATAGTCGATAGTATTTAATTTTAAAGGTATATGGTATGGCTACAACAGCACAAATCCGGCAGCATTTTTTAAAATTAGGGATGCCTGTTTCGGAAGTTAATCAGATTATTCGGGATTCAATTTTACTGGGGCAAACCCATAACTTTATCAATCAATGGGGGGTTAGGGAGTATTCAAGCAAACACTAAATATTCCGGCATATTTTTCCAAAGCAAACTAATTGGCAGTAAAGAAAATAGAAGTATTGTATTCGGTACGGCAGACAAAAGATATCTGACTGCTTCTGATTGGGCTCATGAGTTAGGACATGGTTTGTCGAAAACAATTTCCAAGCTTGATCTTGATATTGATGGAAATCGCAATATAACAGCGAATGAATATGCACGAAGATTTGTTTATGAAGAAGGAAAAGCCGAATACAACCGTTTTCAGTTTGATTTGCGGAACAACCCAAAAGAAACCAAATACGGCTCAAATACAGAAGCAATCAAGGCGATGAACCAACAACAGGCTGTTGATTATTTTGCCCATAAAATGAAAACCCAAAACCCCAGCGGCGAGCCCGGCGATACTTATTGGACATTGGCGAAATCAATATTCCTTAAGAAAATCAATCCAAACCTGCTAAACGGTAAAACTCCGGCCGAAAAGTAAAAAATCCTGCAATCAGGAATGGATGAAGCAGCGCCTGACCATCCCAGCAGACTGTTTGGCGTAGGTGACGAGCGGGTTCGCTTTCAGAAAACCGATCCAAATATGCCGCTTAGTCTGATGCCGATGATGACACGTGGAAATCCTATGTTGATGGTGGTATTTGTATCTGCCAACAGCCGTTTGGCAGACGGTACGGTAACGACGGCTGCAAGAACAGCGTTATATTATTCTTCAGGCGGAAAGCAGGGGGCGATTGAATTCGGTATCGGTAGCGCGGGCAAGAGTGTCAGCTTCAACGATAATTTAGTAAATTACTCAAAAAGTGCGTATGCGGCACTGATTACTTCAGCCAGCAGGCTTTATTCCAATGCAGTGAACCGCTTGGCTGCTTTGGTCGAACAGCAAAAATCCGAACAGGCATCAGGAAAAGGCAAAGAAATTCATAATGAAAACGAAGCTTTGAAAGCTTTGCAGGATTTACTGAACAAAGCCAATATTTCACTTGATTTGCAGGGCGGAGTGGATAATCTTCAGCAGAATTTTGACCAAATTGCCCAAAATTACCATACTCCTCTTGCTATCGAGCTGTATGGAGAAGAGTTGCTCACGACTTCGGTGGAGGATGGAGTGAGTTTTGATATGGATAGCGACGGGATGGCCGAACAGACGGCTTGGCTCAAAAAAGGCAGCGGTTTTTTGGTTTGGGATAAAAATGGAGACGGCATGGTAAACGACGGAACGGAGATGTTTGGTAAGGCAACAGTTATGTCTGACGGCAAGCGCGCAGAAAACGGCGAAAGATTTGGACAGCGACAATAATAATATCATTAATCAATATGATGAATTGTGGGGTGAGCTAAGAATCTGGCATGACGAAAACAGTAACGGGAAAACGGAGGAAGGAGAGCTTTCTCTATTGTCCGACTGGGATATCCAGTCGATCTCTTTGGATTTTGCAGAAATCAATCTGAAAGATGAAGCCGATAATAAAATATTATTTGAATCAGAAGTGGTTTTGGAAAATGGGGAAAGGCGCAAGGTTGCCGATATTGATTTCCAAAACGACAAAGGAATTTACAATGAGTTGGCAGGTGAAATTTCAGCAGAGACAGCCGCTGATGTCGTGTATCCGACGGAAATTTCAACATCGGTTATACTGCCCGGAGAAAATACTGCATATATCCCGGCCGTATAAACACGTTATCAGATATGGCTTCCAAAGATATTTGGCAGGATAATCCTTTTGCGTGAGGCATTCAGACGGCCTTAAAGTGTTTCCAGACAGGACGGCATTGTTCGGGTAAGTCGGGACAGGCGCCGAGTATGCCGCCGCTGAAGTCGTTGGGGCGGTGGAAGTCGCTGCCTGCGCTGGCGAGAAAGTCGAAACGGTCGGCAAGCAAGGCATAGTTTAGGCGGTCGTTTTTACAGCAGTTGCCGCTGTGCACTTCAATCCCTGCGCCGCCGAGATTTTTAAATTCTTGAAACAGGTTTCGTTTGGCGGTGGCGGATAATTCATAGCGCATCGGGTGGGCGATAATGGCCATGCCACCCGCGCCTGTAATCGCGGCTACGCAGTCTTCCAGTGTGGCCCATTCGTGTCTGACGGAACAGGATTTTCCGTCTCCCAGATATTTGGTAAATGCCTGCTGTTTGTTTTTGACATGGCCTTCGCGGATGAGGAATTCGGCAATGTGGGTGCGGCTGGCCATTTCTTTATTGGCGGCCAATGCCAGCGCGCCTTCATACGCGCCTGTTATGCCTTTTTTCTCCAGTTTGGCCGCGATGGTTTCCAATCGTTTCAGACGGCCTTTGCGGACTTCGACAAGCAGGTTTTGCAGGGCTTCGTTGTGTTCGTCAAAGTCCAAGCCGACAACGTGGATGGTGCGGCCGCGCCAAGTGACGGATATCTCCACGCCGTTGACGAAGGGGAGGCCGAGGGTATCGGCTTCGGTGCGTGCTTCGGCAAGTCCGCCGGTATG
Organism: Neisseria sp. P0013.S005; assembly: GCF_051958425.1. NCBI lineage: Bacteria > Pseudomonadati > Pseudomonadota > Betaproteobacteria > Neisseriales > Neisseriaceae > Neisseria > Neisseria sp. P0013.S005. The sequence continues at coordinate 207,785 of NZ_JBQCVL010000001.1, read as the reverse complement.
GTCGTGGTCGGTCAGGGCGAGCAGGGTGCAACCGTTTTGACGGGCGAGTCGGACAACTTCGGTTGGGGACAACATGCCGTCTGAAACGGTCGAATGGCAGTGTAAATCAATCATGGTTTTGCTTTGAATTTTCTTAAAAAAGGCCGTCTGAACGTTTCAGACGGCCTTGCTTTAGAACATTAGAACAGAGAGTCCAGTTGTTGTCTGTTATTGTTGCCGGTATTGCTTGGCAGAACTGGGGTTTCGTCTGATTCTTCACGGGCTGGCGCAGTGTTGCTCTCGGCACTGCGGCGGTTTTCATTCGGAACAGCATGACGGGCAGGTTGAGCAGGACGCGGAGCAACGCCGCTGTTGTCCAAGGCCAGGTCGGAGCTGGTGGTCATGCGTTCGCGCATATACACTTCGCCGCCGTTTGTAACCACGCCTTCAGGTGCTTTCATCGGTTTGACGCTGGTGCCTTTCAGGGCGAAGCGCATGTATTCTACCCAAACCGGTACGGCGATTGTGCCACCGTAGCCTGCACTGCCCATGCTGCGCGGTTTGTCAAAGCCGATATAGACGGCAGTCACAACGCTAGGGGTGAAGCCGACAAACCATGCGTCTTTGTTGTCGTTGGTGGTACCGGTTTTACCGGCGATGTCGGAGCGGCCCAGTGCGGCTGCACCGCGCGCGGTACCGACACGGACAACGTCCTGCATGATTTTGTACATGATGTAGGCGTTGCGCGGGTCAATGGCTTGAGGTGCGTTTTCACCGGCCACTAACGGCTGCATTTGCGCTCTCAGACGGCCTTGGCTGTCGTAGATTTTGTCGATGACGTGGGCAGATACTTTGTAACCGCCGTTGGCAAAGACGCTGTAACCTTCTGCAATACGCAACGGAGTGGTTTCGCCTGTACCCAAAGCCATAGACAGGCTGGCAGGGATTTCAGACGGCTTGAAGCCGAAGCGTTGGATGTATTGTTGCGCGTAGCCGATGCCGATAGACATCAGGATGCGGATGGACACCATGTTTTTCGACGCGGTCAAAGCCTGACGCAGCGTGATGTAACCGGCATAGCGGCCGTCAGAGTTTTTCGGGTTCCACGCTTTACCGTTTGCACCTTTGCCCGGCAGGGAAATCGGCGCATCGTTAATCATGGTGGAGGCAGTCATGCCTTTTGCCAAAGCGGCGGAATAAACGAACGGTTTGAACGTCGAGCCGGGTTGGCGCATGGCTTGAGTTGCGCGGTTGAAGGTTTTGCTGTGGTAGTCGTAGCCGCCGACCAATGCACGGACTGCACCGGTTTTCGCATCTAAAGACACCAATGCGCCTTGCAACAAAGGCTCTTGAACGACGGTAAAAGTATCGCCGCTACCTTTAACGCGAATGACGGAGCCGCGACGGATACGGTCATCCCCCATTTTTTCGTTGTTGACGGCACGGGCGGCAAAGCCTAAAGCGTGGCTGTTCAGCGTGACTTTACGGCCGCTTGGCAACTGAATCTGTACACCTTTGCGTGAGGCTTCCAATACAACCGCAGGAATCATTTTATCGACGGTGTAAAGTGTAGAAAGATATTGGCTGACAGTTTCTTCTACGTTATCGCTTTTGCTCAGGTCGATGTAGTTTTCTGCACCGCGGTAGCTGCTGCCGCGGTCGAAATTGCGCAGAACTTTACGCAGGGCTTCGGTGGCGACGCGCTGGTGTGCGGTATCGACGGTGGTATATACATTGAAGCCTTGTGTGTAGGCATCTTCGCCGTATTTTTCAAACAGTTCTTGACGCACCATCTCGGCAACATACAGGGCATTTTGGTCGATGTTTTGTACAAAACGCTCGTAATGCAACTCTTCTTTCAAAGCCTGATTGCGTTGCTGCAGGGTGATCATGCCTTCTTCCAGCATATTGTTCAGAATATAAGCCTGGCGCAGTTTGGCACGCTCAGGGTTTACAATCGGATTGTAGGCGGAAGGTGCTTTAGGCAAGCCGGCCAACATGGCGGCTTCGGCCAATGTTAAATCATTAACATTTTTATTGAAATAAGTTTGGGCGGCGGAGGCAAAACCATAAGCGCGTTGACCCAAATAGATTTGGTTGAAGTACAGCTCCAAAATCTTGTCTTTGCTTAAAGACTGCTCGATTTTGTAAGCCAGCAGGGCTTCGTTGAATTTACGGGTGAATGAACGCTCGCTGCTCAGGTAGAAGTTTTTGGCAACCTGTTGCGTAATCGTACTGGCACCGGATTGAACACTGCCGGCCATTACGTTGCCGATCACGGCTCGCGCCACGCCCCAAACGTCCACACCCCAGTGGTCGTAGAAGCGTTTGTCTTCGGCGGCAATCACTGCGTCTTTCAAAATTTTGGGGAAGTCGCCGATTTTGGTAAATTCACGCCGTTGTTCGCCGTAAACGCCAATGACTTGGCCGTCTGAAGAATAAATCGTCAGCGGCATTTTTGGTTTGTAGTGTTGTAAAGAGTCCAAAGACGGCAGTTTTGGATAGGTTACCAGAATTGCAATTGCGATCAGACCTATACCGAAAAGAGCCAGTCCTAATAAGAGACCCATACAGGTCGTTATAATCTTTTTAATCATGACTAAGTAATAATTTTGCCATTAATGGCGATAAATAAAGTAAAATGGGAAACGATTTCTATCAGTCACAGTCAATACTGTGTAAAGAATAAGAAGTCCTTTACGGATAACGAAACAGTTACTCACTCCTAAATGATACAGGGAAGTCAAATCATGCGCTTATTTAAAAGCACGAAAGATACCAAAACAGGCAAGGCTTCTAGCGGATTGAACAACCGCTCTGCCATCGGCGTCGACATCAGCCAACATGCCATTAAGATGGTACAACTGACAGGCCGTAGTTTAAACCAAATTCAGCTGGAAAAATACGTTATTACCAAATTGCCTAAAAATATTGTCAAAGGCAACAAAATTCAAGACTACGATCAGCTTGCCACTTACATCCAACATACTTACACACAATTACGCAGTTCTTGCAAAAATATTGTTGCGGCTGTGCCACAAAATTTGGCGACAGTCGAGCAAATTATTTACAACCCGCGTGATACCGATTTGGACTTGGAAGAGTTTGTCGATGCGGAAGTCGGCCAATTTGCGCCTATTGAAGAAATGAACTACGACTTTCAAGCCGAAGAAGTCGGTTCGGGCCAGCATGTTTTAGCTGTTGCCGCTAAAAAAGACGATGTCGAACCGCGCATTGAAATGTTTGAAAATGCGGGCTTGCCTTTGTCCGCTTTGGATTTGGACTTACTGGCGCAACGCAATGCCTTCGTTTATTGGATGAATACGCATGCTCCCGAAATGGCAGAGGAAAAAGTTGCCGTGTTCGGCATTCATGCGACGCAAATGTATGCCCTGATTCTGCAAAACGGCCGCATTCTCTATAAACAAGAAACTCCGGTCAGCACAGAGCAGCTCAATCAGCTGATTCAGCGTACTTATCGGGTAACGGAAGAAAAAGCCGCTCAAATGATGGCTTCCCAAAACAAGCCTTCCGACTACCAGTCTCAGATTGCCGACCGTTTTAATGTGCAGGTTGCGCAAGAAGTTCAGCGGGTTTTGCAATTTTACTATACCACGCAGGCCACTGATTCTTTCGCCAATATCAAACACATCCTGCTGACCGGCTTTACCGCTCAGCAGGCAGGTTTGGCGGAAAGCATTTTCTCGCAAACCAATACGGCAACAGAATACCTGCATCCGATTTCATATGTGGAACGCAGTGCAAAAGTAGAATTGCCGCAGTTTCAAATTGATGCGCCGTCACTGACGTTGGCGTTTGGATTGGCATTAAGGGGACTTTGAGAACATGATCGAATTAACCAGAATCAACCTTCTTCCGTATCGGGAAGAGATTAAACAGCGCAAGCAGCAGCAATTCAAAGTATTGATGCTTGGCGCTTTTGCAGTGGGTTTGGGCTTGGCAGCCGCTACCTATCTCGGTATTGATAGCGCCATCAGCAATCAAGAAGGCCGCAACAACTTCCTGCAAACCGAAATCGACAGACTTGATAGAGAATTGGGCGAAATCGATAAACTTCAGCAAGAAAAAGAAGCCTTCTTGGCCAAGAAGCTGAAAGTGGAAGAGTTGCAGGAAAAACGCTATCAAGCAGCTTATATCCTTGATTCTTTGAATGCGCTTACGCCCGATAATACTTATTTGACTGCGTTGGAAGCAGAAAGCCCGACCAGCTATAAAATTAGCGGCCATGCCGTCAGCGACAATAAAATTGCCGTTATGATGCGCTCCCTGCCAAGTACAGGTATTTTCTTGCAGCCTGAATTGTTGAGCATCAAAAAAGTAGATAACTACCAAGAATTTACTTTGAAATCTTCAATCAACCAAGTGAATACGCCGGCTCCTGCACCGACTGCACAAAGCAGCAGTGAAATAGCCGAACCTGTGGCAGAACCTGCTCCGGAGGCTCAATAATGGCATCTAAAAACCTGAAACAATTGGACGTACAAAACCTGTACCTGCTCAATATGCCTTCAAAACTTTTGCTGGGAGGTTTGTTGATTGTCGGTATGTTGGCGTTGGGCTATGTCGGCGTATTTAAAGATCAGATTGAAACCTTGAATACGCAGGAAGCCAAAGAAGCAGAACTGAAGGAAACCTTTACGCGTAAAAGCATTCAGGCGGCAAGCTTGAACAATTTGAAGGCTGAATTGGCTTCTATCCGTTCTGCATTTGACGTTTTGTTGAAACAACTGCCGACCGATGCGGAAATTCCGAACCTGATTCAAGAGCTGCATCAGGCAGGTTCAACCAACGGACTGCGTTTGGACAGCGTTGCACCGCTCCAACCTGAAAACGATGGTCCGATTCAAAAACTGCCGTATCAGATTTCCATCACGGGCAAATACTCTCAAATCAGCCAATTTACCCGTGATGTAGGCGATTTGTCGCGCATTATTACGTTAGATTCTTTGAAACTCGTGAACGCAGGCGAGGACAAAGAAGGCAAAGGCAATAAAGGCGAGTTGACATTGAGTGCGATTGCGACGACTTACAAAGCCCGTCCGGCCGAAGAGATTGCTGCCGAATTGGCTGCGCAACAGGCACAAGAAGAAGGCAAACCTGCCGAGAATGAGCAAAAATAAAAGAATAGGGAAATCATGAAAAAAATCATCTTACTCTTAAGTCTTCTTCCCTTGACAGCCTGTACGCAAAGCTATGAAGATTTGACTCAATGGATGACGCAAACCCGTCAGGAAGCAAAATCCAAGATTATTCCGTTTGAAGAGCCGACGGTTACATTGCCTAAGCCGTATAGCCCGCCGAACTTTAAAGGCATGAATGCGTTTGATTCACGTCGTTTGGACACTGCTCCTAAAGGCGGCAATGCGCCGGATGTGAACCGTCCGAAAGAAACATTGGAAGCCTTCAGTTTGGAGAATATGGCCTTTGTCGGAACGCTTCAAAGCGGCGGCAAAGTTTCCGGATTTATCAAGGTTAACGACCATGTTTATACCGTTTATCCCGGAAACTACATCGGTCAGAATTACGGCAGAATCCAAAGTATTACCGAAGATAAAATTATCTTGACCGAGCAAGTTGAAGACAGCTACGGCAACTGGGTGTACCGGAAGGCCGAATTGCCATTGAGCAGTAAAGAGGCGGATTCTTCCAATAGCTCAGATAGTTCGAATTCAAATTAATTTAGGGGTCTCACTCGATTATGAAAACCAAGCACATGACAAAATTATTTGCCGGCTTCAGCGTTGCCCTCGCTGTTCAGACGGCCTTTGCAGGCAATATTACCGATATTAACGTTTCTACTTTGCCTGACAACCAAAAAATCATCAAAATCCGTTTCGACAAAGATGTCACCACACCTCATGGTTTTGTAACATCTACGCCGGCGCGTATCGCATTGGATTTTGCCAACACCAATATCCGTTTGCCTCAGCCTGTTTTGGAATATGCCGACCCATTGCTGAATCAAATTACTGCGGCGCAAAACAATGACCGTGCACGCGTGGTTTTGGGTTTGAACAAAATCAGCCAATACAATACTGAGATTCGCGGCAACGAAGTTTGGGTATTTGTAAACGAATCTACTGATCAAACCAATGCGGCCGTTGCAAATGAACGTGCGGCTACGCCGTCTACCGCGCGCGCTGCTCAGACTTATCAAGCCGTTTCAGCAGCCAATATCGATTTCCGCAAAGGCGCACGCAATTCCGGCATTATTGAATTGTCCGCCCCTGGTTTCAGCGGACAGCCGGATATTAAACAGCAGCGCGACCGCGTGGTTGTGACATTGAAAAACCATACTTTGCCGACACAAGCGCAACGCAGTTTGGATGTGGCTGACTTTAATACACCTGTACAAAACGTTACGCTCAAACGTATCGGCAATTCTACCCAGCTTATTATCCGCAACAATAATACGAATTGGGACATCAATACCAAAGCTTCTTCCGGACGCTTTGTATTTGAAGTATCGCCTAAAGCCGCCAATACCGAATCCGGCGGCTTAAACCACAATGCGAACAAATCGTTCAAAGGCCGTAAAATTTCTTTGGATTTCCAAGATGTAGAAGTTCGTACCATCTTGCAGATTTTGGCAAAAGAATCCGGCATGAATATTGTTGCCAGCGATACCGTCAAAGGCACTATGACTTTGTCCCTGAAAGATGTACCTTGGGATCAGGCTTTAGACTTGGTTATGCAGGCGCGCAATTTGGATATGCGCCGTCAAGGCAACATTATCAATATCGCACCTCGCGATGAATTGTTGGCAAAAGACAAAGCCTTCTTGCAGGCTGAAAAAGAGATTGCCGAATTGGGTCCGCTGTATTCTCAAACCTTCCAGTTGAAATACAAAAACGTGGATGAATTCCGCAAAATTCTGCGTTTGGAAGAATACGACAGCAATAATTCCAACACCCGCAACACTCTGTTGAGCAACCGAGGCAGCGCCTTAATCGATCCGGCCACCAATACGCTGATCGTAACCGACAACCGCGGCGTGATTGAGAAATTCCGCAAACTGATTGATGAATTGGACGTTCCAACCCGTCAAGTGATGGTGGAAGCGCGTATTGTGGAAGCAGAAGATACCTTCTTCCGCAACTTGGGCGTTAAATTCGGTTCCGGTGGTGCGATCGGCCGTACGGCATGGGGCAGCAACTGGAGCAATGCGCAAACCAACTACAATACCAATGCCTCGTTTAACCGTGGCGACGTAGGCTACCGCAAATGGACTTTGGATCCGAATGTCAGTCTGCCGACCGCGGCCGCAGTCAACAGCATTGCGCTGGTGCGTGCGTTCTCGTCCGGCGCATTGGGCTTGGAAATCAGTGCGTCTGAAGAACAGGGTAAGAGCAAAACCATTTCCAATCCGCGCGTGCTGACACAAGACCGTAAAGAAGCCAAAATTGAATCCGGTACGGAAATTCCTTACCAAGAGGCTTCTTCCAGCGGTGCGACTTCGATTACCTTTAAGAAAGCCGTTTTGGGCTTGACCGTAACGCCGAACATTACGCCTGACGGTCAAATTATCATGACTGTGAAGATTAATCGCGATACCCCGATCGACTGTACCGTAGATTCTCTGATGACCAAGTGTATCAACACCAAACACTTGAATACCCAAGCCATGGTTGAAGATGGCGGTACGCTGATTGTCGGCGGTATTTACGAGGAAGAAAGCACCAATGCGGTGAACAAAGTACCTGTTTTGGGCGATATTCCCGTTGTCGGCAATCTGTTCAAATCACGCGGCAAACGTGAAAACCGCCGTGAGCTATTGATCTTCATCACGCCGCGCATTATGGATAATGTGGGTAACAATCTGCGTTACTGATTTTTAAAATGACAAACAGGCATATCTGCAAAGGTATGCCTGTTTTGGTTTTCAGACGGCCTGAGATGAAAAGGCCGTCTGAAAAACGACGAACTTTTCCACGAAACCACCATATCGTATAAAATGACCCACATGGAAAAAATCAACGGCAATTTAATCTTAATCGGGCTGATGGGCGCGGGCAAAACCACTTTGGGCAAGCAGCTTGCCCAAATGTTTGAATGCCCGTTTTACGACAGCGACTACGAAATCTGCACTTCTTCGGGCGTATCCATTCCGACCATTTTTGAGATGGAAGGGGAGGAAGGCTTCCGCAACCGTGAAACCAATATGCTGAAGAAGCTCGCTTCCCGGCGCAACATCGTTTTATCGACCGGTGGCGGCTCCGTATTGCGCAGTGAAAACAGGCAGATTTTGCGCCAAAACGGTACGGTTGTTTATCTGCATGCCAGCCCCGAAACCTTGCTGGAGCGTACCCGTTACGACAGCAACCGGCCGCTGTTGCAAGTTGCCAATCCTTTGGCCAAACTGCAAGAGCTGTATGACCAACGCGATACGCTGTACCGTCAAACTGCCCATCTCGTCATCGAATCCGACAGCTGTCACAAAACGCTCAAACGCCTGATACAGGCTTTAGGCGAATAAATACGCTTTGCAAAGGAACACCATGCGCACCCTGACTGTCCAAACTCCGTCCCATCAATACCCCATCTTTATCGGGCATAAACTGATTGAGCAGGCAGATACGCTGCTTCAGCCCTATTTAGGCAAAAAAGCGGCCATCATTACCAACGAAACCGTTGCGCCGCTTTATCTCAAACAGCTTCAGACGGCCTTAGACAGACTGGGCGTGCCGCATTTCAGCATCATCCTTACCGACGGCGAAGAATATAAAAACTGGCAGACGCTTAACCTGATTTACGATGGCTTGATGCAAAACCGTGCCGAACGCAAAACCACTTTAATCGCTTTGGGCGGCGGTGTGATAGGCGATATGGTCGGCTTTGCCGCGGCGACTTATCAGCGCGGTGCACCTTTTATCCAAGTGCCGACCACATTGCTCAGCCAGGTCGATTCCTCGGTCGGTGGTAAAACTGCCATCAACCATTCGCTCGGTAAAAACATGATTGGCGCGTTCTACCAGCCGCAAGCCGTTTTGGCCGATTTGACCGCCCTGCAAACGCTGCCGCAACGCGAACTTTCCGCAGGTATGGCCGAAGTCATCAAATACGGCGCATTGGGCGATGCCGAATTTTTTGCCTGGTTGGAAGAAAATATGGCCGATCTGATGGCGCAACATCAAGAAAAAATGGCAGAAGCCGTTTATCATTGCTGCAAAATGAAGGCTGATATTGTTGCCCAAGACGAAACCGAGCAGGGCATCCGCGCATGGCTTAATCTCGGCCACACTTTCGGCCATGCTATTGAGGCTGAAATGGGCTACGGCGTATGGCTGCACGGTGAAGCCGTTGCCGCCGGTTGCGTCCTCGCTTCCCGTTTGTCGCAAATTTTGGGCAAAACCCAACAAGCCGATACCGACCGCATTGCTGCTTTAATGGAAGCCGCCTCCCTCCCGTCCGCACCGCCTGTTTTCTCATTTGAAAAATGGATTGAACATATGAGCCACGACAAAAAAGTCAGCAGCGGCATCATGCGTTTTGTCGGTTTGGAATACTTGGGTAAAGCCAATATCACCGAAATTACCGATATGGAAATCCTCCGCCAAACCTTGCAGCCGTATTTGTGAGGAATGAATGAGGTTTGCTTTAAAATATAAAAAGGCCGTCTGAAAGGTATTTTCAGACGGCCTTTGGTTTTAAAGCGTTTTCATTTATCGGATTAAAGCTAGATAAACCAATTTGGGCGGGTCGATTATTTAAAGCGTCTTTTTATCCAACTCGGCAATAATCAGCAAGCCGCTGTCAAAGCGTCGGCTGTCGGCCAGTTTCAGACGGCCTTGATGGCGTTTGACAATGGTGTTTGCGATGGAAAGCCCCAAGCCGGTACCTTGTTGTTCGGTACCGAGAATGCGGTAGAAGGGGTCGATAACGCGTTGGCGTTCGCTTTGGGGAATGCCGGGGCCGTCGTCTTCTACCCAGATGTTGAGGTATTCGGCGGTTTCGTCAAAGCCCAAATCGATGCGGCCGCCTTTGGGGGTATAGCGGATGGCGTTGTCGGTAAAGGTTTTGATGAGGGTGTAGATTTCGGTGTCGTCGGCGTGGATTTGGCAGTCGTTTTCAACGGCGACACCGATGTCTTGACCTTTGGCCAGCGCCAGCGGCATGAGTTCCTGCAAGACGCGGCGGAACTGGTTTTGCAGGCTGATCAGGGTTTTGGGGCGTTGGGTTTCGGGTGCTTGGGCGCGTGCTAGGGAGAGGAGTTGCTCAAGCAGGTGGCGGTTGCGCTGTATGCCTTGTTGCAACAGGGCGGACTGCTCGCGCGCTTCGGCGGACAGCTGCATATTGTTGAGCCGTTCTGCCTGAAGGGAAAGGGCGGTCATGGGGCTACGCAATTCGTGTGCGGCATCGGCGATAAAGCGTTGCTGTTGGCGGACGTTTTCGTCGGTACGTTGCAACAGGTTGTTGATGGCGACGACAAAGCCTTGGATTTCGCTGGGAATGTCTTGCGTGTCCATCGGCGAGAGGTCGTTGATTTGGCGCTGTTCTAAATCGTTGGACAGGGTTTTGATGGAACGCATGGCGCGATGGGTAATCCAGACGGTGAGCAGGATAATCAGAGGCAGGGCGAGGAGCATGGGAAGGATGCTCTGCACGGCGGCCATTTCGGCCAGCTCTTCGCGGTAGTCGCTTTCCTGCATGACGGCGATGCGGCCTTGCTTGGTATTACGGGTATAAACGCGGTAGTAATCGTCGTCGTCATCGGCCTGAATGGTGTGCAGGCCGTCTGAAATCTTCTCAGGCAGGCTGACAATGGGATTGGGCGTATTGGGAAATTGAACGGAAATCTTGTTGTCGTTGTCGAGCGAGTGTTTCTCGTCATCGGCATCGCTCGGGTCGAGATAGTTCGCAACTTGGCGCAACAGGTCGTCTTGAACCTCTTGGGTCTCGTGATAAGTATCGTAATATGAAAATATGCCTGCAAGAATGGAGAGGGGCAGGAGCATACAGATCAGGGCGAGGCTGATCCGGACTTGCAGGGATTGTTTGATGGTGTGGATAAGGCGTTGCATGGTTTGTGTGTTGTTGTTGTGGTTTTTCAGACGGTTTGGTTGTTTTGTGCAACCAGCCAGCCGACCCCACGAACGTTTTGAATCGCTTCTTTGCCGAGTTTTTTGCGTAAGGCGTGAATCAGGAAGTCAACGGCGTTGCTTTCGACTTCTTCGCCCCAGCCGTAGATTTTATCTTCCAAATCGCTGCGCGACAGAATCATGCCCGGGCGCAGCAGCAGGGCTTGGAGGACGGCAAATTCTTTGTTGCTGAGCATGATGGCCTGTTCCTGCCCGACCACTTCTGCCTGATGGGTGGAAGGGTTGAGCGTGATGATGCCGTTGCTCAGCAGCGTTTGCGCCTGTCCGCCGTGTCGGCGCAATACGGCGCGCATACGGGCTTGCAGTTCTGCCATGTCGAAGGGTTTGACGATGTAGTCGTCTGCGCCGCCGTCTAAGCCGTTGAGGCGGCTGTGCAAATCGTCGCGCGCGGTCACGATTAAGACAGGAACGGTACAGCCTCCGCTGCGGATTTGCGCCAATACGTCCAAACCGTCTTTGCCGGGCAAACCCAAATCCAAGAGCAGCAAATCGTATGCTTGCGCCGCCACTGCTGCGGCAACTTCCGAACCGCGGCTGACCCAATCGACAGCGTAGCCGGTGTCTTTCAGGTTGGCACTGACGGCTTGGGCAATCATGGCATCGTCTTCAACCAATAATACGCGCATGGAAGTTCTCCGGAGGATGGGCGGATAGTGATTATAACCGCACACAATTAGTAAAAATTTAGGAACTGTCGAAAAACTGATTTTTTGCAAAAGATGAGGCCGTCTGAAATTCGGTTTTCAGACGGCCTGTATGTTTCAATCCCGGTTATTTAGGGTTTTTCTCAATCAAGGCAACCAATTGGTCGATATAGCCTTGAACAAAGCCGCGTGCAGATTCGATGAGCTGGCCGTTGTCGTCAAACAGGGTAGGCGAGTTGCCGAGGAACACTTCCGGCTGGCCGGTCAGCGGCATATCGAAATACGAAAGGGCAAGGCGCAGATTTTTTTGCGCGCTATAGCCGCCCATTTTGCCGACAGAATGGCTGATGATGCCGGCCGGTGTTTTTTTCCAGGCAACATCGGCATTGGGTTTGGAGCCGATGTCGATGGCGTTTTTCAGACAAGCCGGGACGGTGCGGTTGTTTTCGGAAGTTACGAACAATACGCCGGCAGAGGCTTTGATGGTTTCACGGAACTCGGTATAGCTGGACGGAGTAGGGAAGTCGGTAACGGCGGGATCATCGTAGTCGAAGTTGTATAAAGGCAAATGGCCGATTTCGACGATTTGCGCTTCGTAGCCTTCGGGGAACATGGAAATGACGTTTTGTGCGATTTTTCGTGCAAACGAGCCTTTACGCAGACTGCCGACCAAGATGCTGACTTTCTTTGACATGTTTTTCTCCTGTTTGATAATAAAAATGAAAACGATTCTAAATTTTAGTATTGTCTGGAGAAGCGGTCAAGGTTTCAGACGGCCTGTCAAAACGGTTTATGCTAAAATAACGGTTTCGCTGATATTTCAAATTATTATGCACGCTTCTGATTCGCAAGAGGGCGAAACGGCACACGAATACTACGCCGACAATCCCGACTTTCCTGCTAAAACCATTGTCGCCACCTTATTCATCGGCGCATTTTTCGGCTATCTCAACGATACGCTGCTGAATGTCGCGCTCACGCCGATTATGAAGGATTTCGGTGTCGATAAGACCACGGTTCAATGGCTGACGACGGGCTTTTTGCTGGTCATGGGGGCATTTACGCCGATTACGGCAGGCGTGATTCAATGGTTTGAAACGCGCAAAATGGTGCTGTTTACACAGGCAACGTTTTTAGCAGGCTCGCTGATTTGCGCGTTTGCACCGACGTTTGGCGTATTAGTGGTCGGGCGTATGGTGCAGGCAGTGTCTGCCGCATTTTTTGTCCCGCTTCTGTTTAACGGCGTATTGTCGATTTTCCCGCCCAACAAGCGCGGAACGGCGATGGGCGTCATTACCATGATGTTTACCGCCGCGCCTGCAATGGGGCCGACGCTGTCGGGCATCATCATCGACCATACGCATTGGCGCGTGTTGTTCGGCTTTACTGCGCCGTTTATGTTGGCGGCGATGGTGCTGGTGGGCAAATATTTGACGGTCAATTTGAGCAACATCAGCCGTCCGAAAATTGATATGTTGTCGGCTGTGCTGTCGATTGCGGGCTTCGGCGGGCTGGTTTATGCGAGCAGTAATTTTGCCCATATGCCGTTGGTGGAATTTATCCTGCTCTTTGCCGCTTCCGTTGTGCTGGTGGGTTGGTTTGCGCACCGTCAGTTCCGTTTGGCTACGCCGTTGTTGAACCTTCGTGCATTTGAATACAAACAGTTCAGATATTGCGTTGTAATTTTAGCCGGTGCGATATTCCTGTTCTTGGGCTTGGAACTGATGGTGCCGATGTACACGCAACAAGTGTTGATGCTGACCGGTACGGCAACCGGCCTGATTCTGATGCCCGCGAGTATCGCCCAAGCGGTTGCCGCGACTTTGTTCGGCAAATTATTGGACAAAAAGGGCGGACGCTTTGTCGTCTTGCCGGCAACAGTGATGCTGGTGGTGTCGCTGGCGGTATTGTGGCTGTTTTTGCGGATTGATACGCAAGTGGTGATGTTGACGGCGATGTTCACGCTGTTGGCGCTTTCCGTGTCCGCTTGTGTAACGGGAGAAACTCACGGTTTGAACGCGTTGCCGAAAACGCTCAATCCGCACGGTGCGGCGATTCTGACCACCATCAACCCGATTGCCGGTGCCATCGGTGCGGCGTTTTTTGTCGGCGTAACCAATATTGGCGAGAAACTCTCCAGCGCAGATATGCCGCAACAGGCAATGCTGGACGGTATCCATTTGGCGATGGGTTGCGCTTTGGCTGTCGGTGTCGTGGTCGTCATGTTTGCTTTGCGTTTGAAAGCGCATCAGAAATAAATAAAAGGCCGTCTGAAACGTTCAGACGGCCTAAGTACCTTGTCAGAATTTATAAGATTTTGTAACGTAATGAAGTTGAAAAGAATTTTATCAATCGGCCTGATGATGGCGGTTTGTCCGTCATGGGCTTTGGATTTCGGGCGTATTCCTGAAAATGAAATTTCCGTTTATGTGCAGGAATTGGACAGCGGCAAAGTGATTGCCGAACACCGTGCCGATGAATTACGCAATCCTGCTTCGACGATGAAGCTGGTAACGGCGTTTACCGCGTTTCGTATGCTGGGCGGCGATTATCGTTGGAAAACGGAGTTTAAAACCAACGGCCTAATCAAAGGCGATACGCTGAAAGGCAATGTGTATTGGGTGGGGAGCGGCGATCCTGTGTTTGACCAGCATGATTTGGTGCAAATGCAGCAACAGATGCGCGATAAGGGCATACGCCATATTGACGGACATCTGATACTCGACCGTAGCCTGTGGGGCGATGTGAAGAACCCGGATGATTTTGCTTCCGACTCTGCCGAAAGCTTTATGACACCGCCTGATCCCAATATGTTGGCGTATAAAACCGTTGAGCTTCGTGCTGAAAAAGAAGAAGACGGAAGCTTGGTCATCCGTACCAATCCGCCGCTGCCGAATCTGAATATTCAAAACAAATTGACGCTTGAAGATAAGGAAGGGAAGTGCAGTGTTTTAAAAAACCACATGAAGACTGCCTATAAAAACAATACGCTGACCGTATCGGGCAAGCTGCCGGAAAGCTGCTTGGGCAAAGAGCTGTATCTGAATATGTACAGCATGAAAGAATTTGTCGGCAAAAGTTTTGTCAACCAATGGCGTCAACAAGACGGTACGGTTTCAGACGGCCTGACGACAGGTGTCGCGCCTCATGATGCGCATGTGTTGGCAAGTCATCTATCTAAACCGCTTACCGATATTCTCACCGATATGAACAAGCATTCCAATAATCTGATTGCCCGTTCGGTTTTCCTTAAATTTGCCGGAAATATATCTGATTACAAGCTGGCGCAGACTAAGGCCGCCTCTATCGTAAAAAGCGAGCTGGAGGTTGCCGGTATCAATACGGAAGGGCTGGTGTTGGAAAACGGCTCAGGCCTGTCCCGCGTAGAACGGCTCAATGTGCGCATGATGGCGCAAATGTTGGAAAAAGCCTACTTCAGCCCGTTTAAAAACGAGTTTATCAGTACGCTGCCGATTGCCGGTAAAGACGGCACGCTTAAAACACGCTTGAAACAGCCCGGTGAAAACCTGCGCCTCAAAACCGGTACGCTTAAAGATGTCCGCGCGCTGGCAGGGTATTGGTTGGGCGAAAAGCCGTTGCTGGTTGTCGTCATTATCAACAGCCAAAAATCAACCGATTATCTACGCGACTTGGATAAGCTGGTGTCTAAAATTGTACAGCCCGGTGGCGAACATTGGATTGATGCTAAGGCCTCCTGCATGATTAGATATCAGGCTTGATAAGCTAAAAAAGGCCGTCTGAAAATGTATTGACGTTTTCAGACGGCCTTTGTGTAAGAAGAGGAGACAAGTATTTATGTCTATTTTGAAAGATGATCTAGGGATTTGATGAATAAGCGTTTGGTGTGAATCCGCTTGAGATAGATGGTCTTTCAGGATTCGAACCATATGTCTGCTTTATTGTGCTGTCCTGTTTATACTATCTAAAAAGCTCGATTTTTTATAAAAAGGCATAGGGTACAGACGAAAAAATACCGGTAAAAACCGGTATTTTTATTTTTAACTTGATGGCGCGGCGGACGGGGCTCGAACCCGCGACCCCCGGCGTGACAGGCCGGTACTCTAACCAACTGAGCTACCACCGCGCATCCACTGTCAAAGACAATGAAAAAGAAACTTGGTGGGTGATGACGGAGTCGAACCGCCGACATTCTGCTTGTAAGGCAGACGCTCTACCAACTGAGCTAATCACCCGAAAAAGGGAGATACTGAGGAATCAGTATTTCTAAATAATGGCGCGGCGGACGGGGCTCGAACCCGCGACCCCCGGCGTGACAGGCCGGTACTCTAACCAACTGAGCTACCACCGCGCATCCACTGTCAAAGACAATGAAAAAGAAACTTGGTGGGTGATGACGGAGTCGAACCGCCGACATTCTGCTTGTAAGGCAGACGCTCTACCAACTGAGCTAATCACCCATGCGCAAAATTGCGAAGACGCTATTAAACCAAAAAATCCTGATACGCGCAAGATTTATTTGCCGATAATTAGATATCTCCCTGCAAGCACCAGTTTTCAAAGGAAATAATTTCTTCCTGCTTGCCTGCGACAACCAAAATGTCGCCGGTTTCTAGAACGAAATCAGGGTCAAGGTCCTGGATTTTTCCGGTATTGCGGCGGATAAACAATAGTTTCAGATAATGCGCTGCCAATGGCAATTCACGGATGGTTTTGCCGATGGCGTATGCTTCGCCTTGCAATGGGAAGGCATGGCGGCAGACGGCCTTGCTGTCTTCGTCGGAGAAGCTGTCATCATCACTGCCGACAAACAAGTCCTGCAAAGATGCATAGCGGCTGTGACGGATATGGGTTATGGTTTGATAAACATGGTTGTAGGAGAGGCCGTGGCCCAACATGGCATAGCTTGCCAGCACCAGGCTGGTTTCTTTGGTATCGGAGACGGTTTCTTCTGCACCCATTTCGGTAAAGGTTTTAACGTAATCGTCATTGGTGGCGCGAACATAAACCGGCATGCTCGGATGCATAGACATGATGTTGCCGAGAACATGTTGGGTCTCGTGCATATTGTTCAGCGTGATGACCACCATTTTGGCGCGTCCCAAGCCGGCGGCTTCCAAGACTTCGCGGCGTTTGGCATCGCCAAAGGAAACCGGCTCGCCTGCGTTGCGTGCCACTTGTACGCGGGCAATGTCCAAGTCAAGGGCAAAGTAGGGGATGCCTTCTTGCGCCAATACACGGGCAACCGATTGACCGCCGCGTCCGAAACCGATAATCAGGACGTGTTCGGATTTGCTCATGGTTTCCACCAACATAGAGTGTAAGTCCAAGGCTTTCATGTCCCAGTCGGATTTAACGAAGCGGCTGACGATGGCATCGCTGCTGCCTAAAATGAATGGTGCGGCAATCATGGAGAGCAAGACGGCTGCAGTGGCCGCTTGTTCCAATTCAGGCGAAACCATATTGATTTTGCTGGAAATGGCCAGCATCACGAAGCCGAACTCGCCGCCTTGCGCCAAATAAAGCGCACTTTTGAGGCTGTCGCCCACAGGGTTTTTCATGCGCAAAGCGATGATGAAGACGACCAGTGCTTTCAAGACCAACAGGATTGCCAACAAAATCAGGATTTGCTGCCAGTTGCCGATCAGTGCCTGAATATTCAGCTTCATACCGACGGTAATGAAGAAGAAGCCAAGCAGGATGTCGCGGAATGGACGGATGTCGTCTTCTACCTGAATACGGTATTCGGTTTCGGAAAGCAGCATACCGGCGACGAATGCGCCCAATGCCATAGACAGGCCTTCAAGCTCTGTCAGATAGGCTACGGCCAAAGTAACCAGCAAAACGTTGATCATGAAGAGTTCGGACGATTTGCGTTTGGCAACCAGTCTGAACCAGCGCGACATCACACGGCTGCCGATAACGAACAAAATGCCCAAGGTCAGCAACATTTTCAGACCGGCCAAGCCCAACTCTACCCACAAGTTGCCTTCGCTGCCGCCGGCAAGTGCCGGAATCAGAATCATCAGCGGTACCACGGCAATATCTTGCATCAGCAAAACACCCATGGCCATTTGACCATGCGGCTGACCCAGCTCGGTTTTCTCCGACAGAATGCGGCTGACGATGGCGGTGGACGACATGGTCAGTGCGCCCGCAGTGGCAAAAGCCCAGTTAAACGGCGTGCCCATTGCCATCAAAATGCCCATAATCGAGAGCATGGTAATGATGACTTGCAAACCGCCCAAACCGAATACGAGGCGGCGCATGGCTTTGAGTTTGGGCAGGGAGAATTCGAGACCGATGCTGAACATCAAGAACACAATGCCGATTTCGCCCAAATAGTCAGTGGCGTGGCTTTGCGGAATCAGTTTGAACATACCCGGACCGGCAATAAAACCGACCAAAAGATAACCGAGCATGGAAGGAATGTTGAATTTGCGACAGCAGATAACCGTAATGACGGAAACCAACAGGACAATGACAATGGGACCGAGGGAGAATTCGTGCATAGAGTGGGCGGCCTTTCGTTAAAAGTAGCTATTGTTATATAGGCCGTCTGAAACACGTCGAAAACCGACAGCAAACCCAAATAAAAACGCACAGAATGAACTTCATTTCTGCAATTTGATTTCCCGTATCATGCTTATTTGGACTTACTGTTTCGAGCGTTATCTAACGGATTATTAAGATTATATCAAGATAGAATGTAAAATAGTGTTTTGATTGACAAAAAGGGCCGTCTGAAATATTCAGACGGCCTTTAAATAAACAAACGGTTTAAGGCATCAACATGCCGCCGTTGACATGAAGTGTCTGACCAGTAATGTATTTTGCCTGATCAGAAGCCAAGAACAAGACTGCATCGGCAATATCTTGCGCCTCACCGAATTTACCCAAAGAAGTTTGCGCTTCAAAGGTTTTGCGGGTTTCTTCCGGCAGGGCGCGGGTCATATCGGTGTCGATAAAGCCGGGGGCGACGCAGTTGACGGTAATGCCGCGGCTGCCGACTTCACGTGCCATAGATTTGGAGAAGCCGATTAAGCCTGCTTTTGCCGCTGCATAGTTGGTTTGACCGGCATTGCCCATCACACCGACAACAGAAGTGATGTTGATGATGCGACCGGCACGCTGTTTCATCATGCCGCGCAATACCGCTTTGGAGGCGCGGAACACAGATTTGAGGTTGACCTGCATGATGTCGTCCCATTCTTCCTCTTTCATGCGCATCAGGAGGTTGTCGCGGGTAATGCCGGCGTTGTTGACCAGAATATCCAGTTTGCCGAATTCTTTTTCGATATCGGCAATCAGGTTTTCGATGGTTTCAGGTTCGGCAGAATTCAATGCACGGCCTTCGCCGCCCCATTGTGCCAAGCGTTCGCCGATTGCAGCCGCACCGCTCTCACTGGTGGCAGTGCCGATAACTTTTGCACCGGCCGCAGCCAAAGTATCGGCAATCGCCGCACCAATACCGCGCGATGCGCCAGTTACCAAAGCGATTTTGCCGCTCAAATCTTGTGTACTCATGTTGTTTCCTTTTTGATACTATTTATATCACATGCTGTATAAATAGTAGTTAAATGTTTGGATGTCAACCACGCTATTAATTTAACGATAGTTTTCCAAATTTGGACGTAAAGTATTATCAAGGAGAATTTTATCAGTATATTTCAAGCATAAAGGGTGAAATATATCTCCTAATATATTTGTCCAAGGGATAGGGTATCCGGGGTTATTACCTAGAACGTTACCAGGATTATTCTCCAGTTGCTCAGCGTAATTATCCATTCTATTTAATAGTTCGTTATACCATTCTTGAGTAAAAGGGGTTTGTTTGCGAAAAATATAGGCGCAATTTCCAGCTATGATACTAAAATAACATTGCATATCTTCGCCAATCTTGCCTTCAACAGGTGCTAAGTCTTCTGCTTTAATCTCAGGATAGCCAATAAAATATGCATTACTACAATCTAAAGTGTCAAAAACAGGACTCCAATTGTATTGAGCAGCTTTAATATCACTATAACCTCCACCGTAATGATGCATAAAATAGCAACGTAGATAATCAGCTTTATGTACTAAGGATAAGTATTTGAATGCGTGGTGCAGTGGATACTCAGGTAAAATATATTCTGATAAATTATTTGGAGTAATCAATACCACTTCTACTCCTGAAACTAGTTTCAGAAGCTCAAAATGCGATTGACGGGATTCTGACATTGGATTGTTACCAGTCCAAAAAGTGTAAATTTTTCTAGGAACGGGATTCTTGTCAATTATGAATGTTGTTTGCTTAATAACTTTACTTAGAAAACTATCTGGATAGTTTTCTGACTTATATATATAAGGATTACTTGAAATGAAACGATAATTTGCTTGAAGCTGACGTTGTATTTTCCAAGTATGAAATATTTTTTTTAATATTCGTCTCATTAGCTACTACTCCAAGTAGGGTTGGATTTTTTGATATCTTCTAGGGTTGAACCATTTATAAAAATATTTTATCAAAGGATTGTTATATTTTTTTCGTTTTAATTCATATTGTTTTAGTGTGTATGAAGTTAAAAGTTGTAGAAAAATCCCGTTTTCTTTGTAAAAATCATAGTGTTTGTTATAAATTTTTAGTAGGTTGTCTGAGACTTTTATATCAGAGGCTAAATTACTCACTGATGATTCGTCGAGTCGTTGTCGGTAGTAAAATAAAGGTTGATGAATTTGTTTGACTTTCCCACCATTTTTAATGATGGAAATAAACAGTTCCCAATCTTCAATAAAAGTCATGTTGCTATCAAAGCCACCCACTGCATCGTAATCTTTTTTTCGGATTAAGGCGGTAATATAGATGCAGTTCTGCAGTAAAAAGTCTGGTAAGGCAAATTTAGGTAACTTCCATGGTTCATTTCTCGCGCCAAAAAGAAAGGCATCAGTATATACAATTGCTAATTTCTTATCAGCTTCAGCTGCATCTACACATACTTTCAAATAGTCTATTCCCAAAAGATCATCTGAATCTAGACAAACAAGGTAATCGCCACGGGCATATTGAATAGCATGAATACGAGCTTTGACGCAGTAAGTATTTTCTTGTGAAAGTACTTTTAATCTAGATTCTTTTTTTGCTTCTTCATATAGAATTTCTAAGGTATTGTCGTTTGAACCATCATCAATAGCTATAATTTCAAAATTTTGATAAGACTGGTGATAAATACTTGATAAAGTTTCCTTAATGTAATTAGCTGAGTTATAGCATGGAATAATAATGGATATAAGAGGTTGATGTTTATGCATTTTCGCCCTGTTTTTAATTTTCAGTTAAATTATAAGTTTAATTTCCATGTTAATAGAAATTTAAAAGACATTTATCCCAAAATATGATAGTAAGTTTTTGATTTCTTATATGGGCCTATCATTATGGTTTGACTTTTATATCTTCTATTGGATTTGGAAGCTTTATTTCTTTATATGGTTGAATTTGTAGTATATAACTAATCCAATTTTTAAAACTGTACTTTTGTCGAATTTTCTCATCAATATCAACGTAGGGTTTTGCCAAAAACTCATCTAGTTGTGCAAAATCATATCCATCCCAAACTAGGAAATTATTAGGGTGATAAAAATCATAGTATTTTACTTGTGTATTTGTGGTAATCAGCTTTTGTTTATTTCCTAGTGCTTCGAAAGTGCGAAAAGATAAGCCATTATGCTTATCAATAACAAAGTCAATTAATACTTTCGCATGTTGGGCACGTTTAATATTTTCCTCAAAGCTGATTGTTTTATCAATAAGTGTAATGCTCTCATCAGGGTATATTTTTCTGCCATCTGCGTATCTTTTCCAAAATATATTTATGTCAGTACTCTTATTCCTTGTTTTTGCATAGCGTCCAAAATTAGCAATTACTTTTGCTCGGGAGTCCATATGAACACCTGTGAAGTAGAAATCTACTGTTCTTTCGGGAAGGTTATCTAGCTCATAGTCAAAATAGAAATTTGTTGCAGGAAAGAGATGGTATTCTGAATAATATAAATCATTTGAATCAAAAACATAACATCTATTAAATTCATTTATTAAAGGATAAATTGAAGGAAATCGATGTAAACCGTCAAATTGATAATTAACTACACCATTTTGACTTATTTTATTAAGGAATTGAATAAAATCATTATTGTATATGTCGCCACTAATTAATAAAGCGTAGTCTAATTCGCCAATATTCTTAATTTTCTCTGTAATAATATTCTGTAATGTTGAACATTTCAAATTTTTTTTAGCAGATATATCTTTGTAAATAAATTTACTCCATTTTACTTTTAGCCAACTGGAAATAGAAGGATAACGGAAGTTTTCAAAGTCTTCTGTAATATTAATAACTTTAAAACCATGGTATTTTAAATTCTTATCAATTAGTTTATACAATCCGGATACAGTAGGCATTCCAAATAATATTGTTTTACTCATAACTATTTCTTATATTGATTAGGACTTGTTAAAGGTATTTTCGTAATCAAGTTGCCAATAAGTTAGGCGACTTAATTCCAGTATTTACAATTTTGATATTTATATTCATTCAGGCAGGAGTCTGGCAAAGTTACTTAGTTTGAAATATGCATTAAAAACGGTTATTAAGATGAATCTTCTTGTAAATGCCTATATTTCTGATTTAGGATTTCTTCCCCATCTTTTTTGTTGTTATTTTACTGGTTTATATTCAAGAATTAAAGACGGCCTTTTTGAGGAAGGCCGTCTAAAAACGTTTTAGTGGGCTTCGATAAATGTAGCCACTTGGTCGGCATTGGTCAATGCGCTGCACGCGGCTTCTTTATTGATGCGTTTGGCGAGGCCTGCAAGGACTTTGCCGGGGCCGCATTCGGCGGATTCGGTGATGCCTTCGGAAACAAGCGCGTTGACGGTTTCTGTCCAGTGCACCGGGCTATACAGTTGGCGTACTAAGGCATCTTTGATTTTGTCGGCATCATCATAAGAGGCAACATCGGCGTTATGAATGACGCGGATTTGCGGTTGTTTGATGGTGATGTCTTTCAATGCTTCGGCAAGTTTTTCCGCTGCGGGCTTCATGAGGCTGCAATGTGAGGGAACGGAAACAGGCAGCGGCAGGGCGCGTTTGGCTCCGGCTTCTTTGGCGGCGGCCATGGCGCGTTCGACCGCGGCGGTATTGCCGGCAATCACAACTTGACCTGGAGAGTTGAAGTTGACGGCTTCAACGGCTTCGCCTTGTGCAGCTTCGGCACAAATGGCTTTTACTTGTTCATCTTCCAAACCCAAAATAGCGGCCATTGCGCCTACGCCTTGCGGTACGGCAGATTGCATGAGTTCAGCGCGCAGGCGAACCAGTTTGACCGCATCTGCGAAATCCAATGCGCCGGCAGCGACGAGGGCAGTGTATTCGCCGAGACTGTGGCCTGCAACGACGGAAGGGATTTTACCGCCGGCTTCCAAGTAGGCGCGGTAGGTAGCAATGCCGGCAGCCAGCATGATGGGCTGGGTGTTGACGGTTTGTCCGATTAATTCGGCATCTTCGCCGTTAATCATTGCCCACAGGTCTTGACCCAATACGGCGGAAGCTTCGTCAAATGTGGCTTTAACGATGGCTTGCTCAGCAAAGCCGTTCATCATGCCTAGGCTTTGTGAGCCTTGTCCGGGGAAGAAGAATGCGAAAGACATGGTAATTCCTTATTGGTTTGAATGTTTGAGGGTGTCTGCCAGCAGAAGGAGGGTGGCGACAGTATTGGTTGCGGCGGTCAGCCGGAAGGTGCGGATAAATCCGGGTTTGCTGGTTTTGTGCCTGAATGCGAGGCTGCCGCAATAACCGCCCGGCCAGCCACCAAGCAGGTTGAGCAGGTGCAATTTTGCTTCGGATATGCGTCTGCCGTGGTTGCGTGCGTGCTGTTTGTCTAGGTAGTAAAGCAGGAAAACGTATGCACTCAGTGCGAGATAGGCGATTGCCAGTTTGGGCAATACCATAAACGTTACGCCTAAAAATAAGATGCTGATGCAGAGTGCAAACGTTAGGGATTTCATGGGTTTTAGCAGAATAGGCCGTCTGAAAGGGATGTTCAGACGGCCTAAACATTAATATTTCACCAGAACCGCACCCCAGGCAAAACCGCCGCCGATGCCTTCGAGCAAGAGGTTTTGTCCGCGTTTGATTTGGCCGTTTTTAATACCGACATCCAGTGCCAGCGGAATGGAGGCGGCGGACGTGTTGCCGTGGTCTTGGACAGTCAAGATCACTTTGTCCATGCTCAAGCCCAAGTGTTTGGCGGTAGAGTCGATAATGCGCTTATTGGCTTGGTGCGGCACAATCCAATCGATTTGATCGGCGGTGTAACCGGCTTCTTCGATGACATCATCTGCAATTTTTGCCAGCATTTTGACGGCAAACTTGAATACGCCGGGGCCGTCCATGCTGATGTAGGGCGAACCGCAAATCTGGCCGTTTGCGATTTGTCCGGGGACGTTTAAAAGGTTGAGGTAGTTGCCGTCGGCTTTGAGTTTGCCGTGAATGATGCCCGGTTCGTCAGATGCGCTTAAGACAACCGCGCCCGCACCGTCACCAAAGAGGACACAGGTGGTACGGTCGTTCCAATCGACGATGCGGCTGAAAGTTTCCGCGCCAATAACCAAAGCGTTTTTCGCCATGCCGCTTTTGATGTAGGCATTGGCAGTGGTTAGGGCATACATAAAACCGGCACACACGGCTTGTACGTCGAAGGCAGGGCAGCCGTTGGCAATGCCCAATTTTTGCTGCACGATGGTTGCCGTAGAAGGGAATTGCATATCGGGAGTGGCTGTGGCGACGATAATCAAATCGATATCGTCAGCCTGTAAATCGGCATCTGCCAAGGCGCGGCGCGCTGACTCGGCGGCCAAATCGCTGGTTTTTTCGCTGTCGTCTGCAATATGGCGAAATTTGATACCTGTACGCGTGGTAATCCACTCGTCGGAAGTGTCCACTTTTTTGGCAAGGTCGTCATTGCTGACGCGGTTGGCAGGAAGGTAGCTGCCCGTACCGGAAATTTTGGCATATTGCATGAGAACGGCCTTTTTAGAGAATTGATTCAGATAGTCGGGTATTGTAAGCGAAAATGGGAAAATTCCCAATATTAAGAATGAAGCCGGTAATTAAAGATAAAAACAGGCCGTCTGAACATTTTGAAGTTTCAGACGGCCTGTGTATATCAGCCTTAAGCTTCCGTTTTTGGAGCAGCTGTTTCTTCCGGTTCGGTTGCTGCTTTGGCGGCTTCCAAAGCAGCCAACTGGGTGGCTACGCCTTGTTCGATTTGGGCGAGGCCGGCAGATTTGGCTTCGTGGTAGGCTTCTTCCAAAGCATAACGGAAGCCGACTTCGTCAGTTCCGCCGTGGCTCTTAATCACGATGCCGCGTAAGCCAAGAAGGATGGCACCGTTAAATTTGCGCGGATCCAATTTGCCTTTCAAACCTTTGAGCGCGGGCAGGGCGGCAATGGCGGCAAGTTTGTTGAACAGGGTGCTTTGGAATTCACGGCGGATGGCGCCGCTCATGAATTTAACCGCGCCTTCGATGGTTTTGAGCATAACGTTGCCGACAAATCCGTCTGCGACAACGACATCGGCTTCGCCATACAAAACGCTGTTGCTTTCGATATTGCCGATAAAGTTGAGTTTGCTGCTGCTCAACAGTTGAAAGGTTTGTTTGACGGCATCCGTGCCCTTGATGTCTTCAGTGCCGACGTTCAAAAGGGCGACACGAGGGCTGCCTTTTTCAGGGTGCAGCGCGTGTACCAGCTCGCTGCCGATGATGGCAAATTGAACCAGTTGTTCGGGCGTACAGTCGACGTTGGCACCCAAATCCAAAGCCAGGGTAACGTGTTCGCTGTCAGAAGGCAGGAATTTGGCGATGGCAGGGCGCTCAATGCCGGGAATGGTTTTGAGGACGAATCGGGCGGTCGCCATCAGTGCGCCGGTATTACCTGCCGATACGGCGGCTTGCGCATTGCCTTCTTTGACTTGGTTGATGGCGATGCGCATGGATGATTCTTTTTTATTTTTCAGCGCGGATTGCGGCGCTTCATCCATTTCGACGACTTGTGCTGCATGGCAGACGGTAATGCGGTCCATAGGCGCGCCTGCCGAGCTTAATGCTTGACGGACTGCTGCTTCATCTCCGACCATAATCAGATGTACGTCGGATTGCTGTTTCAGGAAATCCACTGCACCGGGGACGGTCATCGCAAGGCTTGCATCTCCGCCCATGGCATCTACGGCCAGTGTAATCATGTTGTTCTCCGGTTTGTGTGTTTCAGACGGCCTCAAACAATCGGACAAGCACTCTCACCTGATTTTCAGGAAATTGAATTGAAAATCAGATGAAAAGGCTTGTTGCGACGGTCGTGCCAGATTTATTGGTTTTGCGCGGCCAATTTGTTGTGTTCGTCAATGTCCAGCGCGTCCCAAGGATAGTTGATCCACCAGTCTTCAACGGTAATGCCGCTGAAATAAGGGATACCTTCAGGAATTTTACCGGCTTTGGCTTTGATTTTTTCATGCAATACTGCCACGCCGACAGTGCCGAAATCTTCTTTCAACAATTCGTTCAGGCAGAATTCCATGGTAACGCGGCTGTCGTCCACTTCGTCAACAACCAGTACGTTTTTGCCTTTCAGGGCATCTGGAACGGGATCAAGCCATTGGACTTTTTTCACTTCCTCGGTAACTTGACCTTCGTTATCACTGTCGTAGTAGGCTGTGGTGACGGCGTAAATCGGAATTTCCAAGAAGCAGCGCAACATGCGGGCAGGGATAAAACCGCCGCCGCCAATGGCAATCATGGCATCGTATTTGGTGCCGGAGTTTTGGATTTTTTCCGCCAATCCTTTGATTACGCGGTGGATGTCGTCGTAGGTGTACCAGATTTTACGTTTCATGGTGTGCTTCCGAAGAGGAAAATACAGGGTGCAATGCAAAAAAGCCAGTCATTGCATGGCAATATTCTGGCTTTTTCAGTCAGACGAACGGATTATTCGCCTTTAGCTTTTACCACTTTACGGCCACGGTACATACCGTTTGGAGAAATGTGGTGTGGACGATGCACTTCGCCGGTTGCGCTGTCAACAGACAGAGAAGGCGCAGTCAGAGCGTCGTGTGAACGGTGCATACCGCGTTTAGAAGGGGATTTTTTGTTTTGTTGAACGGCCATTTCAAGCTCCTAGATAAATAAACTGTGTCCTAATTAACTGCTTTTCAAACCTGCTAAAACAGCAAAGGGGTTTGGTTTGTCCCGATTGACTTCGTCCAGTGTTCCATTGTTGCCGCAGTCTTCGTGTCGAGGGGAGAAAGGGAGCGACATCAGGATTTGGTCTTCAACCAGAGTCCGCACGTCAAGCTCTTTTTCGAGCAGCATGCCTTCCAATTCTTCATCGGCAAGCATGGCTTCGTCCAAACTCTCTTCATCGGCAAACAGGACGATACGGCTGGTTTCATCGAGTAGAAACGGCATGGGCGTAATGCAACGCTGGCAAATCAGGGGCATGTCGGCTTTGACGTTTAAATCGAGAAACAGACGTTGCAGCCGGTCGCGACCGCCTTGCAGCGTAAACGACACGCGTGTCTGTTTGTCGGCCGGATAATCGTGCGAACTGACTCGTTCATCCAATTCTTCGAGCAGGAAGCTGCCTTGCAGATTCTGCCCTTCGGCGGCGAAAACTTCTGGGTCAATCAAATTAGGGTATGACATAAACGGAGTATGATATAATTTCGGCAGTCTAACGTCAATGTTTTTAAGTAAAAATATGGAAGTAAAACTGCCTTTGGTTTTAGGGTCGAGTTCGGTTTTCCGCTGCGGACAGCTTCGCCGTTTGGGTATCGATTTTCAGACGGCATTGCCTGATTTTGACGAAACGCCTATTGCGGGCGAGCATGCGGGCGAAACGGCGCTGCGTTTGGCTGAAGGCAAAGCTCGTTCATTGGCGGCAGCTTTCCCTGCCGCGCTGATTATCGGTGCAGACCAAGTCGCATGGTGCGAAGGACGGCAGTTGGGCAAGCCGATGAACGTCGCAAATGCACAACAGATGCTGGCGGACTTAAGCGGAAAACGGATTGAATTTTACAGTGCAATCGTGCTTTTGAATACTGCTACGGGCAAGGTTCAGCATCATGTCGATCATACGGTGGTTGCCATGCGCCAGTTGACGCAGGAACAAATCAGCCGATATTTGGAACGCGAGCCGGATGCGGTTTATTGTGCCGGTGCGGCGAAGAGTGAGGGTTTGGGCGCTGCTTTGTTGGAGCGGATTGAAAGTACGGATCCGAATGCTTTGATCGGCCTTCCGATTTTCCGTCTGATTGATTTTTTGAAAAACGAAGGTGTGGAAGTTTTATAGTTTGAGGCCGTCTGAATGTGTTCAGACGGCCTGAGATTTTTTGGAGTTGCAAGAATGAAACCGGTTTTGTATTTGATTCCTACCCCTTTGGGTGCGCCTGATACGCCATGCCTGTTGCCGCATGAACAACAGGCGATTGTCGGGCTGACGGATTTTGTTGTGGAAGCGGAAAAAACAGCGCGCGCGCATTTGAAGCATTTGGGTGTGACTACGCCTATCCGCGAACTGAATTTGCAAACGCTGAATGAACACACGGATTTGAAGTCTTTGCCGGAACTGCTGAAGCCTTTGCAAGAAGGGCGCAGTATGGGCATTGTCAGCGAGGCAGGTTGTCCGGCTGTTGCCGATCCGGGTGCGAATTTGGTGGCATTGGCGCATAAACACGGGTTTGAAGTACGGCCTTTGGTTGGGCCGTCCAGCTTGTTGCTGGCGCTGATGGCTTCGGGTGCGAATGGGCAAAACTTTGCATTTAAGGGTTATCTGCCGTCTGAAAAAAATGAGCGAATTCAGAGTTTGAAGGCTTTGGAGCAACGTTCACGCCAGCAGAATGAAACGCAGCTGTTTATCGAAACGCCGTATCGCAACGATGCGTTGTTGGCTGATGCGGTGGAAAACCTGCATCCTGAAACGCGCTTATGTGTGGCTACGGATTTGACCTTGCCGACACAGGAAATCATCAGCCAGACGATTGCGCAGTGGCGAAAAAGAAAAGAAATGCCGAATTTGAAGAAACGCCCGACGATTTTTGTGTTGCATGCCGCTTAAAAGCTTAAAACTGGATTGGGTTCAATCTCAAACTGTATTTGTTTGAGGAAATAAAAAAGGCCGTCTGAACAACAGACGGCCTTTGTGTTGCCTAAGCTTTTATCAAGAAACGACTTCGCCTTGGGCGCGTTGTTTTTCGATGCTGCGGTTGATGTGCCATTGTTGGGCGATGGTCAAGAGGTTGTTGACTACCCAGTACAGAACCAAGCCGGCAGGGAAGAAGAAGAACATGATGGAGAAAACCAAAGGCATGATTTTCATCATTTTCGCCTGCATTGGGTCGGTTGACGGCGGATTTAGATAAGTTTGTGCAAACATGGTTGCCGCCATAATCAAAGGCAGGATGTAGAAAGGATCCGGACGGCTTAAGTCGGTAATCCAACCCAACCATGGCGCTTGGCGCAATTCTACGGAGGCGAACAATGCCCAATACAGACCGATGAAGACAGGGATTTGCAACAGCATAGGTAGACAGCCGCCCAGCGGATTGATTTTCTCGTCTTTATAAAGCTGCATCATGGCTTGTTGTTGCGCCATGCGGTCATCGCCGTATTTCTCTTTGATGGCTTGCAATTTAGGTGCGGCGGCACGCATTTTTGCCATAGAGCGGTAAGAGGCGTTGGTCAATGGGTACAGTACGGCTTTGACGATGATGGTCAAAACGATGATTGCCCAGCCCCAGTTGCCGATGATGTTGTGCAGTTGGTTCAAGAGCCAGAAGAGGGGAGAGGCGAACCAGTGTACTTTGCCGTAGTCTTTGGCCAGTTGCAGTTTGTCGGCGATATTGGCGATAACGGAAGTGGTTTGCGGGCCGGCATACAGGTTGATGGCGGTTTCGGCTTTTGCGTCGGCTTGGATCACGGCTAAAGGTACGCTGACGCTTGCACTGTACAGGTTGTCATTGCGGCGTTTGATGTCGATACGGCAGTCGCCAGCGGCGCAAACGCTTTGTCCGCCTTTAGGTTGGAGAATCCAGGTGGACATGAAGTGGTGTTCAATCATGCCGAGCCAGCCGGTCGGGGTTTTGCGGATGTATTCGGCTTCGGATTTGCCGGATTTGGCATCGTCGTCCAAATCAGAGAAGCTGACTTTTTGGAAGTCGCCTTCAGGGGTGTAAACCACCGGGCCGACGTAAGAGCGGGTGAAGTAGCCTTGACCTTCGGGTTCGCTGTTGTCGCGTACGATGCGGTAGTCCGCGCTCAGGTTGACAGGTTGGCCGTTGCTGTTGGTAATGTCAAAGCGGATGTTAACCAAGTAGCTGCCTTTGGTAAAAGTATAAACTTTGTCGATTTTCAGGCCGTTGGTTTCAGGTGCGCTCAGGCGGACTTCAACTTTGTCACCTTCCAAACTGTATTGTTTTTGTGGGGCGGTAAAGCTGATGCCTTTCAGAACGTTGTTGCCTTGAGCGTCCAAAAGTTCAGATTGGGCAACGTAGGTGTATTCCTTGCCGTCGTTAAACAGGACGAAAGGTTTGTGTTCGTCGCCGGTTGCTTTGTATTGCAAGAGGGT
This sequence comes from Neisseria sp. P0013.S005, assembly GCF_051958425.1. Classification (NCBI taxonomy): domain Bacteria; kingdom Pseudomonadati; phylum Pseudomonadota; class Betaproteobacteria; order Neisseriales; family Neisseriaceae; genus Neisseria; species Neisseria sp. P0013.S005. The sequence goes on along the minus strand of NZ_JBQCVL010000001.1, from coordinate 177,410 downwards.
CAGCTGACGCAGGTCGCCGCTTTTCTCATCGATGACGGCTTTAACCGTGTCTGTGGTAACGGTAATGGGAGAGGCCGGGGCAAGCGCGGCTTCGGCAGCGGCTTTTGCCGGAGCGGCGGCCGTTTGCTGTTGCGCGGCTTGTTGCGCCGGATTAGGTTTGGGGCTGGGGAAAAAATGTTCCCAGCCGGCAAAGATTGCCACTGAAATGGCAAAAAACGCCATTAGTCTTTTAAAATCCATAAGAGATTCCTGGAATTGACGGATAGGTAATCGAGATGAAAACTGCTTCAGACGGCATTATATAGAAACCGACGGGAAATTAAAGGAAATCGTGTTCTTTAAATGGTTGACAGCAGCATTATGGAACAGGGTCATGTCCGTGTCCGCCGAAAGGATGGCATCGTGCGATGCGTTTGATTGCCAGCCATCCACCTTTGAATGCACCGTATTTTTTGACGGCTTCGACTGCGTATTGTGAACAGGTCGGGGTATAGCGGCAGCGCGGCGGAATGAGGGGACTGATGCAGTATTGGTAAAAGCGGATGAGTGCAAGGAAGAGCTTGGAAAGCAGGGTATTCATCGGCGTTTTTTCATCAGCTGGGCAAGTTGGTCTCGGGCTTCTGGGGCAGTTTCCCGATTAAACGCCTGACGCACGCGCACAACAAAATCATGCGGCGGCAGCTGGTGTTGATTCAGTCTGAACCAGTCGCGGATGACGCGCTTCATATAATTGCGGTCATGGGCGCGTTTGGCAGTCTTTTTGCTGACGACCAAACCAAGGCGCGGATGGCCGAGCGCGTTGTCTGCGGACTGGGAGACTTGCAGCAAATCGCGGCTGCGTCGGTTTTTCAACGCAAAAACGGATGAAAAATCATCCGTTTTTAATAAGCGATACTGCTTCGAGAAGCCGTAATTCAAAATTATACAGCCAGGCGTTTGCGGCCTTTGGCGCGACGGGCAGCCAATACTGCGCGACCACCGCGGGTTTTGGAGCGAACCAAGAAGCCGTGGGTGCGTTTGCGTTTGGTAACGGAAGGTTGATAAGTGCGTTTCATGATGTTTCCTAAAAATTGGTAGATAATTAAACCATGAATTACACTCCAATTTGCCGCTTTTGTCAATCAATATAAAAACTTTTCGTTGGCTAAAGTGTGACAACGGGTTTTATGCATTGATAGAATTTGTGGATAAAATTTTGCGGCGGTTGTGGATAAAAAAGAGCGGAATGGGTATAATTGACCAACCTTGCTTTTCTCTGTGTGCAAGGCCGTCTGAAAGCGGGAGTATCGTAAAAATTTGATTTTTATCGGATTGCCTGTCTGCTCTGCCTTCTTGTATTTCCCAAATCTTCCATTTCCGAGCTTAATCTCATGACGTTAGCTGAATTTTGGCCGCTGTGCCTTCGCCGCCTTCACGAAATGTTGCCTGCCGGGCAGTTTGCGCAATGGATTGCGCCTTTGACCGTGGGCGAAGAAAACGGCGTATGGGTGGTGTATGGTAAAAACCAATTTGCCTGCAATATGCTCAAAAGCCAGTTTGCCGCCAAAATTGACGCCGTGCGTGCCGAGTTGGTGCCTCAGCAGGCTGCTTTCGCGTTTAAGCCGGGCGTAGGTGAGCATTATGAAATGGCGGCTCAGACTGTTGCGCCAGTGCAAGTGCAAGAGGTCATTGAAGTCGAAGAGTGTGTAGAGCCTGTTCAAATGCCTTTGCAAACTGCTGCTGCAATGGAAGAAGATAGGCCGTCTGAAACGGTTTCCAAACCTGCCGCTGCCATGACGGCTGCCGAGATTTTGGCGCAACGCATGAAAAACCTGCCGCATGAGCCTCAAGTGCAAACTGTCGCTCCGGCTGAGTCTAAAGCAGTTGCCAAAGCCAAAACCGACGCGCAACACGATGCGGAAGAAGCACGCTACGAACAGACCAATCTGTCGCGTGACTATACATTTGAAACTTTGGTGGAAGGTAAGGGCAACCGCCTTGCCGCCGCTGCCGCCCAAGCGATTGCTGAAAATCCGGGGCAGGGCTACAACCCGTTTTTCTTATATGGCAGTACCGGTTTGGGTAAAACCCACTTGGTGCAAGCCATCGGCAATGAATTGCTGAAAAACCGTCCTGATGCCAAAGTGCGTTATATGCACTCGGATGACTATATCCGCAGCTTTATGAAGGCTGTACGCAACAACACTTATGATGTGTTCAAGCAACAATACAAACAATATGACCTGCTGATTATCGACGATATTCAGTTCATTAAAGGCAAAGACCGTACGATGGAAGAGTTCTTCTATCTGTACAACCATTTCCACAACGAGAAAAAACAGCTGATCCTGACGTGCGACGTATTGCCTGCCAAGATCGAGGGTATGGACGACCGTCTCAAGTCCCGTTTTTCATGGGGTTTGACTTTGGAACTCGAACCGCCCGAATTGGAAATGCGCGTGGCGATTTTGCAGAAAAAGGCAGAAGCAGCCGGTATCAGTATCGAAGACGAAGCTGCTCTGTTTATCGCCAATCTGATCCGTTCCAATGTGCGTGAGCTGGAAGGCGCGTTCAACCGCGTCAGTGCCAGCAGCCGTTTTATGAACCGTCCTGTCATCGACATGGATTTGGCGCGTACGGCTTTGCAGGATATTATTGCCGAGAAACACAAAGTCATTACCGCCGACATCATCATCGATGCGACAGCCAAATACTACCGTATTAAAATCAGCGATATATTAGGCAAAAAACGCACGCGCAATATTGCCCGTCCGCGCCAAGTTGCCATGAGTCTGACCAAAGAGCTGACCACGCTCAGCCTGCCTTCTATCGGTGATGCCTTTGGCGGTCGCGATCACACGACCGTGATGCACGGTGTCAAAGCGGTGGCAAAACTGCGCGAAGAAGATCCCGAATTGGCGCAAGACTACGAAAAACTGCTGATTTTGATTCAGAACTGACCCAATGCAATATTCAGACGGCCTGATGTCAATGTGAGGCCGTCTGAATACAAAAAATATTCTAAAATACCCAAATCAACCGATTTCAAATTCAAAGGAATGGAACATGCTGATTTTACAAGCCGATCGCGACAGTCTGCTCAAGCCGTTGCAAGCCGTTACCGGTATTGTCGAACGTCGCCATACTCTGCCGATTTTGTCTAATGTGTTGCTGGAAAGCAAAGACGGACAAACCAAACTTTTGGCAACCGACTTGGAAATCCAAATCAATACCGCCGGCCCTGAAAGTCAGGCAGGCGATTTCCGTATTACGACCAACGCTAAAAAATTCCAAGACATCCTGCGTGCCCTGCCTGACAGTGCGCTGGTGTCACTGGATTGGGCGGACAACCGTTTGACTCTGCGCGCGGGAAAATCTCGTTTTGCCCTGCAAACCTTGCCGGCTGAAGACTTTCCGTTGATGAGCGTCGGCAGCGACGTCAGTGCGACTTTCTCACTGACTCAAGAAACCTTCAAAACCATGCTTTCGCAAGTGCAATACAGCATGGCAGTTCAAGATATCCGCTATTACCTCAACGGTTTGCTGATGCAGGTTGAAGGTAATCAGCTGCGCCTTGTTGCAACCGACGGCCACCGCCTTGCTTATGCGGCCAGTCAAATTGAAGCAGAACTGCCGAAAACGGAAGTGATCCTGCCGCGTAAAACGGTATTGGAACTCTTCAAGCTGTTGAATAATCCGTCCGAGTCCATCACAGTTGAGCTTTTGGACAATCAAGTACGCTTCCAATGCAATGGCACAACCATTGTCAGCAAAGTCATCGACGGCAAGTTCCCTGACTTTAACCGCGTGATTCCTTTGGATAATGACAAGATTTTCCTCGTATCCCGTACCCAGCTTTTGGGTGCACTCGAGCGTGCCGCCATTCTTGCCAATGAAAAATTCCGCGGCGCACGACTGTTCCTGCAGCCTGGTTTGCTGAGTGTCGTATGTAGCAACAACGAGCAGGAAGAGGCGCGCGAAGAGCTGGAAATCGCTTACCAAGGCGGAGAACTCGAAGTCGGTTTCAACATCGGCTACCTGATGGATGTGTTGCGTAACATACACTCCGACGATATGCAGCTTGCTTTCGGCGATGCCAACCGTTCAACGCTGTTTACCATGCCGAATAATCCGAACTTCAAATACATCGTAATGCCGATGCGTATTTAATTGGTGTGTGAACAAACAAAAAGAGCGTGTACGGTACACGCTCTTTTTTATAGGCTTGAATCAAAAGGCCGTCTGAAAAATTGTTTTTCAGACGGCCTTTCTATCAAACCGGGATGATTCGGTTAAATAGGGAAACTGGGATTAACGTGGACGTGGTTCGCAGTTTTTTACCAGGAATGAGCCGTTAGGGGCGTTCACGCCAACTACTTCAGAAGTAGTGTGGGTGTTTTTGTCGATGAAACCGGCAGACATTACATAGCCTTTACGGTTGGTGAAAGTAGTGCCAGTGCTGTCAGAACGTTTTTTGTCGACAACCAAAGAGGCTTTTTTGCCACCGGCATTTACGTCAGCAGTAATGGCACGGCCGCTACGGTCAAAGCCGTACATCACGTTCAGTGATTTGCCACCGTCACAACTGTAAGAAACGAAGCCGGCAGGTGCAGCGGCAGCAGAGAAGGAAACAGTAGCCAATGCGGCTGCAGTGATAACAGAAAGTAATTTCATGATCTAAGCTCCATATGAGTGTTGTGTGTTATCTTGCAAAGTGAGAAAGGGTTTCCGTTTGCAGATGAAGCGTATTTTAGGCGTTTTGTCGGTAGTGGCAATTGGGTAAATTGCAAAACAGTGTTTACTTATGGTTACCGGATTGTTTATTAATAGAAAGTTGTTTGTAATTTGGTGTTGCAAAGTGGTTATGCGGGTTGTTGCGGAATATATACATTAATGATTCTTTAAGAAATATAGCGAAAGAATACAAGAAAGGCCGTCTGAATATTCAGACGGCCTTTGATATGAAGCGGTTTAGAAGAAGAAAATTGCAGCCACAGTTACGGCGATGATGCCGTAGATGCTCATCGGGATCACAGTTTTCTTGATGATGGCGCCTTCGGCGTTGTTTACGTTCAACACGCTGCACACGGCGATGATGTTGTTGATGCAGACCATGTTGCCCATTGCGCCGCCGACAGATTGCAGGGCGAGGATGAGGGTAACGGACAGGCCGGTATCAAGCGCGATTTGTTGTTGAATCGGACCAAAGGTCAGGTTGGATACAGTGTTGGAGCCGGAGAAGAATGCACCGATTGCACCCAAGTATGGGGAGAAGTACACCCAGTGTTCGCCAGCCGCATTGGCAAATTCTTTACCGATGATTTTCACCATGGAGTCGTCGCCGCCAACCATCATCAGTTGAACCATAATCAACGCACCCATCAGGGCAAGCAGAGGTTTTTTGGTTTGGTTGAAGGTTGCAGCATAGAAAGACCACGCATCTTTGAATTTGGTTTTGTACAGCAGGATGCAAATCCAAACGGTGAAGACAAACGGAATCCAAGCCGGAACGTATAGGGTTTGGTAGGAAGCGTTTACGCCTTGGCCGAAGATGTTGCCGAAGGTGATGGTTAGGGAGTCGCTGACGGTGATTTTGGACAAATCAAACGGCAGTTGGAAGCTGAACCATTCTTCTTTGCTGGTCAGCAGGCCTTTGATGCCCAGCTGTTTGATACGGGTGATCACCAGCATGCCGATCAGCATACCCAAAGGAGCCAGTGCTTTGGCAACTTGTGCGAAAGGTACTTTTTCTGCATTCGGGTCTTTGGCGTAATCTTTGCTCAAGCCCCAGCCGCGGTTTGCTGCGAATACGGACACCATCAGACCGATTGCGCCGGCAACCAGAGATGGGAATTCTTCATTAACCATCGCCAAGGCAACGTAAGGAAGGGTACAGGAGAATACGGCGATACCGATGAAGCCCAAGTTTTTGCGGATTTCAGCCCAAGGTACGATGAAGCTCAAGCCGATCACAGGGATGATGAAACCAGCAAAGAAGTGCATTACGCCGGTTCTCATACCGATTTCCATAATGCTCTTTTGATCCAAGCCCAAAGGCGCGAAGCCGAACCAAGTCGGGGTACCTACTGCACCGAAGGACACGGGTACGGAGTTCATGACCAAAGTGAAGATGGCTACTTTTAATGGGTTGAAGCCCAAGCTCATCAGGATTGGCGCGGCAATGGCGGCAGGTGTGCCGAAACCGGATGCGCCTTCAATCATAAAGGCGAAAGACCAGCCGATAATCATCAACTGGGCAATCGGATTCGGGCTGATGGTAGCCAGCCATTTGCGGATGACGTCGATACAGCCGGTGGTTTCCATCATGCGGTTAAACATAATGGCACCGAAAATCACGGTAATCGGGGTCAGGGTAGAGACGAGGCCGGACGCGGCTGTTGCGTTGAGCAACATAGCGTCGTTGCCGAAATAAAACAGTTTGATGGCATAAATCAGCGCGGCGGTAATCGGCAGCGCGACGTAGGACGGCATACTGTTTTTCTTAACCATCAGCCAGATCAGCAGCACAATGGGAAAAATACTGAGAAAGAGAGCCATGGGATTATCCTTGGGGCAACGGGCACCATAACCGTCAATCAATGGCGGTTTGATGCGATGTGTTGAGTAATAGATGTTTTTCGAATAAGGATTGCCACTTTTTTAGATGCAACCAGTTATCAGGTAAATTGGTTTTACCAATTTATGAAAACTGTTGCACACTTTACGTAATCTTATGTAATCGGTCAAGAGGTTTGTAACAAAAAAGGCCGTCTGAAATTGGGTTTTCAGACGGCCTGAGAGCATTGCCAGTAGTGCATTTGGTCGAATATCGAATGGTATTTACATTCAATATTTTGTAAAGGATTTGTTTTTAATTGATTTCAAACGAATTATTCTATTCCTGCCCATTTATGCGTCTGTACGCTCAGTTGCCAATGGACGGGGGTATCGGGTCGGCTGTTTAACACACCGATTTGGCGGATGGTGTCGTAGATATTCATCACACTGTCTTGTTCGCAAGGCGAGAGGTAGTAATGTTGGGCGCGGATTTTGCATTCCATCTCTTGGCAAAACGCAACGACATCGCCGCCGGCAACAATACGCACTTCGTCGGCTTTCTCGATGCAACTAGATTCATATTTGGCGGCATAGCAGGCTTTAGGGCTGGTGGCAACGTAGTCGATTTGCGGCGGCGCGGGGTTGAGGCCGTTGGTTTCGATACACAGAAAATAGCCTTCGGCTTTGAGTGCATTGAGCAGGGTATCCAAATGCGGTTGGATGGTGGGTTCACCGCCGGTAATGATGATGTTGCGCGCCGTGTAGGTTTTCAGACGGTCGAAAATATTGGACAGGCTCATCATGCCGAATTTAAGGTAGTCGGTATCGCACCAGCTGCACGCGAGATTGCATTTGCCCAAACGGATGAAAACGGCGGGCATGCCTGTATTCCAGCCTTCGCCTTGCAGGCTTTCAAAGATTTCGACAATGCGGTATTGGGGATTGTTTGGTGTGATTTGAATGGTCATGAATGTCGGGTGTGCGGGATTTAATTGTTGTGGTGAAGCGTTTTGAGAAATCGGTTGAGGCAGCCATTCTTTCTGTTAGTTCGAGGGGAAAGAATGGCTGGTGTGTTTAAGCGTTAATGACGGCTGCGGCGGCCAAAAATGCCGGCAAGCCTTGTTTGAGCAAAATACCTTTGTTGCCGGATGAAAACGCGCCCCATGCGGCGGCGATGAGGACGAAGCCGAGGAACAGGATGGTCGTTCCGTAAACCGCGTTGTCAGGTGCGGCAAAGCGCGCCCATACCAAGCCGATAGCGAGGAAACCGTTGTACAGGCCTTGGTTGGAAAACAGGGTTTGTACGCGCTTTTGTTCCATAAATTCGTAAGGCATGTTGAACAGTTCTGATGCTTTTTCGCTTGGAATTTGCGTCATTTCGAGCCAGGCGATGTAGAAGTGTTCGACAGCGACGAAGAGGACGAGGAGGGTGGAGATAATTTTCATGAAGATTCCTTTTGATGTTTAGAGGATGGGTGTGTTTGGGGAATAGGCCGTCTGAAAAATACAGGATGGCAGTTTATTCCCCTTCATATTCAGCACACGAAGTCGGCGTTTCCCATAGTTTCACGCTGTACACTTTGACACCGGCGTTTTTCAGACGGCCATACATTTCTACGCTCATGTTTTCGGCGGTGGTGCGGCAGGGCAGGCGCAGGGTTTTCATGTTCCAGCCTTCCAAAAGCGCAGCGATTTGGCTTTCGCGTTCGTTGTTGCCGTGATAGATGAAGGCATGGTCGAACGGGTCGGTAATGTGTTGTTTGACGATGGCTTTCAGGTCGGTAAAGTCCATCACCATGCCGTCTTTTGCGCCGCCTTGGATAACCGGCGCGGAGACGGTAATTTCGAGTTTGTAGGTGTGGCCGTGCAGGTTTTGGCACTTGCCGTCATGCCCATCGAGCATATGCGAGGAATCGAAGGTAAAGATTTTGGTGATTTTCATGAGATGAAGGAAGCCGATGAGGCCGTCTGAACAGTGTAAAACCCGTTTCAGACGGCCTTGGGATTATTGTTCGGAAGGGAGTTTGAGGAAATGCTCGCGATAATGGCGCATTTCTTCGATGCTTTCGAGGATGTCGTCCAATGCCTTGTGCGAACCGCGTTTGACCACGCTTTTGGCAACGGCCGGATTCCAGCGTTTGGCCAATTCTTTCAGCGTGGATACGTCTAAGTTGCGGTAGTGGAAATAGGCTTCCAAACGCGGCATGTATTTGACCATGAAGCGGCGGTCTTGATGGATGGAGTTGCCGCACATGGGCGTGGATTTCTCAGGTATCCATGCGGACATGAAGTCCAACAGGTTTTGCTCGACTTCGGCTTCGGTCAGTTGGGATTCGCGTACGCGTTGGGTCAGGCCGGTGCGGCCGTGGGTGGCGGTGTTCCACTCGTCCATACCGTTGAGCAACTCGTCGCTTTGATGGATGACGTAGACGTCTGATTGCGCCAGTACGTTCAAATCGGAGTCGGTAATGATCATGGCGACTTCGATAATGCGGTCGTGTTCCGGGTTGAGGCCGGTCATTTCCATATCGAGCCAGCAGAGATTGTTTGCGTTTTGGGTCATTTCAGACGGCCTTGTGTTTTCAGTTGGCAGTATTATAAAGGATAAAGGTTCGGGCCGTCTGAAAGCATTTGTAACAAGTTGTGCAATCTCTTGATATAATCGTCCGTTACACAAAAATTCACCGCCAAAAATCATGAACCCAAGCCCTTTGCTCGATATTATCGATACGCCTCAGGATTTGCGCCGTCTGGAGAAAAAACAGCTGCCGCAAGTCGCCGCCGAATTGCGCGAATTTCTGTTGGATTCCGTCGGTAAGACGGGCGGCCATTTCGCTAGTAACTTGGGCGCGGTCGAGCTGACGGTGGCCCTGCATTATGTGTACGACACGCCCGAAGACCATTTGGTTTGGGATGTCGGCCATCAAAGCTATCCGCACAAAATCCTCACCGGCCGCAAAAATCAAATGCACACTATGCGCCAATACGGCGGTTTGGCCGGTTTTCCGAAACGCAGTGAGTCGGAATACGACGCATTCGGCGTGGGGCATTCTTCCACATCCATCGGCGCGGCATTGGGCATGGCCGTTGCGGACAAACAGTTGGGCAACAACCGCCGCAGCGTCGCCATCATCGGCGACGGAGCCATGACGGCGGGTCAGGCATTCGAAGCCCTGAACTGCGCAGGCGATATGGATGTTGATTTGCTGGTCATCCTCAACGACAACGAAATGTCGATTTCCCCCAATGTCGGCGCGCTGCCGAAATACCTTGCCAGCAACGTCGTGCGCGATATGCACGGCCTGTTGAGCACCATCAAAGCCCAATCGAGCAAAGTATTGGATAAATTGCCCGGTGCGATGGAGCTTGCCCAAAAAGTCGAAAACAAAATCAAAACCTTGGCAGGCGAAGCGGAACACGCCAAACAATCGCTGTCTTTGTTTGAAAACTTCGGTTTCCGTTATACCGGCCCGGTGGACGGCCACAACGTTGAAAATCTGGTGGACGTATTAAAAGACTTACGCGGTCGCAAAGGCCCTCAGTTGCTGCACGTCATCACCAAAAAAGGCAACGGCTACAAATTTGCCGAAAACGATCCTGTCAAATATCACGCTGTCGCCAAGTTGCCGAGCGAAGTGCCTGCGCTGGAAGTCCAACCTGCCGTGGTCAAACCGACTTATACGCAAGTGTTCGGTCAATGGCTGTGCGACCAAGCGGCGGCGGACGAGCGTTTGATTGCCATCACGCCTGCCATGCGCGAGGGCAGCGGCTTGGTTGAGTTTGAACAGCAATTCCCCGACCGCTATTTCGACGTCGGCATCGCCGAGCAACACGCCGTTACCTTTGCAGGCGGTTTGGCATGCGAAGGCATCAAGCCTGTCGTGGCGATTTACTCCACTTTCCTGCAACGCGCTTACGACCAGTTGGTACACGACGTTGCCTTGCAAAACCTGCCTGTTTTGTTTGCCATTGACCGCGCAGGTATTGTCGGTGCAGACGGCCCGACCCATGCAGGTTTGTACGACTTGAGCTTTTTGCGTTGTGTGCCGAACATGATTATTGCCGTACCGAGCGACGAAAACGAATGCCGCCTGCTGTTCTCAACCTGCTATCAGACAAACTCTCCATCTGCCGTCCGTTATCCGCGCGGTACAGGCACGGGCGCAACCATTTCAGACGGCCTGGAAACCGTTGAAATCGGCAAAGGCATCATCCGTCGCGAAGGCGAGAAAATTGCCGTTATTGCCTTTGGCAGCATGGTTGCCCCATCATTGACCGCCGCCGACAAGCTGAACGCCACTGTTGCCGATATGCGCTTTGTCAAGCCGATAGATGAAGAGCTGATCGTCCGTCTTGCCCGAAGCCACGATTACATCGTTACCGCCGAAGAAAACGCCGAACAAGGCGGCGCAGGCAGCGCAGTGTTGGAAGTGTTGGCGAAACACGGCATCTGCAAACCGGTATTGTTGCTGGGTGTAGAAGACAAAGTCACCGAACACGGCGATCCGAAAAAACTTTTAGCCGATTTGGGGCTGAATGCCGAAGCCGTTGAAAAACGCATTGCCGGTTGGATAGAGGCTGTTTAAGTTTCACAAACAACAGGCCGTCTGAAATCTTCAGACGGCCTTTTCAGACTATAAGGGAAAACCCCATGATCAGTATCTTTGATATTTTTAAAATCGGTATCGGCCCGTCCAGCTCGCACACCGTAGGCCCGATGAAGGCCGCTGCCGCCTTTGCTGATTTGCTGTATGCCGAAAACTTGGATACGCAAGTGGCGCGCATTGTCATTGAAGTGTACGGCTCGCTTGCCTTGACCGGCATCGGACACGGCACATTCGACGCATTATTGCTTGGTTTGGAAGGCAGCCTGCCGCACGATATTCCGCTTGCAGACATCCCCCAACGCTTGGAACGCATCCGCACGCAGCACGTTTTAAAACTCAACGGCCGTGAAATGGCATTCAATCCTGAAAAAGATTTGGATATCCGCGGCGACAAAGTGTTGCCCAAACATCCGAACGGTTTGAACTTTATCGCCTATAATTCAGACGGCCAGAAGCTGAAAGAGCAGATCTATTATTCGGTCGGCGGCGGTTTTATCGTAACAGACGAAGGGTTTGCACAAGAAGCGCAGGAAAATTCAGACGTGCCATATCCTTACAAAAACTGCGACGAGCTGCTGGCACAATGCCGTCTGAACCAGTTGAATATTTCCGAAGTCGTGTTGGCCAATGAAGCGGCGTTGGCAGGTTGCGATGAAGCGGAAGTACGCCGCCGTGTGGCTGCCGTGGCCGATGTGATGGAAAACTGCATCAAGCGCGGCTTGGGTGCGGAAGGGCAGCTGCCGGGCGGCTTGAACGTCCGCCGCCGCGCGCCGCAGTTGGCGGCCAAACTCAAAGTCCTGCGTGAGAGCGAAATCGTCAATACCCAACTTTGGCCGATGGTGTACGCCATGGCGGTTAATGAAGAAAACGCCGCCGGCGGCCGTGTTGTAACTGCACCCACCAACGGCGCGGCAGGCATCATTCCTGCCGTCTTGCACTATTTCCGCAAATTTAATCCGCACGCCAACCAATCGCGTGTCGAAGATTTCCTGCTGACTGCCGGTGCCATCGGTATTTTGTATAAAACCAACGCGTCGATTTCCGGCGCGGATGTAGGCTGCCAAGGTGAAGTCGGCGTGGCGTGTTCCATGGCGGCTGGCGCATACGCCGAAGTTATCGGCGGTACACCGAAACAAGTGGAAAACGCCGCCGAAATGGCCATGGAACACCACTTAGGCCTGACCTGTGACCCGGTCGGCGGCTTGGTGCAAATCCCCTGTATCGAGCGCAACGGCATCGCCGCCGAAAAAGCCCTCAAGCTCGCTACCCTTGCGCTTTTGGAAGACGGCACAGACAAAAAAGTCTCACTTGATGAAGTGATTCAAACCATGTTGCAAACCGGCCGCGATATGAAGGCAACCTACAAAGAAACCTCACTCGCAGGCCTGGCCATTACCTTGCAGAAAAAAGCCGTCCCAGTATCCGTGCGCGTGGTGGAATGTTAGCAATAGGGTAGGGGTCTGGCCAATAAGAAAAGGCCGTCTGAAAAACTTTCAGACGGCCTTTTTTGTATGGATCGAATAACTAACCGTTTTTTTGATAAGGGTTTTCCAGTCCGGCCATTAAGTCGCGGAAGTATTCGCGTAGCTGTTTTTCGGAACAACCCATCAGCAGCGCGTCTTCAAATGCGTCCTGCGCTATTTGGTACAGTTCGTTCAAGTTTTCGGTCATGACTTTGACTTTTTCGGTGCAGGAAACAATCTGACCGTCATCGTCATACCATTTGGGCATTTGCGGCATTGCCATCATGCACCTCAATTCAAGAAACGGGATGGATCGTTTTTCTTCACGCGGCGGCCGAAGGCGTATTTCGCGCTCCAATATTTGTGGCCGAGGCTGGTAATTTCGATACGTTTGCCCGTTCTCGGCGCATGAATAAAATTGTTGTTGCCGATGTAAAGGCCGACGTGGGAAATACGGCCGGGACCCATGGTGCGGAAAAAGACCATGTCGCCCGGCTGCAATTCCGAACGGCTCACGGCAACGCCCATTTGTGCCTGTTCGGCAGAGGTGCGCGGCAGGTTTATACCCATGGCGCGTTTAAAGATGTGTTGCATAAAGCCGCTGCAGTCAAAGCCGGTAGAAGCCGATGTGCCGCCGTAGCGGTAGGCCACGCCGAGCAAGCCCATGGCGCTGCCGATCAATTCGTCTGCATTGCCTGAAGGTGCGCGCGTATTGTTGCTTGGAGCGGGGTGTGTATTGACGGGGTGGACAGGGGTTGCCTGACGCGTATTGTCGTAAACGTTGGCGTTGTCGTTGAATTGGTTTAAAACATGCTGACGGGTGGTAATCAGGTTTTCCAAATCATCGGCGTAAGAAAAATTGACGCTCGCGAGCATGGCGACCGAAGTCCAAACTGCTGCGAGCCGGAGTAAAAAATTCATTATAAAAACTTCCGTTTCAGAAGGCATTCCCTGCCGATTGCAGGCACATTGCCGGTTTCTGAGATGTTATCCCGTATCATTCTCTTGTTATCTGCTTGATTGTATTCAAAAACTGTCTTTTTGGCAAAAAAACTGCTGTTATTTTGCGTTAAACCCTTGTTTCCAAACAAACTAGAAAAACATCAAACACGGTTTCGCTTGATTTATCCGCCGCTGCAACCATATAAGCGGCATTCATTGATTTATTTTCAGAGACTGACATGACACAAAATCACAGCGATATCCGTACACGCTTTATCTTCGACGATATGCCTATCCGCGGTATGCACATCCGCCTTGAAAAGGTTTGGCACCACATCGTCAACCAAAAACATTATCCTGTCGCCATCCGTCGCGCATTGGGCGAATTGTTGGCCGCCGGTGCTTTATTGTCTGCCAACCTTAAAAACGAAGGCGCGCTGATTGTTCAGGTTCAAGGTCAGGGCCGTCTGAAAATGTTGGTGGTGGAAGCGACTTCTGAAAATACTGTCCGCGCTACCGCGCGTTGGGACGAAACTGCTGAAATCCGTGATGATGAAAGTCTGACTGCGCTGTTGGGCGAAAACAGCGTGTTCGTTTTGACCCATCAGCCTAAAGATGCCGACCCGTGGCAAGGTGTTGTACCGCTGGAAGGCGACAGCATTGCGCAAATGCTGGTCAACTATATGAAACGTTCCGAGCAGCTCGATACCTATATTACGCTTGCCGCCGACGACCAAGCCGCAGGCGCATTATTGCTGCAACGTCTGCCGGAAGAAGAATTGGATGATGCCGCGTGGGAGCATGTGACTACGCTTGCGCAAACGCTTACTTCGCAAGAATTGACCGGTTTGGACGCTCATCACGCCCTTTACCGCCTTTACCATGAAACCCCGCCCCGCGTTTTTGAACCGGAGACTATTGAATTTGCCTGCACCTGCTCCCGCGGCAAAGTCAGCGATATGCTGTTGATGCTTGGTGGCCAAGAAGTCGGCGGCGTGGTGGCGGAACAAGGCAGCATTCAAATCGATTGCGATTTCTGCCATAGCAAGTATGTGTTTGATGAAACCGATGTCAACGCTTTGTTTGGCGCAGAGGTGGTGAATGCCGTCCGTCAAGAAAATGAACGTTTGCAGTAAGCTGGGGATAAAGGTTTCTTAAGGAAATTGGCTTAATAGAAGGGCAGGTGCAAAACCTGCCCTTTCTTTTTGGAAAACTGAATATCATCAATAGAAAATGCCGTCTGAAAAAAAAGCGTGGCTGATTTCAGACGGCATGATTGTTTTAAACGATGTGTTTAATGTTTAAAGATTATTTCCAAACCAACAAAGCGTGGTTGCGTTTGCCGCGCCGTACGATGGTGTATTTGCCGAAACGTTTGTGTTCGTCGGTCAGCATGTAGGCATCGTCAGGTTTTTCAGCGGCATGGTTCGGATTGTTGGCTTCAGCAGGTTTGCCGTTGAGCAAAACCGCTTTACTGTTTACAAAGCCGCGCGCTTCTTTGTTAGAAGACGCCAAACCGGTTTTCACCAAAGTCTCAACCACGTTGATGCTCTCGGAAACTTCAAAAGTCGGCAGGCCGTCGAGTGCCAGCTGCTCGAAGTCGCTTTCGGTCAGGCTGCTTTGGTCTTCGGCAAACAGGTTTTCAGAAATGCGTTGGGCGGCGGCAAGGGCCTCTTCGCCGTGAATCAGACGGGTCATTTCCTCGGCGAGAATGCGTTGCGCTTCTGGCTTGGTGCCGCTGGCTTTGTCTTTCGCTTCGATGGCGTCGATTGCTTCGATGGACAGGAAGGTAAAGTATTTCAGGAATTTATACACATCGGCATCGGCGACTTTCAGCCAGAATTGGTAGAACTGATACGGAGAAGTTTTCTTCGCGTTCAACCATACCGCGCCGCCTTCGGTTTTACCGAATTTAGTGCCGTCTGATTTGGTTACCAAAGGCAGGGTCAGGCCGAATACTTGTTTTTGGTTCAGACGGCGGGTCAGGTCGATACCGGCAGTAATGTTGCCCCATTGGTCGGAGCCGCCGATTTCCAAAACCGCACCGTGACGTTTGTTCAATTCGGCAAAGTCGTAGCCTTGCAGCAGGGAATAGGCGAACTCGGTGAAGGAAATGCCCACATCGTCGCGCTCGATACGCTGTTTGACGGATTCCTTGTTCAGCATGGCGTTGACGGAGAAATGCTTGCCGATGTCGCGCAGGAAATCGAGGCAGTTCATGCTGCCGAACCAGTCGGCGTTATTCGCCATAATGGCAGCGTTTTCGCCTTCAAAGCTCAAAAACGGTTTCAGTTGGTTGCGGATGCTTTCTACCCAGCCGGCAACGGTTTCGGCGGAATTCAAGCTGCGCTCCACCGCTTTGAAGCTGGGGTCGCCGATCATACCGGTCGCGCCGCCCACCAAAGCAATCGGCGTATGCCCCGCCTGTTGGAAACGACGCAATGCCAATACGGGCAGCAAGTGTCCGATATGCAGGCTGTCGGCGGTCGGGTCGAAACCGCAGTAGAGGGCGATTTTTTGTTCGTTCAACAAAGCGTCTAAGGCTTCGATGTCGGTAGTTTGCGCGATAAGGCCGCGCGATTGTAGGTCTTGAATGACAGACTTCATATTTAACCTTTTAATTTATTTAAAAAATCTCTTTGATTTTGATTCAGATGTTCAAGTATTTTTTCTGGAGTTTGATTATCACAGAAAGATTTACATAGAGCTATTTTTCTTCCATCTGAGCCCCAAAGGTAATCATCCTTGTCAGGATTATTTTGTGAGGTGCACTCTGAAAGATATTCGAGAATAATTTTATTTCTATGTGCAACTTGGTTTCGAACGTTTATCTGTTTTTTTCCAATGATTTTATATTTGTCTTTCCGTAGTAAATTATTTGCAGTTTCTATAATTAGGGCGGGAGATAAAAAATCTTCTATTGCCCAGTTTTGAGATTGTCCACTAAAGTTCCTAGGATTATCATCTAAAATGGTGTAGTCATGTCTGGGAATAAGAATGCTTTGGATTTTCAGGGAGGTTAATTTTTTAGGATTGATTTTTGATTTAGATTCTCTTCCCTCTTTATCATTATCAAAAATACATAAAATTTTTGGTTTTTCTGGAAAGGGGTTATCTTTGGCGAAATCATTATAATATTGCAAGTATCCTGCAATTTTGGTTGCTCCTCCAGCGCAGATAATGTTTGGAATTTCAATATCTACGGCTTCCATCAGTTTTTCTAAGTATTTTTTGTCTTCCTCTCCTTCTACTAAGACATTAAATGGCAAAAGCTCCCATCCGTCATTATTGTTAATTCCTAAATGTTCTTTAATTGCTTTGATTTTTTCGGATGTAGAGGTAAAAGCAATATTTTGAGTGTTTATTTCATAAAATATTTTACCAGGGCGTCTTTCATACTCCTTAGGTTCAGAATTCCCTATAAATAAATTAACCGTATCAATATTTCTTAAGTTAATAAAATGTTGTGAGTGTGTAGTGAGTATAATTGTTTGCTTATCTTCTTTACACATCGATTGCAAAGTTTCAAATACTTTTCTTTGTAATTTTGGTTGTAAAAATGCTTCTGGTTCATCAATTGCCCAAATAATTTTTTTATTTTTAATATTTTTTGAAATATATTTCATTAACGAAAGAAAAACTGCTCTTTGAGCTCCACTACCTTTAGATTCAATTTCATGATTATTGCCGTCTTGTAGAGTGATGGATGTCATTGTGCGAATTACATCTCTCAATCTATCAAATTCTGCAAAGTTTATTAGAATTTTAGCCTCTTTCAAAATTCCATCAAAATCAGTAAGTTCTTTAAAGCAATGGTTTATGTCATTCTCAATGTCGGTGATGGCTTGTCTAGATAGATCTATAAACTCTTCCAATTTTTCTAAAGGACGACTTTGTTTTGTACGTTTTTTATCCAAAGCTAGTAAGCCGTCTTTTTCTAGAATAGCTCCAATGAGGCTTGGTAAATGTATGTTATGAGATTCTATAAATATAAATTTAAATTCTGATAAAAATTCAAAGGCTTTGTTATCATTAATATCTTTGGAATCTAATTTGTATGAAGAGTTACCTTTTGCATCAAAACGTACTAAAAGTTTTATAATTTTACCGTGATTTTCAAATTCCCCAATTAATTCTGTCTTGGTTCTTCCTCCTCGCGAACCATAATATATGTGATGTGGAATATCAGTTTCAGCATGGTATAAATTTTTATCATGAATATGATTAAAATATACGTTTAAAGCTCTTAAAAAATTAGTTTTACCAATATTATTTTCACCACTGATTACAATAGGTAGATTATCAATAAATTTAACATTAACGTTAATAAGAGATCGGAAATTTTTAATTTGAAATTTTCTTAAGATCATATTTATTTTCTTTGCTATTGTAGTATTGGGAACAGATTCCCTGTTCCCAAATATTTTCAGACAATCTTACACGTTAAACAAGAAGTGCATCACATCGCCATCCTGCACGACATATTCCTTGCCTTCCACACGCATTTTGCCGGCTTCTTTGGCTTTGGCTTCGCCGCCTAAAGCGATGAAATCTTCGTAGGAGATAACTTGAGCACGGATGAAGCCGCGTTCAAAGTCGGTGTGAATTACGCCGGCGGCTTGTGGGGCGGTGTCGCCTTTGTGGATGGTCCAGGCGCGGACTTCTTTGACGCCGGCGGTGAAGTAGGTTTGCAGGCCCAAAAGGTCGTAGCCGGCACGGATCAGGCGGTTCAGGCCCGGCTCTTCCAAGCCCATTTCAGCGAGGAATTCGGCCTTTTCATCATCTTCCAATTCGGCAATTTCGCTTTCCATCGCGGCGCAAACGGCGACGACGGGCGCGTTTTCTTTTTCAGCCAATTCTTTCAGGCGGTCGAGGTGCGGATTGTTTTCAAATCCGTCTTCGGCAACGTTGCCGACATACATGGCGGGTTTGGCGGTCAGCAGGAACAGTGGCTTGAGCATGGCGAGTTCTTCCGCGTCCAAACCGAAGGAGCGGACGGGTTTGCCTTCGTCCAGATGCGGTAGCAGTTTTTTGCACAGCTCGACCAGTTTTTGCGCGTCTTTGTCGCCTGAGCGGGCGCGTTTTTCTTCGCGGACGATGGCTTTTTCGACGCTGGCGAGGTCGGCAAGTGCCAATTCGGTGCCGATGGTTTCGATGTCGGCAATCGGATCGACTTTGCCGGAAACGTGCACGATGTTGTCGTCGTCAAAGCAACGTACGACGTTAACAATCGCGTCAGTCTCGCGGATGTTGGCAAGGAACTGGTTGCCCAAGCCTTCGCCTTTGCTTGCACCTGCAACCAAACCAGCGATGTCGACGAATTCGACGATGGCAGGCTGCATTTTTTGCGGATTGACGATTTTTGCCAATTCAGCCATACGCGGATCGGGGACTTCAACGATGCCGACGTTGGGTTCGATGGTACAGAAAGGATAGTTTGCCGCTTCGATACCCGATTGGGTCAGCGCGTTAAAGAGGGTGGATTTGCCTACGTTGGGCAGGCCGACGATGCCGCATTTCAAGCTCATGGTTTTTCCTGAAAAGATAAAAGTTTAACGGCGGATTATAGCATATTGTGGAGGTACTCAACACAGCCGCAATGCTGGTATGTTCTTATGATAAAAGGCCGTCTGAAAAAAGAGGGACAGGCATTCAACTTATTGTTTTTCCGAAGAATGAGTAAATGAATAAAGCCGTTAAATAAAACAATTTTTCGGACAGGAGGCTTAAGATCAAACCTGAAAGAATGCCCAGTACCCAATAAATCATCTGACGGTATTTTGGGTCGGATGCGGTACGCAACATTTTAAAATACAAAACCAGACAGCCGAACATGCAGATTGTTTGAAACAGAATGAGGGGGGGGCTGTTAATGGCTCCGGAAATCGAATCATGAAGGATGATTGTCCCTATGCGTATGCATAAATAAATTAAAGCCGAGCCTGCCGCCGAATGCCCAAAAGGGACGGGCGTGTCGGATGAATCGGGTGTTTTGTGGGGCTGAAGCCTGCCGAATAACAAGATAAATACAATGTCAAACATAATGATAGTTGCCTTGGTGTAAGATGTTTTTGTTTTCAGACGGCCTCAGGATTGTCTGAAAGCGTATTGTGCGGCGTATGGGGTAGTGCTGCGGTAAGGTATGTCAGAGGTTGATCATCCATCATGCTGAAGCGCTTGCCATACTTAAATGAACACTTTGATTTGACAATGGATTATCTGCTGTTGCCCATAATAGTTTGAAATACAGGGCAAGTTAAATGAATAGGGTAAGAGTGGCAAGCAGGTTGAGAAACAGTATGGGGCTTCGTGGATAAAGCCGTTGCTGCGGTTCGCAGTTAGTTTAAAGGCCGTCTGAAAATTGTTTCAGACGGCCTTTTTTCTGTGCTGCCTTAACCGGTATTGCGCAAACCTTGCGCCACGCCGTTGATGGTCAGGTGAACCATCAGCAGCGCGTGCGGATTGTTAGGCTCTTTGCGCAGGCGTTTGAGCATGGCGACTTGCAGGCCGTTGAGGGCGTTCAGATATGGAATCCTCAAGGCAAGAGAACGGGCGAGGCTGCGGTTGTCGCGCAGGAGTTCTTCGGTTTGCAGCAGGTCGAGCAGTGCTTTGCGGCTGCGTTGGTATTCTTCCTTGATCATGCCGAAGATGATTTTTGCTTTATCGGGCGATTCGCTCAAGCCGGCATAGTTTTCCGCCAAGGTGATGTCGGTTTTCGCCATCACTTGTTCCATGTTGGAGAGCATGGCTTGGAAGAACGGGTTGCTTTGGGCGTGTTCGCGCAGCGCGGCCAGTGTGTCGGGATTCCCTTCGCACAAGGTTTCCACTGCGCTGCCGAAACCGTACCAAGCCGGCAGCATGAGGCGGTTTTGCATCCATGAGAATACCCACGGAATCGCGCGCAAGTCCTGAATCCGCGCCAAGGTTTTGCGGCTGGCGGGACGGCTGCCGAGGTTGAGGGTGGCGATTTCCTGAATCGGGCTGGTTTGCAGGAAGTAGTCGATGAAGTCGGGATGGGTAATCAGTTCGCGGTAGTATTTGAACGATACGTCCGACAAATCCTGCATCAGTTTGGCATCAGGGTCTTTTTTGTCCGGCAGGATGCTGGCTTCCAACGTCGCGGCAACCAAGGCTTCCAAGTTGCGTTGGGCATTGCCCGGGTCGGCGTATTTGGCGGTAATGACTTCGCCTTGCTCGGTAATACGGATTTGTCCGGCAACGCTGCCTGCAGGTTGCGCCAAGATGGCTTGGTAAGATGGGCCGCCGCCGCGACCTACGCTGCCGCCGCGGCCGTGGAACAGGCGCATGCGGACATCGTATTTTTTGAAGAGTTCGACCAAGCCCAACTCTGCCTGATACAGACACCATGAGCTGGTAACGTAGCCGCCGTCTTTGTTGGAGTCGGAGTAGCCCAGCATGATTTCTTGGATGTTGCCGCGGCTTTCGAGCAGGGCATCATACCAGTCGAGGCGGAACATGGTTTCCATGACCGGACAGGCGTTTTCGAGCGCTTCGATGGTTTCAAACAGAGGCACGATATTGATGCGGCTGTGCGGTTTGCTGTTTTCCACCACCAACAGGCCGCTTTCTTTCAGCAGCAATGCCAAGGCGAGCAGGTCGCTGGGCTGTTCGCAGTTGGAAATAATGCTTTGTGTAACGGCATCTTCGCCAAATTCGTCTTTGATTTTGCGCGCTTCGTTGAAAATTGCCAGTTCGTGGCGGGTATGGTCGCTGTATGTGATGAACGGGCTGTACAGCGGACGTTGATGGCTCAATTCGCGCAATAAGGCGGTTTGTTTTTGCTCTTCGTTCAGGCTGTTGTAGTCTTCCAAGCCTGCATGTTGGAAAAGCTCGGCAACCACATCGGCGTGTTTGCCTGCGTGTTGGCGCAGGTCGAGCGGCATCATGTGGAAGCCGAACACGGATACGCTGCGGATAATATTGGCCAGACGGCCTTCTGCCAGCAGTTGGCTGCCGTTTTCGTGGAGCGAGCGTTGCAGTTTTTTCAGGTCGTTGAGGAACTCTTCAACCGTGGCATAAGGCTCGAGGAAGCCGAATTTGCAGCCCATACCCAAACCGAGTGAGCGTGCTTTGCCCATGGCGCGAGCCATGATGTAGGCGATGGCGCGGCGGTAGGGTTCTTCGGTGCGGGCGATTTCTTCGTCAGGCGAGAGGGCGGCCAGTGCCATCACGTCGTCGTTGACTTTGACGCGGCGGATGGAGAGCGGCAATTCGCGGTAGAGTTTGTCGAGTTCGCCGCGATAGAAGCGGAACACTGCGTCGGCATGCCGTCTGAACGCAAAACGCAAGGTTTCGGCAGAAACGAAAGGGTTGCCATCGCGGTCGCCGCCTATCCAGCCGCCGATTTTAAGGATATTCGGAACGCTGACGCCGGGATAGGTCGTCTGAAAATCGCGTTCCATTGTGCGGTAGAGTTTAGGCAGGGCTTCAAAAAAGCTCATTGGGAAAATAGATACGCCGTTGTTAATTTCGTCGTTGACGCTGAGTTTGTGGCGGCGCGTTTCGCTGGTCTGCCACAGGCCCAAAAGGACAGTGTCGATTTCGCGGCGCAACTGAGCCAGTGCTTCGGGGTTGGTGCAGCGTTCGCGTTGCGGCAGCAGCGCGCGGATGCGGCGGTTGAAGCTCAAGACGGTTTGGCGTTGTACTTCGGTCGGGTGTGCGGTCAAAACGGCGGTAACGACCGTGTTGTCTAGTTGTTGTTGCAACGATTTGCCGTTGACTTTTCCGGCTTTGAGCTTGCGCACGGTTTCCGTCAGGCTGCCTTCGGCGCTGTTGTGTCCGGCCTCTTCGTGGATTTGGCGGCGGCGTTCGTGGTGTACGTCTTCGGCGATGTTCAAAATCTGCGCGAACAGGCCGCAGGCCAAGGTTAAATCGTGGGTTTGTTGTTCGTCCAATTGCGGCAACACCTTCTCAATCAGGGCAGCACTGTCGTCTGAGGTCGATAATAGCTTAACGGTTTCGACCACCAAAGGCGATGCTTCCTCATGCAGCAGATTGAAAAGAGACTGTTTTAAAAATTCCGCATCCGCTGCCAGAGCGGCATCTTTTGGATTATTCAAGATATGCAGTTGCATGATTTTTCTCTTATTTAAATGTTAATTTGGGTGTATCGTGAATCCATTGTATAGCAGATTTTTATAAACTGCCAATGGTAACACCCGATACATTTCAAACCGGAAAACGGCCGTCTGTATCCGCCGCGTGGTCGCTGTCTGTAAAATGCCGTAAAATATTGCCCATCAAAACAGAGGCGAGAAACCCATGATTGAATTTCCCAACCAACCCGATTTTCCTGAGCAACACACCGCCGTCGCCGTCGGCACTATCAACATGAGCCAGCAGGCGATAAGGGTGTTGATAGAGAATGCCACCGAAAAGGCAAGTATCCTGACCATTGCCCGCGTTGCCGCCATTCAGAGCATCAAACAGACTGCCAACCTGATTCCGCTGCACCTGCCCGGCCGCATCATCGGCGTGCAGGTTGATTTCGATATTAACGTTGAGTTGGCCTGCCTGAAGGCCACGCTGACCGTC
This sequence comes from Neisseria sp. P0013.S005, assembly GCF_051958425.1. Classification (NCBI taxonomy): domain Bacteria; kingdom Pseudomonadati; phylum Pseudomonadota; class Betaproteobacteria; order Neisseriales; family Neisseriaceae; genus Neisseria; species Neisseria sp. P0013.S005. The sequence goes on along the minus strand of NZ_JBQCVL010000001.1, from coordinate 154,306 downwards.
CAAGCGCACAGCAACGGCAGCATTGCCACCGAAGCCCTGGCTGGCCTCAATTTGGCGCTCTTGAGCGTTTACGACATGATGAAAGACGTTGACCGCAATATGATGCTCAGCGGCATCCGCCTAGAATCCGAAACCAGCAGCGAAGGCCGTCCTTTCTTGTTTGACAACGCATACGAAAATATTAATTTCTAAACCATTCAGGCCGTCTGAACATTGGGTTTCAGACGGCCTTATTATTATGATGAACGATCAACAACTCCTGCGGTTCAGCCGCCATATCTTGCTTGACGAAATCGGTATCGAAGGTCAAGAAAAACTCTTGGCCGCCCATGTGCTTGTTGTCGGTTGCGGCGGGCTGGGTGCGGCGGCCTTGCCGTATCTTGCCGCCGCCGGTATCGGCAGCCTGACGATTGCCGATGCCGATACCATCGACGAGACCAACCTTCAACGCCAAATCACGTTTACCGAAGCCGACATCGGTAAAAACAAGGCTTTGGTGATGCAAGGCCGTCTGAAACAAATCAACAGCCAAACACACATTACAGCTATTGCCGAATTTCTCGATGAGGCCAGGCTTGTCGAATTGGCAAACGCCGCTGACATCATCCTTGATTGTTCCGACAATTATCCCACACGCCAAGCGGTCAACCGCGCCGCCGTTGCCACGCGCACGCCTTTGGTTTCCGCAGCGGCCGTCGGCTTTGACGGACAAATCGCCGTGTACCGTCCCGATCTTCCCGATACGCCTTGTTATGCCTGCCTGTTTGACGGAGAACAAGCCAGCGACGGCGCTTGTGCATTGTTCGGCGTTTTTTCGCCATTGGTCGGCGTTATCGGAACGACCCAAGCCGCCGAAGCGCTTAAAGTGCTGATCGGTATCGGTACGCCGTCGCACGGCAAACTTTCTACCTACAACGCGTTGAGCGGAAAATGGCAGCAATACGGGGTGAAACACAATCCCGAATGCCCGGTTTGCAGCGGCCGTTAAAGACAAAAAGCAGGGTAGGGGTTTCAATATTGCCTCAGCCAATCCGCTAGAGTAATCATACTTATCTTTCATTAAACTCGAAGGAAGGCGTTTCTTCCCTTTTCAGACGGCCTGTGGCACGATATGATTCAATGATTAATAAATTTCTTGAGGCCGTCTGAAAAAGGATAAGGAGAAACCGGCTTAATGAATATTATTCGTGCCTTATTGGTGGTATTGGGTTGCCTGGCTTTGGGCGAGGCAACCGTTTGGATTTTGGGGTTGAAGCTGCCGGGCAGTATTGTCGGCATGGCTTTGCTGTTTGCCGCGCTTCAGGCGGGCTGGGTCAAATTGTCTTGGGTGGGCGAACTGGCAGACATTTTGATGGCAAACCTGACTTTGTTTTTGGTGCCGCCTTGCGTGGCCGTCATCAGCTATTTGGACGTGATTGCAAACGACTGGTTTTCAATTTTGACGGCCACAATCGGCAGTACGATCTGCGTATTGTTGGTGACCGGCAAAGTGCATGAGTGGGTCAGGAGGCGGATGTGATGAATATAGACGGGCTGTTGCGCATGCCCTCAGTCATGCTGTTCCTGACTTTGGCCGTATATGCTTTGGCGGTGCAGATTCGGACGCGCACGGGGAATGTGCTGTGTAATCCGGTATTGATCAGTACGCTGGTGTTGATGGGGTATTTGAAGGTATTTGCCATCGATTACGAGCTGTATCATTCTGCTTCGCGCTTTATTGATTTTTGGCTGAAACCGGCAGTCGTGTTGCTGGCCGTGCCGCTTTATCGAAATTGGGACCGTATCCGCAGCCAGTGGTTGCCGGTGGTGTTGTCGCAGTTGGCGGGCAGCGTGACAGGCATTGTTACGGGCGTGTATTTTGCCAAATGGCTGGGCGCTTCGCGCGAAGTGATTCTGTCGCTGGCTTCCAAATCCGTGACCAATCCGATTGCGATTGAAATCACGGCGTCTATCGGCGGTATTCCGGCGATTACGGCGGCAACGGTGATTATTGCTGGACTTTTTGGACAGATGGCCGGATATAAAGTGTTGAAAGGGGCGTTGTATATGCCTTCTTCAGTAGGAATGTCTTTGGGTACGGCCTCGCATGCGATGGGTATTGCGGCGTCTTTGGAATACGGCCGCCGTATGGCCGCATATGCCGGCTTGGGCTTGACGCTTAACGGCGTGTTGACGGCGATATTGGTGCCTATCTTGATTCCCTTATTGGGCGTATAGCGTTTAGGCCGTCTGAAAATAGTGTAAACAGGAGAAAATGATATGGCTGTAAATTTGACTGAAAAACGTGCAGACGAATTGTTGGAAATCGACGGCATCCGTCTGTTTACAGGTCGTGCCGGCATCAAGCAACAAGACCGCGACGATTTGACGCTAATGGTGTTGGGCGGCGGACATACGGTGGGCGCGGTGTTTACGCAAAACCGTTTCTGCGCCGCGCCGGTGCATATCGCCAAGTCGCATCTGTTTGACCAAGACGGCGTGTGTGCCTTAGTCATCAATACGGGCAATGCCAATGCGGGTACCGGCGCACAAGGCCGTCTGGACGCGATCAAAGTGTGCGCGGCGGCGGCGGAACAGGTCGGCTGCCAATCCAATCAGATTATGCCGTTTTCGACCGGCGTGATTTTGGAGCCTCTGCCTGTGGATAAAATCGTGGCCGCCTTGCCGCAAGTACGTCCTGCATTCTGGTCGGACGCGGCGCGTGCCATCATGACGACGGATACTGTACCGAAAGCCGCTTCACGCACAGGCTTGGTCGGCGAAAAACACACAGTCCGCGCTACCGGCATCGCCAAAGGCTCGGGCATGATTCATCCGAACATGGCGACTATGTTGTCGTTTATCGCTACCGATGCCAAAGTGTCCCAACCGATTTTGCAGCTGATGACGCAAGAAATCGCAGATGAGAGTTTCAATACGATTACCGTGGACGGCGATACCAGCACCAACGACAGCTTTGTCATTATGGCGACAGGCCGTTGCGGTCAGAGCGAAATCGACAATACCGCCGATCCGCGCTATGCGCAGCTCAAAGCCTTGCTCGGTTCGCTGGCTTTGGAATTGGCGCAGGCGATTGTCCGTGATGGCGAGGGTGCGACCAAGTTCATCACGGTTGAAGTGCAAAATGCGAAAAACCGCGAAGAGGCGCGCAAAGTGGCTTATGCCGTTGCCCATTCGCCTTTGGTGAAAACCGCTTTCTTTGCCTCCGACCCGAACTTGGGCCGTCTGTTGGCAGCCGTCGGCTATGCCGGTATTGAAGACTTGGATGTCGATGCTTTGAAAATGTGGCTGGATGACGTGTTGGTTGCCGAAAACGGCGGCCGCGCGGAAAGCTATACCGAAGAAGCAGGACAAGCGGTGATGAACCGTCCGGAAATCACCGTCCGCATCGATTTGCAACGCGGTGATACGACGGCGGCTGTCTATACCTGCGATTTGTCGCACGAATATGTGTCGATTAACGCGGATTACCGTTCTTAAAAACCTTTATCCTTGTGTTCAGACGGCCTTTGAGAAAAGTATCAAGGCCGTCTGAACACATTGACTGCGTGTTTATTATGAAATTTCCCCAGACTTGGGCGACGCGCCTTGCCCACAAAATCCGCCAAACCAAACGCCTGTCGAAAAAGAGCATCGCCCTTCTGTTTTTGTTGGCAGGATCGGCATTGGTTGCCCTGACGGCTTTGATGTTTGCGTACTTGGCGGATTTGGCTTTGGAATGGAACGCCTTGTTGGTGGGAAAATATCCGTGGTTTGCGTGGGTGGTTTTGCCGCTGGGTTTGCCGCTTTTGGCATGGTTTACGCGAAAATTTGCGCCGTACACTTCCGGCAGCGGTATTCCGCAGGTTATCGCCTCTTTGTCTTTGCCTTATGGTGCGCAGAAAACCCGTTTGATTCGTTTGGGCGAAACCTTTTTTAAAATTCCGCTGACGTTTTGCGCCATGCTGTTGGGTGCGTCTGTCGGCAGGGAAGGGCCGTCTGTGCAAGTGGGCGCGGCGGTGATGAACGCTTGGGGCGCGTGGTGTAAAAAGCACGGGCTGGCGTTTAGGGGTATGCAGGAAAACGATTTGATTGCCGCAGGTGCGGCCGGCGGTTTGGCGGCGGCGTTTAACGCGCCTTTGGCCGGCGTGGTGTTTGCCATCGAAGAATTGGGGCGTGGCGTGCTTTTACGTTGGGAACGTCAAATCCTGATGGGCGTGTTGGCAGCCGGTTTCATTCAAGTGGCGATACAGGGCAATAACCCGTATTTCTCAGGTTTTCAAGGGCATGAGTTGCCAAACATGTTGATGTGGGCGGAGGTGTCGGGCATCGTCTGCGGCGTGGCCGGCGGATTGTTCGGCAGCTTTTTGTATCGCGGAGCGGCGGCATTCGCACCGGTACGCTGGCGCAGTTTCATCCGCCGCCATTTGTTGGTGGTCGCCTTTGTAATGGGTATCTTGCTCGCGCTGCTCGGTACGTTTTATCAAGGTAAAACCTATGGTACGGGCTATCACGAAGCCGCAGCCGCACTCAAAGGCGCGTATGAAGCGCCGTTCGGCTTGGCAGTCGCAAAATGGGCGGCAACCGTGTTCAGCTATTGGGCAGGCATTCCCGGCGGCATCTTCACGCCATCGTTAACCATTGGTGCGATGATAGGCGAACACATGGCTTCTTTCGCGCAACTGGGCGACGCGTCCAATGTCGCGGTTTTGCTCTGCATGGCCGCATTTCTTGCCGCCGCGACCCAATCGCCGTTGACCGCCGCCGTGGTGGTCATGGAAATGACGGGTGGACAGAATTTACTGTTTTGGATGTTGCTGACTTGCATCTTCGCTTCGCAAGTCTCGCGCCAATTCTCGCCGCATCCGTTTTACCATGCCGCAGGTTTGCGCTTCAGACGGCATATTGAAGCCGAAAGCGGACATGTTCAGCACGAGAAAAAAGAATAGGTCGGCATAACAAAGGCCGTCTGAAAACTAAATTTCAGACGGCCTTTATTATGTCGTTTAAAGCTGTATTACGGTTTACTTAAACAGCAAAATCAGCAGCAAAACAACCGCAATCACACCCAGCCACAGGCTTTGGCGTTGCTGTACTTTAACCAAATGTACATAGGCATCGCGCATTTCCTGCTGGCGGTTTTCATCAATCAGCGCACTGATTTTGCGCGGCAGGGAGGGGATGATTTGCGCCCAGTCGGGGGCTTCGTTTTTGAGGTTGCGCCAAAGGGCTTTGGGGCCGACTTGTTCGTTCATCCAGCGCACCAAAAACGGTTTGGCGGTTTTCCACAAGTCCAAATCGGGATCAAGCTGGCGGCCCAAGCCTTCGATGTTGAGCAGCGTTTTTTGCAGCAATACCAGCTGCGGTTGGATTTCGACATTGAAACGGCGGCTGACTTCAAACAGGCGCATCAGCACCAAGCCGAAGGAAATCTGCGAAATCGGTTTGTTGAACACAGGCTCGCACACGGCGCGGACAGCGGCTTCCAATTCTTCCGCACGTGTGTCGGCAGGCACCCAACCCGATTCGATGTGGGCGGTGGCGACGCGGTGGTAATCGCGGTTGAAGAAGGCGAGGAAGTTGATGGCGAGATAGCGTTTGTCGTAATCGGTCAACGTGCCGACGATGCCGAAATCGAGGGCGATGTAGCGGTTGTCGGCGGCAACCAGAATATTGCCGGGGTGCATATCCGCATGGAAAAAGCCGTCTCGGAAAACTTGCGTGAAGAAGATTTCCACGCCGTAATCGGCAAGTTTGTGCAAATCAATGCCGTCTGCTTTGAGTTTGGCGATATCGGATACCGGCGTGCCGTCCATCCATTCGATGGTCAGTACGTCGCTGGTGCAGTAATCGTAAAATACCTTCGGCACAATCAGCATATCGCTGTTTTGGAAATTGCGACCGAGCTGGCTGGCATTGGCGGCTTCGCGCATCAAGTCCAATTCGTCGTGCAGGTATTTGTCAAATTCGGCCACCACTTCGCGCGGCTTCAAACGCTTGCCGTCTGAAAACAAACGTTCCACCCAGCCTGCACCAAAGCGCATCAGCGACAAATCCTGTTCAATCACGGGCAAAAGGTTGGGGCGCAAGACTTTCACTGCGACCTGTTCGCCCGAATGCAGGCGGGCTTTGTGTACTTGGGCGATGGACGCGCTGGCGACAGGCTCTGTTTCAAATTCCGCGTATAAAGTGTCGATGGATTGGCCCAAAGATTTTTCGATTTGCGAGCGTGAAAGCTGCGCGTCAAACGGCGGCACTTTGTCTTGCAGCCTTGCCAGTTCGACCGCGTAATCGTGCGGAATCAAATCGGGACGCGTGGACAATACCTGTCCGAATTTGATGAAAATCGGCCCCAGGCTTTCCAACGCCAAACGCAGGCGCACGGCAGGCGTCTCGTGTTTGAACTTGGACGACTGCGGCAACATATTGAGGAAAGTCCGCGCCCAACCCGGACGGACCAGCGAGGCAATCAGCTCGGCAAGGCGGTAGCGGTAGAGCGTGCAGAGGATGGTTTTAATGCGTTTGAGGCGGTTCATGATGGACGCAGATAAATCGAAAAAACAGAATTATATAGGAAAAACGGGTAAGGGCTTCAGACGGCCTGGGACTTTTGCAAAAACATTTGCCGCATGGCTAACAATTTTATAAAGGCTCAGGTTTTGCCGCCTCAATAAAAAGACGAATATTCGCATCATAAATATTCGTCGGCTACTTGCCCAAACCGCCGATTCAAGACATAATCGGAAAATGTGCAGGAGAGTGTTACACCCAACTACAATGTAACCACCGAAGGCGCAGACACCCTTAAATCGCTCAGGTATCAGGGACTGCACATTGAAACAAACAATCTGGAGAGCGGCGTTAGAATAACGTCCACCGAAGGGGAGAAGGCCGTCTGAACCACCATTCAGACAACCGCGCAAAGCAGTGAGCAGACTGGTTTGCCATCATGCGGATACGGCCGAAAATCTCAGGTTCAAGGACAGATAGGGTCATCCGCGCATAGGTGCGCGGGCGGCATCTGAACAAAAAATCCGGAGAAATTTGAGAATGACTGCTCTGAAAACCACCCCATTTCATCAAGCCCATCAAGATGCAGGCGCGAAGCTGGTCGATTTTGCCGGCTGGGAGCTGCCCATCCATTATGGTTCGCAAATCGCCGAACACGAAGCCGTGCGCACCGACGCCGGCATGTTCGACGTATCCCACATGCTCGTTACCGACGTCGCCGGAGTGAACGCCAAAGCCTTTTTCCGCAAACTGATTGCCAACGACGTTGCCAAACTCGCCTTCGTCGGCAAAGCCCTTTATTCCGCGCTGCTTAACGACAACGGCGGCGTGATTGACGACTTGATCGTTTACCGCACCAACGAAGCCGAAACCCAATACCGCATCGTGTCCAACGGCGCGACCCGCGAAAAAGACACCGCCCAGTTCCACAAAGTCGGACAAGAATTCGGCGTCGCCTTCAACCCGCGCTACGACCTCGGTATGCTCGCCGTACAAGGCCCGAAAGCCATCGAAAAACTCCTGACCGTCAAACCCGAATGGGCGGATGTCGTCAACAACCTCAAACCGTTCCAGGGCGCGGATTTGGGCAACGACTGGTTTGTCGCACGCACCGGTTATACCGGCGAAGACGGCGTCGAAGTGATTCTGCCGGGCACTGAAGCCGTCGCATTCTTCAAAGCCCTGCAAGCAGCAGGCGTACAGCCTTGCGGCCTCGGTGCGCGCGACACCCTGCGCATGGAAGCCGGCATGAACCTCTATGGCAACGATATGGACGACGACACCAGCCCGCTCGAAGCAGGCATGGGTTGGACGGTTGATTTGAAAGACGAAAACCGCGATTTCGTCGGTAAAGCCGCCTTGCTGGCATTGAAAGAAAAAGGCGTTGCCGTCAAACAGGTCGGTTTGCTGCTCGACAAAGGCGGCATCCTGCGCGCGCATATGGAAGTGTTGACCGACAAAGGCAAAGGCGAAACCACCAGCGGCGTATTCTCGCCCAGCCTGAAACAATCCATCGCCATCGCCCGCGTGCCGAAAGATTTTGACGGCGATACCGCCAAAGTGCTGATGCGCGGCAAGGAAGTGGACGTGCGCGTATTGAAACTGCCGTTTGTGCGTAATGGGCAGAAACAGTTTGACTGATGCGGTTTCAGACGGCCTTTGTCAAAATAAAGGCCGTCTGAAATAAAAATATAGGTATTAATTTACCTAAATTAAGAAGTTAGAAATGGTATTCAAATAAAAAAGAAAGTTTGTTGTGATGAATTATTGGATTGTTGGTGCCATGTTTGGTGGTGTGGATGATGCCTTAGAGAGCTTTATAGAACGGGGTTATTGGTATTGTTGGAATAAGAAGGTTCCAACGGGGGAAGAAAGTAAAGGACCAAATTCAATAGAAAGGCAGATTGAAAAATTCAAGGAGATTTCTATTGGAGATAAGATAGCAGTAAAGAAAATTCATAGTGTACCTGAACAAAAAATGGAAGTTAGAGCGTTGGGTATTGTGAAAGATATTGATTTTGAAGAATGGAGAGTTTATGTAGATTGGAAAGTGCAATTCAAGCATTTGGAAAGAATTGTTGATTTACATGGCTGGTCGGCTTCTATTCATGGCCCATATCAATATTCAGATACTAGGATTCATAAAGTTTTTTGTTTGTAAGGTTTGCTTATACACTTACACTTAGTAGGAGAGTATCGCAAGATTCACTACTAGCTAAATTAAACCGTTCTTAAAGGAGAACCAAACCATGAGCAACAACATCCCAGCCGAACTGAAATACGTTGCCAGCCACGAATGGCTGCGCCTTGAAGACGACGGTACCGTTACCGTCGGCATTACCCACCACGCGCAAGAGTTGTTGGGCGACATCGTGTTCGTCGAACTGCCTGAAGTCGGCGCGAACCTTGCCGCTGAAGAACAAGCCGGTGTGGTTGAGTCTGTGAAAGCCGCGTCCGACGTGTACGCGCCGATTGCGGGCGAAGTCGTTGCCGTCAACGAAGATTTGCCCAGCGCGCCGGAAACCGCCAACAGCGACCCTTACGGCGCAGGCTGGTTCTTCAAAATCAAACCTGCCAATCCTGCCGATTACGACGGTCTGTTGACTGCCGAACAATACGCAGGCGAAGTAGCTTGATTTTTGCAAACATCCAAACAGATTTTTCATCTGTTTGATATTGCAGGTCTTAGGTCGTCTGAAAAATGCTTTCAGACGGCCTTTGTTTCAATTTTTCCTCAGTAAACATGAATTACTGCGAATTTGTCGCCACGCTTCCTGACGATACAGACAACCCCAACAAACATTATCACGACACGCAATACGGTTTTCCGATTGAGGACGACAATGAATTGTTTGAGCGGCTGGTGTTGGAAATCAATCAGGCAGGATTAAGCTGGACGCTGATGCTGAAGAAGCAGCAGGCATTTCAGACGGCATTTAAAGGTTTTGACATCGATACGGTCGCCGCATTTGACGAAACCGATATTGAGCTGCTGCTTGCCGATGCAGGCATCGTCCGCAACCGCCTGAAAATCAACGCAGCCATTTATAACGCGCGACAAATCAAACAAATACAGCAAGAATACAGCTCATTCAAAAACTGGCTCGATGCGAACCATCCGCTCGACAAGGCTGAATGGGTGAAGCTGTTTAAAAAACATTTCAAATTTGTCGGCGGCGAAATCGTCGGCGAATTTCTGATGAGTACCGGCTACCTGCCCGGCGCGCATGTGGAAACCTGTCCGGTTTATAGGGAAATATTGGCATGTCGTCCAAAGTGGGCGGAGGCCGTCTGAAACAACATCTGCAAGAAAAAACAGTGTTGATATCGATAACACCGAAGGAGTAGAAATGAAACTATCTGAATTGTTCAACCCGAACGAATTTGCCGCGCGACATTTGAGCTTTGGCGACGAGGCTGCGCTTTTGGAAGCGCTGGGCGAGAAGAGCATGGATGATTTTGTCGGCAATACCGTGCCGCAAAGCATCCGTATGCCGTCCGAACTCGACCTGTCCGAAGCCCTGACCGAGGCGGACGCTTTGGCGAAGCTGAAAGCCATTGCGTCGAAAAACGTGATCAACAAGTCCTATATCGGTTTGGGTTATTACCCGACCCGCGTGCCGAACGTGATTTTGCGCAACGTATTGGAGAATCCGGGCTGGTACACCGCCTACACCCCGTATCAGGCAGAAATTGCCCAAGGTCGTTTGGAAGCTTTGTTGAACTTCCAACAAGTGTGTATTGATTTGACCGGTTTCCCTGTGGCAGGCGCGTCTTTGTTGGACGAGGCAACTGCCGCGGCTGAAGCGATGGCGATGGCGCACCGAGTGGGCAAAGTGAAAACCGAGCGTTTCTTTGTGGATGCGCGCGTGTATCCGCAAACTTTGGACGTGATGAAAACCCGCGCCAAATATTTCGGCTTTGAACTGGTGGTCGGTGATTTTGCCCAAGCGGATGAAGGCGAATACTTCGGCGCGCTGCTCCAATACGTCGGCAAAGACGGCGACGTACAAGACTTGCAGGATGTTATCGGCCGTCTGAAAGCAAAAGGCACAATTGTGGCCGTTGCCGCCGACATCATGAGCTTGGTTTTGCTGAAGTCTCCGGCTGAATTGGGCGCGGATATTGCTTTGGGCAACACCCAACGCTTCGGTGTACCGATGGGCTTTGGTGGTCCGCACGCTGCTTATTTCGCATTTAAAGACGAGTTCAAACGTTCCGCTCCGGGCCGCATCATCGGCGTATCCAAAGACGCATCGGGCAAACCCGCGCTGCGCATGGCTTTGTCCACCCGCGAGCAACACATCCGCCGCGAAAAAGCGACATCCAATATTTGTACCGCACAAGCATTGCTGGCGAACTTGGCCGGTATGTATGCTGTTTACCACGGTCCTGAAGGCGTGAAACGCATTGCCAACCGCATTCATGCGTTGGCTTCTGCCTTTGCTGATGCGCTGGTTTCAGACGGCCTGAATGTGGTTCACAAAGTCTTCTTCGATACCGTTACCGTCGATTTCGGCAGCAAAGAGAAAGCAGACCAAGTGTTTGCCGCTGCTCTGGAATCGGGTTACAACCTGCGCCGCGTCAACGATACTCAAGTTGCAGCTGCATTCCATGAAACATCGGCATACGAAGATTTGGTTGATTTGTACCGTGCGTTTACCGGCAAGGATACGTTCGCATTTGCCGATGATGTCAAAGGCCGTCTGAACGCCGAATTGCTGCGTCAGGACGACATTCTTCAACATCCTGTGTTCAATAGTTACCACACCGAACACGAAATGTTGCGCTATCTGAAAAAACTCGAAGACCGCGACTTGGCGATGAACCGCAGCATGATTTCATTGGGCAGCTGCACCATGAAACTCAACGCGACTGCGGAAATGTTGCCGATTACTTGGGCTGAGTTCTCCGACATCCATCCTTACGCTCCTGAAGCGCAAACCGCCGGCTACCGCGAATTGCTTGCCGATATGGAAAACAGCCTGAAAGCCATCACCGGCTTTGACGCGATTTCCTTCCAGCCCAACTCCGGCGCGCAGGGCGAATACAGCGGCATGCTCTCCATCCGCCGCTATCAAGAAGCCAACGGAGAGGGACACCGCAACATCTGCCTGATTCCCAAATCCGCCCACGGTACCAACCCTGCGACTGCCGCTATGCTGGGTTTGAAAGTCGTCGTTGTCGATACCGACGAACACGGCAACGTCAACATCGACGATTTGAAAGCCAAAGCCGAGCAATACCGCGACGCTTTGTCCGCCATCATGATTACTTACCCGTCCACCCACGGCGTGTACGAAGAAGGCATCCGCGACATCTGCCGCATCATCCATGAAAACGGCGGACAGGTTTACATGGACGGCGCCAACCTCAACGCCCAAATCGGCATCATGCAGCCTGCCGAAGTCGGCGCGGACGTGTTGCACATGAACCTGCACAAAACCTTCTGTATCCCTCACGGCGGCGGCGGTCCGGGCGTCGGCCCTATCGGTTTGAAAGCCCACCTTGCCCCGTTTGCACCGGGACACGCTTTGACCGACACCCACAGCGCCAGTGCCGACCAAACCGCCGTTGCTGCTGCGGCCTTCGGTTCTGCGTCCATCCTGCCGATTACTTGGATGTACCTGACCATGATGGGCAAACAAGGCATGGAGCAGGCAACACGCTGGGCATTGCTCAACGCCAACTACGTTGCCAAACGCCTGAGTGAAGACTATCCGATTCTGTATACAGGCAAAAACGGCCGCGTTGCGCACGAATGTATCGTCGATTTGCGTCCGCTCAAAGCCGAAAGCGGCATCACCGAAACCGACATCGCCAAACGCCTGATGGACTATGGCTTCCACGCGCCGACGGTTTCCTTCCCTGTTGCCGGTACGCTGATGATTGAGCCGACCGAGAGCGAAAGCAAAGCCGAACTTGACCGCTTCATCGCCGCCCTGAAACAAATCAAACAGGAAGTGCTGAAAGTCGAGCGCGGCGAATGGCCGAAAGAGGACAACCCACTGGTCAACGCTCCGCACACCGCGTCCGACGTAACCGACGAATGGACGCATCCGTATTCTCGCGAAGAAGCTGTCTTCCCGTTGCCGTTTGTCCGCGAACACAAATTCTGGCCGAGCGTGAAACGTGTAGATGAAGTGTATGGCGACCGCAATCTGATTTGCTCCTGCTTGCCGATTGACGCATACGAAGATTAAGCCTGAATAGGTTTAAAATTGAACAGGTCGTCTGAAAATGAAAATAGTTTTCAGACGGCCTTTTGTTTGTTAAGATATTTCGCCCGAGAACATACATTTGTTTTTGGTAAAACAACGGATAAGGCATTCGGAAAGATAGACAGCGGATGCCTTTGCTTACGAATAAAACCAAACGGCTTTCCATAACGATAAGCAAAAGGCCGTCTGAAAAACAGGAGGACACGATGGACGAACTTTTTATTCAAACGCTGACGATTGCCGGCTCAGATTCCGGCGGCGGCGCGGGCATACAGGCGGATTTGAAGACGTTTCAGATGCGCGGCGTGTTCGGTACCAGCGTACTGACCGCTGTTACCGCACAAAATACTTTGGGTGTATCGGCAGTGCATCCGATACCGACCGACATGATTGCCGCGCAAATTGCCGCGATTCAGGAGGATTTTCAAATCCGCGCTTATAAAATCGGCATGCTGGGTACGGCGGAAATCATCGAATGCGTGGCGGAACAAACCGCCGAATGCGACTTCGGTAAACGCGTATTGGATCCGGTCATGATTGCTAAAGGCGGTGCGCCGTTGTTGGAAAATTCAGCCGTCGAAGCCATGAAACGCCTGCTGCTGCCGCATACGGACGTATTGACCCCCAATCTGCCCGAAGCGCAGGCATTGACGGGTATCAATATTGAAAACCGCCAAGATGCGGAACGCGCCGCCAAAATTCTTCAGGATTGGGGCGTGAAAAATGTGGTGATTAAAGGCGGCCATCTTGCCGACAGCCGAAGCGAATATTGCACCGACTGGCTGTTTACGCCATACGAAACCATTGAGCTGAACAGCAAACGTTTCCCGACGCCGCATACACATGGCACGGGCTGCACGTTTTCTGCCTGCATCACAGCCGAGTTGGCAAAAGGGTTTAGCGTTCCAGAGGCGGTTCAAACGGCAAAAAACTATATTGCCGCCGCCATTTCCCATCCTTTGGGCATCGGGGCAGGGCACGGGCCGGTCAACCACTGGGCGTATCGGAACGAATGATGCGTTTAGTCCGATTGTAATTGATTGTATTTTTCAGACGGCCTGACTAGGTTTATCACTTGAAATTGTTTACAATATCGGATTAATGCTTTTACGGATAAAAAAGACACCATGCAAGTTACTTCAAAATGGATAGACGGAATGTGCTTCGTCGGTACAACGGCAAACGGACACAGCGTTGTGATGGAAGGCGCGGCGGCTGAAGGCGAAGTCAAACGCGGCCCCAGCCCGATGGAAATGCTGTTGTTGGGTGTAGCAGGCTGCTCCAGCATCGATGTCGTGATGATTGCCGAGAAACAACGCCAAAAAATCACCGACTGCCGTGCCGAAGTGACTGCCAAACGCGCCGACACTGCGCCGCGCGTGTTTACCGAAATCCATATCCATTTCAAAGTGTATGGTCGAGGTTTGCAAGAAAGCGCGATTGAACGCGCCGTACAGATGTCTGCCGAAAAATATTGCTCCGCATCGATTATGCTGGGCAAAGCGGCAAAAATGAGCCACAGCTTCGAGATCGTCGAAACAGAATAGGGCGGTTTCAGGGTGGGCGTGTCGGAGCGTGAACCGACTACCCACAAAAAAAGCAGATATATTCACGCATTAACATGAATATATCTGCTTGCTTTTTATTCCTTTTTCTTCTCTCTCTATCAGCCTTTATAACTTGGCTTGTTGATCTCATTGTGCAAGTTTCGTTTAACATTGTCAACAATTTTTAATTATATTTTAAACACCCCCGAAAGATGCTGGTTTGTAAACGCTTGCGCCTTAATACGGATACAGGGGAAACATTATGGATTACGAAAATAATACCAACGTTGCGCCTGCAACTTCATCGCTTATTTTGGAAGAGCGTCATGATTCCGAACTCTTCCGCGTGTACGCATTGATTTTGGACGGCATTACCGACCATCTGCTGTTGCCGGGCAAAAAACTGACCGAGTCCGAGCTTTGCAGACAAATGGTTTGCTCGCGCAATACCGTGCGTGGCGCATTGTCGCTTTTGGCGCACGACAAAATCGTCGATTTGCAGCCCAACCGCGGCGCATTTGTCCATGTGCCGGACTTGAAAGAAATGAAAGACGTGTTCAACACGCGTATCGAAATGGAAAGCATGATTTTGAGCGTCCTCATCGATATGCCTGATTTGGAAACGCGTCTGAAACCGCTTTACGCCATGATTGAGCAAGAGGGCGCAGCCTCCGAAAGCGGCGACCGCGTGGGTTGGAACCGCCTGTCCAATGCCTTCCATGTCGAATTGGCGCGGCTGTTGGACAACAATGTCCTGTTTGAAATCATGAATACCTTGTGTGCGCGCTCTTCATTGATTGTGGCCGTTTCCGACCCGCTTCGCAAAGAAAAGCGCAATATCGATTCCAATTCGCACCATGAACACCGAGAAATCCTTGATTTGTTGCTGGCAGGCAAGCGCAACCGTGTGACCAAAGTCATACGCCGCCACTTGGGCGCGTGCATGGAACGCTTGGAACAGAAACTCGAGATGTAATCGGTTTGACAATAACAAGGCCGTCTGAAATATTCAGACGGCCATTGGTTTATCCCTAAAAAACGAAACGCCATGAAACCCAAAATCCAAAGACACGAACATATCCTCACCCTCGTCCGCGAACATAACTTTATGACGGTGGAAGAGTTGGCGGCAAATTTGGATGTTACGCCGCAAACCATACGCCGCGATGTGCAGGAGTTAAGCGAAACCGGACAACTTAAACGCTATCACGGCGGCGCATCTTTGGGCGACGTTTCAGTCGTAACGGCAGGGCAGGAGCGGCGCAACCATCAGCAGCAGGAGAAAAACGCCATTGCCCGGCTGATTGCTTCCACCATTCCCGATAATGCCTCGCTCTTTATCAGCATCGGCACCACCATGGAAGCCGTCGCCGCCGAATTGGTCAGACAGCGTAAAAACCTGCGGATTATCACCAACAACATCTACGCCGCCTCCATCACTGCGGCGCGTACCGACTACACAGTCATCATCGCTTCCGGCGTGGTCCGCCCCTTGGATGGCGGTATTACGGGCGTGGCGACCGTCGATTTCATCAACCAATTCAAAGTTGACTATGCCATCATGAGTACCCACGGCATAGAAAACGACGGCTCGCTTTTGGATGACGATTACAAGGAGGTCAGCGTCATGCAGGCGATGGTGAACAATGCCCGCGTGCGCTATCTTGGCGTCGATCACAGCAAATTCAACAGCAATGCCTTGGTCAGACTGGGCGATATCGGCGCATTTGATAAGTTGTTTACCGACCGCCCACCATCCGCCGCCATGCAGAAAACCCTAAACGAGCGCGGCGTAGCGTGGCAGGTTGCCGACCCTGTATCAAAGTAGCCAAGTCGGGTACAATTGAGCCATCATTCCATTCCTTTCAGACGGCCTGATTGAATGTACAGGCCGTCTGAAAACAGAAAATCATTTTCCCATTAAAGAAATATTATGTTGAATAAAGACCAATTCGCGGACAACCATTTTATCCGCACCATTATCGATGAAGACCTCAAAAGCGGTAAACATACAGCCATCCAAACCCGTTTCCCGCCCGAGCCGAATGGCTATTTGCACATCGGTCACGCCAAATCCATCTGCCTGAACTTCGGTTTGGCCTATATTTTCGACGGCCTGTGCAACCTGCGTTTCGACGATACCAATCCCGAAAAAGAAAACGACGAATACGTCAACGCCATCAAAGAAGACGTCGAGTGGCTCGGTTTCCATTGGGCAGGCGAGCCGCGTTTCGCTTCCAATTATTTCGACCAGCTTTACGACTACGCCGTCGGTTTAATCAAAGACGGCAAAGCGTATGTCGATGATTTGACACCAGAAGAAATGCGCGAGTATCGCGGTACGCTGACCGAAGCAGGCAAAAACAGCCCCTACCGCGACCGCAGCGTCGAAGAAAACCTCGACCTGTTCACGCGCATGAAAAACGGCGAATTTCCCGACGGCAGTAAAACCCTACGCCTGAAAATTGACATGGCTTCAGGCAACATCAATATGCGCGATCCTGTCATCTACCGTATCCGCCGCGCCCATCACCACAACACTGGCGACAAATGGTGCATCTACCCGATGTACGACTACACGCATTGCATTTCCGATGCCATCGAAGGCATCACGCATTCCTTGTGTACGCTCGAATTTGAAGCCCACCGCCCGCTTTACGACTGGGTGTTGGACAACATCCCTGCGCTGCACGCCACACGTCCGCGCCAATACGAGTTTTCCCGTTTGGAGCTTCTGTATTCCATCACCTCCAAACGCAAGCTGAACCAACTGGTTTCAGAAGGCCATGTTTCCGGCTGGGACGACCCGCGTATGCCGACCATTTCCGGTATGCGCCGCCGCGGTTACACGCCCGAAGGCCTGCGCCTGTTTGCCAAACGCGCCGGTATTTCCAAATCTGAAAACATCGTCGACATGAGCGTGTTGGAAGGTGCAATTCGTGAAGAGTTGGAAAACTCTGCGCCACGCTTGATGGCGGTTTTGAACCCGCTCAAAGTGACTCTGACCAACTTTGAAGCCGGTAAAACCCAAAGCCGCCGTGCCGCATTCCATCCGAACCATGAAGAAATGGGCGATCGTGAAGTACCTATTTCCCAAACCATCTACATCGAAGCCGACGACTTTGCCGAAAATCCGCCTAAAGGCTTCAAACGCCTGATTCCCGGTGGCGAAGTGCGTTTGCGCCACGGCTATGTCATCAAGTGCGATGAAGTCGTAAAAGACGCGGCAGGCAATGTGGTTGAACTCAAATGCAGCATCGACCACGATACCTTGGGCAAAAATCCAGAAGGCCGCAAAGTCAAAGGCGTGATTCACTGGGTGTCTGCCGAACACGCCGCCGAAATCAAAGTCCGCCTGTACGACCGCCTCTTTACCGTCGAGCGTCCCGATGCCGTGCGCGGCGAAGACGGCAACTACCTGCCGTTTACAGATTTCCTCAATCCAGAATCCATCAAGGAAATCACTGCCTACGCCGAGCCTGTCGCAAAAGATCTGCCGGCGGAAAGCCGTTGGCAGTTCGAGCGACTGGGCTATTTCGTCACCGACCGTAAAGACCACCGCCCCGAACAGCCCGTGTTCAACCGCACGGTAACACTGAAAGATTCTTGGCAGCCCAAGTAATCTGTTTACAGCAGCTGCACTGAAAGGCCGTCTGAAAACTTGAAATTCGGTTTTCAGACGGCCTTTGTTGATAAAGGATTGAGATGGAACGTTATTCCGTACATTTGAAACTGCTGGGAATGGCGGTGTTGTGGGGCGCGTCTTGGCCGATGGGGCGGATGCTGGGGCAGTCGCTGCCGCCGCTGACGGGTGGGGCGGTTCGGTTTGTACTGGCTTCGGTTTTGTTGTTGGGCTGGTTGTTTACGCGCAGCAGGTTTGCGACTTTAGCGGCTTTGTCGGCGCGGCAATGGCTGGGCTTGACTGCAGCCGCTTCCGTCGGGGTGTGCGGCTATGCGGTGTTTTTTATGCTGGGTTTGCAGACTATGCCGGCAGGCAAGGCGGCGGTGGTCGTGGCGGTGAACCCCGTGTTGACGCTGCTGTTGGCAACTTGGTTTTTCGGCGAGCGTTTAAATGCGAAGATTTTGGCGGGTATGCTGCTGGCGGTTTTGGGTGCAATAACGGCGGTCACGCAAGGGCAGCCGTTGACAGTGTTATCCGGCGGCATCAAGGCAGGAGAGTGGCTGATTTTCGGCTGCGTGGTCTGTTGGGCGGCTTATACCTTAATCGGGCGCGCGGTTTTGCGCGGGATAGATGCGCTGACGGTAACGACGGCAACTTCGTTCATTGGTGCGTTGATGTTGTCGGCGGTGGCGTTGTGGACGGACGGATTGCCGTTTGAGGCGATAGCGGCAATGGATGGACGCGGCTGGACGGCCTTGGCGTGGCTGGTCATCGGCGCGACGGTATTGGCATATGCGTGGTATTTCGAAGGTGTGAAGATTTTGGGCGCAGGCAGTGCGGCGGCGTACATTACGCTCGTGCCGATTTTCGGTGTACTGTCTTCGGCGTGGTTTTTGGGCGAACCGTTGCATATTTCGCTGGTTGCAGGTTGTGCAGCGGCAGTCGGCGGCATGACGCTGATGCGGTACGGGCAGAAGGCCGTCTGAAGTTTGGCAAATACTCGGATTTTTGATAATAAGATTGCGGTTGCCACGTTACTTCCAGCCGTAATCTTATTGAAGGATAAGACCAAGTTACGGCCTTAGTGTTCGATTTAAAAATTTGACACCCTGCCTCCAACTGCCTAAAATTCAACTTTCTCAAAAATCTACCGTATCCTGCGGCACGATTTCATACTTTCAGACGGCCTTTGTGCCATCTCTCTGATACCATTCAAAATATATCAATACTATGCACGTTTCAGAACTCCAAACCCTCCACATTTCCAAACTCTTGGAAATGGCAGAAGAACATGGCATTGAAAACGCCAACCGTTTCCGCAAACAAGACCTCGTTTTTGCCATCGTCCGCCAGATGATGAAGCAGAATGTCAGTTTTACCTGTTCCGGTACACTCGAAATCCTGCCCGACGGCTTCGGTTTCTTGCGCAGCGCAGATACTTCTTACCTTGCCGGCCCTGATGATATTTATGTTTCGCCCACGCAAATCCGCCGCTTCAATCTGCACACCGGCGACACCATCGAAGGCAGCGTGCGCGTGCCTAAAGACAATGAGCGTTATTTCGCGCTTGTCCGTCTAGACACTATCAACGGCGATCAGCCTGAAGTCTGCAAACACAAAATCCTTTTTGAAAACCTCACGCCTTTATTCCCAACCGAACAATTCAAACTCGAGCGCGACATCAAAGCCGAAGAGAATCTGACCGGCCGCGCCATCGACTTGGTTTCCCCAATTGGTAAAGGCCAACGTGCATTGTTGGTTGCGCCGCCTAAAACCGGCAAAACCGTGATGTTGCAAAACATTGCCCACGCCATTACCGCCAATTATCCCGATGTCGAGTTGATTGTCCTGTTGATTGACGAGCGTCCGGAAGAAGTGACCGAAATGAGCCGTTCTGTACGCGGCGAAGTGGTTTCCTCTACGTTTGACGAGCCTGCGCAACGCCATGTACAAGTGGCCGAGATGGTGATTGAAAAAGCCAAACGCATGGTCGAACACAAAAAAGACGTGGTGATTCTGCTGGATTCGATTACCCGTTTGGCACGCGCCTACAATACCGTTGTGCCGACTTCGGGCAAAATTCTGACCGGCGGTGTCGATGCCAACGCTTTGCACCGTCCGAAACGCTTTTTCGGCGCAGCGCGTAATGTGGAAGAGGGCGGTTCGCTTACCATTATTGCGACGGCACTTGTTGAAACCGGCAGCCGCATGGACGACGTGATTTACGAAGAGTTCAAAGGCACGGGCAATATGGAATTGCACCTTGACCGCCGCATGGCAGAAAAACGCCTGTTTCCGGCCATCAGTATCAATAAATCCGGTACGCGCCGCGAAGAATTGCTGGTGCCGAACGATCAGTTGCAACGTATGTGGCTTTTGCGCAAATTCCTGCATCCTATGGACGAAATCGAAGCGACCGAGTTTTTGGTGGGTAAACTCAAAGACTCTAAAAATAACGACGATTTCTTTGAATTGATGCGCGGTAAATAAGCATAAGGCCGTCTGAACATGTTTCAGACGGCCTTTACTTTGCTTGAGGAATCTTTATGACCATCCGAATGAATTGGCAAAATTTATTGTCCACCCAACGCTTCCGTACCAAAAACGGCGAAATCGTGCCGACCGTTACCCCTTCGACTCAGGAAGGTGCCGATGCCTTGCGTACGGATTTTCACATTGACTACGACCGGGTTGTTTTTTCCGGATCCTTCCGCCGCCTTGGTCGTAAAACGCAGGTGCATCCGTTGGCGCAACATGACTTGACGCACAACCGCCTGACGCACAGCGTTGAAGTTGCCAGTGTGGGCAGGAGTTTGGGCAACCGCGTGGGCGTGATGTTGCACAACGGCGGTTTTCTGCCGCAGGGCAATACGCCCAGCGATATTGGTGCTGTGGTGCAGGTTGCCTGTTTGGCGCATGATTTGGGCAATCCGCCGTTTGGCCATACCGGAGAAGATGCTTTGCGTGATTGGTTCAGACGGCCTGAACATCAAATTTATCTGAACACATTGAACGAAGCGGAGCGCAACGACATTCAAACCTATGAAGGCAATGCGCATAGCCTGCGTATTGTCGCCAGTCTTGAAATGTATCCAGAGGCGGGCGGAATGCGCCTGACTGCGGCAGCCATCGGCGCATTGCTGAAGTATCCGTGGACAACGCAACATCCAAACGGCAGAAAGAAATTCAATATTTATCAAACCGAGTTGCCGTTTATCCGTCAAGTTGCCGAAGAATTGGGACTGGTTTCTGCAGGAGTAGACAGCTGGGCGCGCCATCCTTTGTCTTATTTGATGGAGGCTGCTGACGATATTTGCTATGCCTTGCTGGACTTGGAAGATGCCGTCGAATTGGATTTGCTCACGGATACGGAAGTGGAGAGTATCTTGTCCGAGTTGACCTTTGCCGAAAGCGCATGGCACGCCAGTTCCAGCCGTCAGCGTTGCGCCATGTTGCGCGGTATTGCGATTGGCAAGGCGATTGATGATGTCGCGCAAACCTTTATGCTGCATCAGTCCGATTTACTGGACGGAACATTCAAAGGCAAAGACTTGCTTGCTTTGTGTAGCCCGCAAGTGCAAAACACTTTGGCAAAAGCGAAAGAGTTGGCGCAAACACGGATTTTCCGCCATCACACCAAGCTCTTGACTGAGATTGCCACGTTCCCATGTTTAGGCTCCATCTTGGATTTACTCGTCCCTGCCGCTTATGCCCTGATTGCTGAAAAACAGTTGGCAACGCGTCAGTCTCTGGCGTTGGAATTATTGAAAAAACACAATCCGATTCTTCCTGAAGACAGTCTGTATCAGGCTTATATGAAGATTTTGGATTTTGTCGGCAGCATGACCGATAACTCCGCCGCCAAAATGGCGCAGGATTTGTCAGGAGTAGGGATTTTACGTTAATTTTATATTTTTTAATTTCAATTAGTTAATTAAAAATATAAAAAATATCTGTGAAAATAGTAGACAGGTTTCAGCAAAGCCTATATTATTCGGTCTTCTTGATTCACAACGCACTAGCGAAGTGATGAGGATGCACCCGTAGCTCAGTTGGATAGAGTATCTGGCTACGAACCAGAGGGTCGGGCGTTCGAATCGCTCCGGGTGCGCCACAAGATTTATCCGCGCCCATCGTCTAGCGGTTAGGACATCGCCCTTTCACGGCGGTAACCGGGGTTCGATTCCCCGTGGGCGTGCCAGTTTTCAAAAAAACGCAATCTGTTTCAGATTGCGTTTTTTTATTGTATTTGCTGTGTATGTTTTATGGCCGTCTGAAACGCTCAGCAAATCCAGAGGCAGAAGCTTGTAAAATAAATTGCTCAGGTTTTTGTTGTCTATATGCGCTTTTCAATCTCATTTTACCATTGTCAAAACCTGATTTATTGACAATAGTATTCATCTTAAAAATTCCCAAACCTGAATTTACATGATTTCATATTTATAATTTATTGATTTTAGGAAATAAAAATATTTATTTGAACTTTTCTTGAAAAATGCCGTCTGAGATAAAGACAAGACGGAATATCTCTGTTAATGTGTAAATGTCACGGCATTTGCCGGTTTTTATTGAAACCATTTGGGAGTCAATTATGAATATGAATGTTAAATTAATCGTTCCTGCCGTTTTGGCGGCTGTTGCCTTGACTGCATGTAGCAGCGGTTCTAAAGCCAAACCTGAAACCAAAGCTGCGCCTACTGTGCAACAACAAACTCAAGCCCAAGCTCAACAAGCTCAAGCTCCAGTACCTAATACTTTGAAAGTAGACTCTATCGACGGTACTAAAGAAGTTCACTACAAATGCGGTAAAGACGGCAAAGAACCTCTGAGCGTAATGTACGGCTTCAAAGGCAACGAAGTTGTTGCCGCCCAAGTAAAATACAAAGGTCAATTAACTGAAAACCTGTTCCGTATCACTGACAGCAGCAAAGATGTAAACGCATTCTGGGGTGGCAATGTCGCTTGGGTTGCTGAAGCAGCTACTGCAGCCAACGTAGACAAAGTTGACGGCAACATGCTGACTGTCCGCGGTACTACCGAAGTAAACGGCAAACAAGAAGTGGTTGATCAAATCGTTACCCGCTTCTGCGCATTGGACAAAGGCGCGAAAGCTGCCGCTAAACCAGCTGCTAAAAAAGTGAAAAAATAATTTTTTACCGACAGCTTTAAACGCTGGATAAAATAAAACAGGCCGTCTGAAAAGTTTTCAGACGGCCTGTTCTTTTGAGCGGTTTAACCCAAGAACCAGAATTTCAATGCCCACAACACGGCGACAATCCATACCATAGGCGGTACGTCTTGGGTGCGGTTGCACAAGAGTTTGATGAGTGCGTAGCTGATAAAGCCGAACGCAATACCGTCGGCAATCGAGTAGGTAAACGGCATGAAGACGATGGTCAGGAATGCTGGTGCGGCTTCGGTCATGTCGTCCCAATCGATTTCACGCGCGCTGCGCAACATTTGCGCGCCAACATAGAGCAGGGCGGGTGCGGTAGCGAATGCAGGAATGCTTTGAACCAGCGGGGAGAAAATCAGACAGGCCAGCATCAGTACGCCGACGGTAACGGCAGTCAGGCCGGTACGGCCGCCGGCAGAAACGCCTGCCGCGCTTTCAACGTAAGGGGTGGTAGAAGAAGTACCCAAGGCGGCACCGGCGATAATGGCGGTAGAGTCGGCAAGCAGGGCGCGTTTCAAACGTGGCAGTTTGCCGTCTTGCAACAGGCCTGCGCGGTGGGAAACGCCGATCAATGTGCCGGTAGAGTCAAACAGGTCAACCAGGAAGAATACAAAAATCACGCTGACCATGCTGACGGTGAACAAGCCTTTGAAGTCCATCTGCATGAAGGTTGGCGCAATGCTCGGAACTTCGCCGACCACGCCTTTGAACTCGCTCAAGCCCAAGATGGTGGAGATGGCGGTCAGTGTCAGAATGGTAATGATGATGGAGCCTTTAACGCGGAAGTGGCCAAGTGCAACTACCATGACAAAGCCTGCCATCGCCAGCAGGGCGGTAGGCTGGTGGATGTCGCCCAAACCGACCAATGTGGCAGGATTGGCCACAATCACGCCTGCGCCTTTGAGTGCAATCAATGCCAAGAAGAGGCCGATGCCTGCGGCAATCGACATTTTCAAGCCCATAGGCAAGGCGTTGACCAGCATTTCGCGCACTTTAAAGAAGCTGAACAGGATGAAAATAATGCCGGAGATGAAAACGGCACCCAAAGCCACACGCCAGTCCACGCCCATGCCTTTGACGACGGCAAAGGTAAAGTAGGCGTTCAAACCCATGCCTGGAGCAAGGGCGATCGGGTAGTTGCCGACAAAGCCCATCACGAAACAACCGATGGCGGAGGCGATACAGGTGGCCACAAATACTGCGCCCATATCCATGCCGGTTTCACCCAAAATCAGGGGATTGACGATGATGATGTAGCACATGGCGAGGAAGGTTGTCACGCCGGCCATAATTTCCGTGCGGACGTTGGTCTGATTGGCGTTGAGGTTGAATAATCTTTCCAAAACGCTTTGATTTGAAGAACTCATTCGAGATATTCCTTTGGGGGAAAGCCGTTTAAGGACGGCATCATCGGGTTTAACTGCCGGAAGCTCGGATTTTAGCCTTAACTTCTCAACAGATAAGGGAATTTTCGGGCGGTATTATACTGAAAAGCCTTTTGTTCGGGTAATAAAAATGAATCAGATGATACTGAGCCGAGCCAAGATAAAGGCCGTCTGAACAGTTTCAGACGGCCTTTGTTTGTGTGTACTTATACCGGTTTGCCTTTCAGGGAGAAGGTGTAGGCTTCGGTGATTTCCAAATCGATCATTTGGTTGATCATGTCGGGTGTACCGGTAAAGTTGACCACGCGGTTGTTGGCGGTACGGGCTTGCAGTTGGTCAGGGTCTTTTTTGGAGATGCCTTCAACCAAGCAGCGTTGAACCGTGCCGATCATGGTTTGGTTGATGCGTGCGGTTTCGGCTTCGATAACTTCGTTTAAAGCTTCGAGGCGGCGCACTTTTTCTTCATGCGGCGTGTCGTCGTGCAGGTTGGCGGCAGGTGTGCCGGGGCGCGGACTGTAAATAAAGACGAAGCTCAAGTCGAAGGCAATGTCTTTGACCAGTTTCAAGGTTTGCTCGAACTCGCGCTCGGTCTCGCCCGGGAAGCCGACGATAAAGTCGGAGCTGAGGCACAAATCAGGACGGATGGCACGCAGTTTGCGGATGATGGATTTGTATTCCAAGGCGGTGTAGCCGCGTTTCATCGCGCTCAATACGCGGTCGGAACCGCTTTGAATCGGCAGGTGCAGGTGGGAAACCAGCTTCGGCAGGTCGCGGTAGCACTCGATAATCGCGTCGGTAAATTCGCGCGGATGGCTGGTGGTAAAGCGTAGGCGTTCGATGCCGGGGATTTCGTGGACGATGCGCAATAAAGTGGCAAAGTCGCAGATTTCGCCGTTTTCCATTTCGCCGCGATAGGCATTAACGTTTTGGCCTAAGAGGTTGATTTCTTTAACGCCTTGTTGCGCCAAACCGGCAATTTCGGTCAATACGTCGTTGAGCGGGCGGGAGAATTCTTCGCCGCGGGTGTAAGGGACGACGCAGTAAGAGCAGTATTTGGAACAGCCTTCCATAATGGAAATGAATGCCGAGCCGCCTTCTACGCGCGCAGGCGGCAGATGGTCGAATTTTTCGATTTCGGGGAAGGAAATATCGATTTGAGATAGGCCGGTGGTTTCTTTGTCGACGATGAGTTTGGGCAGGCGGTGCAGCGTTTGCGGGCCGAAAACCACGTCCACATACGGAGCGCGTTTGACGATGTTTTCGCCTTCTTGAGAGGCAACGCAGCCGGCAACGCCGATGATGAGGTCGGGATTTTTTTCTTTGAGCGGACGTACGCGGCCCAAGTCGGAGAAAACTTTCTCTTGTGCTTTTTCACGCACGGAGCAGGTGTTGAACAAGATGATGTCGGCGTCGTCAGGTTGGGTAACCTGTTCGATGCCGCCGTGTTCTTCGGCGAGGACGGACAACATTTTTTCGCTGTCGTACTCGTTCATTTGGCACCCGAAGGTGCGGATAAATACTTTTTTCATGGTTTGTTTTGATTGATTTGCTTGTTGTAAAAGGGTTCAGACGGCCTGTGAAATACTCGGGCCGTCTGAAAAATTATTCTTCCGCCTTTTTCTGCTTTTTAGCGTGTTCGATGAACCTGTCGGCTTCGGCGTCGGTCAAAATCCAGATTTCGCGGACGAGGCGGCTTTCTTCGTTGTATTTGAACGCAACGGCTTTGCCGGTTTGATTCAGCAGGCGGCCCATCGGAATGAAACGGTCGTTTTCATCGTGGATTTTGGTGAAACGGGTGATTTGCAGTTTGGCCGCATTGCCGTCCACAATGCCCAAGGTTAGCAGGCGCGTCCAAGAAAAACCGCCTTTGCTGACTTTCAGATAAGGCAAATCGACAGTCTTTAAAACGGCTACATCCATATCGTCAGGCAGGCTGCGTTGTGCATGGACGAGGGAGGACGCCAAAAGGGCGAGGCTGAGTATGAATCCGCGTAACATGATGCTTTTCTTTTATTGTTTCAATAGGTCGCGGATTATAGCACAAGCAGGAAAAATGTGGATAGAGTATTTGTTTTTAAAGAATAATTTTGATTTTGCACCCGATTCTTATTTTGAAGCTTGGGCCGTCTGAAAAGGATTTGGTGTTAAAATGGCACCGATTTGATTTTCAGACGACCTCTTACGAAAGAATTTATCATGAACCGTAATGAAAGCTTGTTCAACCGCGCCAAAGCCATTATTCCCGGCGGCGTGAACTCTCCTGTGCGCGCATTTGGCAGCGTCGGCGGCGTGCCGCGCTTTATCAAAAAGGCAGAAGGCGCGTATGTTTGGGACGAAAACGGCACGCGTTATACCGACTATGTCGGCTCTTGGGGCCCTGCGATTGTCGGCCATGCCCATCCTGAAGTCATTGAAGCCGTGCGCGAAGCAGCATTGGGCGGTTTGTCGTTTGGTGCGCCAACTGAAGGCGAAATTGTCATTGCCGAAGAAATCGCCAAAATCATGCCGTCTGTCGAGCAGCTGCGCCTTGTCAGCTCCGGTACGGAAGCAACGATGACCGCCATCCGTTTGGCACGCGGTTTTACCGGCCGCGACAAAATCATCAAATTTGAAGGCTGCTACCACGGCCATTCCGACAGTTTGCTGGTTAAAGCAGGCAGCGGTCTGCTGACGTTTGGCAATCCTTCTTCCGCCGGTGTGCCTACCGACTTTACCAAACACACTTTGGTACTCGAATACAACAATATCGCCCAACTGGAAGAAGCCTTTGCCCAAAGCGGCAATGACATTGCCTGTGTGATTTTGGAGCCTTTTGTCGGCAATATGAATCTGGTTAGGCCGTCTGAAGCCTTTGTCAAAGCCTTGCGCGAATTGACTGAAAAACACGGTGCCGTGTTGATTTACGACGAAGTGATGACCGGCTTTCGCGTGGCGCTGGGCGGCGCACAATCTTTGCACGGCATCAAACCCGATTTAACCACCATGGGCAAAGTGATCGGCGGCGGTATGCCTTTGGCGGCGTTCGGCGGCCGTAAAGACATTATGGAATGTATTTCCCCGTTGGGCGGCGTGTATCAGGCAGGTACATTGTCCGGCAATCCGATTGCCATCGCCGCCGGTTTGAAAACGCTGGAAATCATTCAGCGTGAAGGCTTCTATGAAAACCTGACTGCCTTGACCCAACGCCTCGCCAACGGTATTGCCGATGCGGCTAAAGCACATGGCGTTGAATTTACGGCGGACAGCGTGGGCGGCATGTTTGGTTTGTATTTTGCCAGCCATACGCCGCAAAACTATGCCGACATGGCGCGTTCTAATATCGACGGTTTCAAACATTTCTTCCACGGTATGCTCGACCGCAATGTCGCATTCGGCCCGTCAGCTTATGAAGCCGGTTTTGTTTCCGCCGCGCATACGCCTGAGCTGATTGACGAAACCATTGCTGTGGCACACGAAGTGTTCAAAGAAATGGCAAAATAAAAGCTGAAGCTGCCATGTGAAAAAAGGCCGTCTGAAACTATTCAGACGGACTTTCGCTATGTTAAATAAATGCTTGATTATGCTTCTTCGGCTTTGCTGCGGATAATCAGCAGAGGCAGGTGGCTTTGACGCATTACGGTTTCGGCGAAGCTGCCCATCAGCAGGTGCATCAGGCCGGTGCGGCCGTGTGTGCCGAGTACCAGCAGGTCTGCGCCGTTGTTGTCGGCGTAGTCAACCAAGTCTTGCGCCATTTCGCGCGCGCCTTTGTTGGCAACCAACAGGTGTTTCACGATGTTTTCAACGCCGCTTTCACGCGCTGTTTTTTCTGCGAAATCCAAAACTTCGTTACCTTGAGCCACTGCGGCGGCTTCGTAGCTTTCGTGTTGCAGGAATTCAGGAGCCAAAGCCATGTATTCGGCAGGGTTGGCAACGTGAACCAAAGTCAGTTGGGCTTTGTTGAGGCTTGCCAGTTCGGCGGCGTGTTTCAATGCATTGAGGGAGGTCTCGCTACCGTCAACGGCTACAACCAGATGTTTGTACATATTTATTCTCCTTTTGCGCCGAGTAGCGGCACTTTCGTTTAATATGAAATCAGAACTTGTCTGAATGTGAAACGATTATAAACTCTTTCGGGCGGGTACAACAGCCCATCTGCTTTCAAGTATAATGTCAGTCCGATTCGCCTGTGGCGTTTTTCATTAATTTATTGATATATCACAAGGTTACTTATGCAGGACGCCGCTTTTCTTTCTTCGCGCCGCTTTGGCGGCATTGCCAGGCTTTACGGAGACGAAGCACTGGCGCGCTTTTCGCGTGCGCATGTGTGCGTGGTCGGCGTCGGAGGCGTCGGCTCGTGGGCGGTGGAGGCTTTGGTTCGGAGCGGTATCGGTCGTTTAACGCTAATTGATTTGGACAATGTTGCCGAGTCCAATGTCAACCGCCAGTTGCACGCTTTGACCGATGATTTCGGTAAGGCAAAAGTTACTGCTTTGCGCGAACGCATCGCCCAAATCAATCCGCAATGCGAAGTGACGGAAATCGAAGATTTTGTTACCGAAGACAATCTGGACGAGTTTTTCAGACGGCCTTTTGACTTCGTTATCGACGCCATCGACCAAATCCGTGTCAAAGCGGCGATGGCGGCGTATTTCGTGCAACATAAACAACCGTTTATTATCAGCGGCGGCGCGGGCGGACAGAAAAATCCGGCTTTAATCCAAACCGCCGATTTGAGCCGAGTTACCCACGATCCGCTGCTTTCCAATTTGCGCTACACCTTGCGCAAACGCTACGGCTTCAGCCGCGATACCAAAGAAAAAATGCGCGTGCCTTGCGTTTATTCAACCGAGAATATTACGCCGCCGCAATCCGGCGAAGCGTGTTCGACCGATGCCGCGCCGCAAGGTTTGTCCTGCGCGGGCTACGGCGCGAGTATGCTGGTAACGGCTTCGTTTGGGCTGTATTGTGCGCAGGCGGCGGTGGAGCATATCGCGGGGCGGAAGTGAGGGGTAGAGGAAGATGGTTAAGAGCCGATTTTTCAAAGCCTATTTTATTGCCAGTCTGATTTATGCGGTATGGTTCGGCGTATTGATGTATGCTGTCGATCCGATGTTTCTTGATGTGACGGAATGCAATACGCTGCCGGGCGATTATTTGTGTGTGCAAAGCGGTTATGACCGCCCATTCACCACTTTTCTTTATCCGTTTCTGTCCGTCGTGATATTCAGTCTTTTGCACGCCGGTATTATGAAATGGCTTAACCGCCGTTCGGTTAAAATGATTTGGTTTTTGGTCGGCTGCGAAAGTTTGCTGCTGTTAGCTTTGATAGTGGCGATGCTTGCGAGGGATGGTTTTGTGTTGTCCCGAGATGTTGGCTCGGTACTGGCGGGTACAGTTTTCGCCAGTCTGCCGCTGTTGGGTATGGCCTTGGCCCAGACCTTTGCCGTCGCCATTGTTTCTTTGCAAATCAATCGTAAAAAACGTTGATTTTTATATTTAAAACGGGTTGTCCTTGTTTCAGACGGCCTTTTGTTGATGAAACTTCTTACTAAACTTAAAAAGAAAAAGACCCTTTAACCATGCCTTCAGAACACCTTATTTCTTCCACTGCCGCAACGCCGTCTGAACATACCGTTGCGTGGGTGTTCGGTCAGCCTGTCACCGATGTGCCGCAGGATTTGTTTATTCCGCCTGATGCGTTGAAGGTGGTATTGAGCAGCTTCCAAGGGCCGTTGGATTTGCTGCTGTACCTTATCCGCAAGCAAAATATCGATGTCCTCGATATTCCGATGGTGAAGATTACCGAGCAGTATCTGCACTATATTGCCCAAATGGAAGCGTATCAGTTTGATTTGGCGGCGGAATACCTGCTGATGGCGGCGATGTTGATTGAAATTAAATCGCGCCTGCTGTTGCCGCGTCCTGAAGAAGTTGAGGATGAAGAGGCGGATCCGCGTGCTGAGTTGGTGCGCCGTCTGTTGGCTTACGAACAGATGAAACTGGCGGCTCAGGGCTTGGATGCGTTGCCGCGTGCCGGGCGTGATTTTGCTTGGGCGTATTTGCCGCTGGAAATCGCGGTCGAAGCGAAGTTGCCGGAAGTGTACGTTGCCGATTTGACGCAGGCTTGGTTGGGTATTTTGTCGCGTGCCAAGCATACGCGCAGTCATGAAGTGGTGCGGGAAACCATTTCCGTGCGCGCGCAGATGACGGCGATTTTGCGTCGCTTGAACGAAAGTGGTATCAGCAAGTTTAGCGATTTATTTAAGCCGGAGCAGGGTGCGATATATGTGGTGGTCAATTTTATTGCATTGCTGGAATTGGCTAAAGAAGGCTTGGTGCGTATCGTGCAGCCTGAAAATTATGGTGAAATCGAAATCAGCCTGAAAGACGGTTTGGAAACAAACGAAGCTGAAATGCTTTCAGACGGCCTTGAAGCCGATGAAACCGATAACGAGAATTTGAATAAAGAGAACTAAAATGGATTCGACGACAAGTCATACCAAAGCTTCTTTATGGGCAGTGGGCTTAATGTTGTTTGCCCTGTTTTTTGGGGCGGGGAACCTGATTTTTCCTGCTTTTTTGGGACAGCAGGCCGGTGAAAACTGGCTTTCGGCCATGTCCGGCTTTTTGCTGACAGGGGCGGGTTTGCCGTTGTTGGGTGTGATTGCCGTCGGCTATTCCGGTTCGCGCGATGTGGAGGCGCTGGCTTCCCGTGTTGCGCCTTGGTACGGCGTGACTTTTGCCACGGCGCTTTATTTGGCAATCGGCCCTCTGTTTGCCATGCCGCGTACGGCGACAGTGTCTTTTGAAACCGCGATTTCCCCTTTTATTGATGAATCTTGGAAAAACATCGCATTGGCCGTATTCAGCCTGGTGTTTTTCGGTATGACTTATTGGCTGTCGATTTCTCCGGGTAAGCTGGTTGACCGTATCGGTAAAATCCTCACGCCTGTTTTGTTGCTGTCAATTGCGATATTGGTCGGCTATGCCGCCATTAACCCAATGGGCGTGCCGCAGGCGGCGCAAGGCGATTTTGCCACTCATCCGTTGGTTAAAGGCATTTTGGAAGGCTACGGTACCATGGACGCGCTGGCTTCGCTGGTGTTTGCCATTATCGTCATCGATGCCGTTCGCGCCATGGGCGTGGACAACCGTGCAGACTTGCTGAAGACTACGACGATTTCGGGCGTGTTGGCGGCTTCTTGTTTGGCAGTGGTTTACCTGTTTATCGGCTATATGGGCGCGACAGGTGTGGCCGGTATCGGCTTGCAGGAAAACGGCGCGTCGGTTTTGTCTAAAACTGCACAACACTATTTCGGTACGGCCGGTATTGTGCTGCTGGGCGTGATGGTGCTGCTTGCCTGCCTGAGTACGGCGGTTGGCTTGATTACTTCATGCGCCGAATATTTCAACCGTCTCTGCCCGGGTATTTCTTATAAAGCCTTTGTGATACTGAATACTGTGGTGTCTATCCTGTTGGCCAACAAGGGCCTTTCAGCGATTTTGCAGTTTTCCATCCCTATGTTGATGCTGTTGTATCCGCTGACCATCGTCATCATTCTGCTGGCTTTGACAGATAAATTGTTTGGCGGCGGCCGTATTGTCTATTTCTGCACCATGATGGCGGCCCTTGTGGTCGGTTTGCTCGATGCCTATAAGGCCGCGTTTGGATTTGATGCCGACACCGCTGCCGCTATCGAGCGCGCATTGCCGTTTTACAATATCGGTTTAGGATGGGTTGTTCCCTCTTTAGCCTGCTTTATACTCGGCTGCATTTTGAATGCGGCGTTGAAGAAAAAAGCATGATGATAAAACAGGCCGTCTGAAATGTTCAGACGGCCTGTTTATTTCGCCGACCATGCAAACGACAGATGATTTTTTTAAAGAAATCCGTTATAATTGAAAAGTTAAGGCTTTGCGAAATACCGTTTCGCAGATGCAACATATTGAGAAGATTTATTTCCACAAATCCCGTTTTTTCAGCAAACGACTTGAACTGAAGGCGGATTTCGTGGTATAAATCGCGTTTTACTATTTTAGAAGTTTGGAGACTAACCATGGCACGAGTTTGCAAAGTGACCGGTAAGCGCCCGATGTCTGGCAATAACGTATCACACGCCAACAACAAAACCAAACGTCGTTTTTTGCCTAACTTGCAATCACGTCGTTTCTGGGTAGAAAGTGAAAACCGCTGGGTTCGCCTGCGCGTTTCTAACGCTGCATTGCGCACCATCGATAAAGTAGGCATTGATGTCGTATTGGCTGATTTGCGTGCTCGCGGCGAAGCTTAATTTAAACACCATTAATTAAGGATTACTGCAATGCGCGATAAAATCAAACTGGAGTCCAGCGCTGGTACTGGTCACTTCTACACAACTACTAAAAACAAACGTACTATGCCTGGCAAACTGGAAATCAAAAAATTTGACCCGGTAGCCCGTAAACACGTTATTTACAAAGAAACTAAATTGAAATAATCCGGTTTCTTCCAAGAAAAAGCTCCTGTTTTGCAGGAGCTTTTCTTTTTTATTTCCCGATTAGTTTGGAGGCTTGTTTCAAATGTGTATGCAAGATATTTTTGAATTGCTTTAATAAGAGGCAAAATAAAAGAGCGTGTATCCATTGGGGTCACGCTCTTTTATTTTTCAGACGGCCTGATAGGGGATAAGCGGTCTTAAATCATGAATAAATATTCAACAACGACTTTAATGATCGACCTTGATGCCTTGATTGTCGGAATGTTGTTTTTTATCCAGCTCTTTTTGCAAGGTATCGCATGGCGTATCGCAATCGCACATTTTCTTCATACCGAGAGAGGAAATGCCGCCGCAGCTGCCTTTAATGGTGCGTTTGGAGAAAATATAGCCGACTGCCATGCCGAGGATGACAAGGATAAAGATACCGAAAGTAAGGAGGAGGGTTTTCATGTGTGTATTCCTGAAGGTTAGTTTAATAATTTTTTGAATGCGCTGGACATTTCAGTATGGTAGCCGCCTTGCGGAGTTCGGATGATAAGGAAAACGGCGAGATTTTCTTGCTCGGCAAGTTTAAGTGCTTCGGTTTCTCCGAGGACGAATAAGCCGGTTGAAAGGCCGTCTGCAAGTGTGGCGTTTTCAGCTACTACGCTGATGGAAGCAAGGTTGTGGCTGATGGGTTGTTTGGTTTTAGGGTTGATGATATGGGAAAGGCGGCGGCCTGACTTATCAACATGGAAAATGCGGTAGTCGCCGGACGTAGCCAGTGATTTATTGTCCAATGGAATGGTAATTTGGGTGGCGCCTCCTTGAACGATATTGGGCTGCTCGATGCCGATACGCCAAGGGTTGCCTTGCGCATTGTGGCCTTTGCCATGCAACTCACCCCCGATTTCTACCAAATAATTGCCGATATTGAGTTTTTCAAGTTCGGCGGCGGTTTTATCCACGCCAAAGCCTTTGGCGATAGAAGATAGGTCTAAATAGACTTCGGGATGGGTTTTGGCAAGTGTAGGCTGCTGTCCGTCTTGGGAAAGTTTGATTTTGTCTGTGCCGACCATTTCTGAAGCATGTTGGATTTCTTGCGCAGTCGGTTCGTGCGTGATTTCTTTTTGCGGGCCGAATCCCCAGAGGTTGACCAAAGGACCGACGGTTACGTCTAGTGCGCCGTGCGTTAGTTTGTTTAAACGCAAGGCTTCGCCGGTCACATAGGCAAAGTCTAGGGAAATGGGCATGGCCTGATTGACGGTGCGCAGCTGGTTGAATTGGCTGATTTCGGAATCGGTCTGGTAGGTAGACATTTGCCGATTGACTTCTTTAAGTGCGTCATCAATGCGTTTTTGTATTTCGGCAGGGGAGGGGAGTTTGTCTTGGCCGTCTGAAAGATATTTGACGGTATAGGTCGTGCCCATGGTCTCGCCTTGCAGGGTAATGGTTTGTTGTTTTTCAGGTTGGCAGGCAGAGAGTGTGAGCGCGGAAAGGATGGCAACGGTGCAACCGATTATCAGACGGTAAAACGAATTTGAAAGAAACGGCATAAGGGATTTGCGGATTATTTTTTGAAGCCTTTATTGTATCGTAAAAGAAAGGGTCAGGCCGTCTGAAAGTATAGTTTTCAGACGGCCTAGAAATAAAAAAAGGAAGAAACCGTAGTTTCTTCCTTTTTGTCTGTTAGCCGCCGAAATCGTCCAAGAGGATGTTTTCGTCTTCCACGCCCAAGTCTTTGAGCATTTTGATCACGGACTGGTTCATGATCGGAGGGCCGCACATGTAGAATTCGCAGTCTTCCGGTGCCTCATGGTTTTTCAGGTGGTTTTCGTAAACCACGTTGTGGATGAAGCCTGTGTAGCCGTCCCAGTTGTCTTCCGGCAGCGGATCGGACAAGGCGACGTGCCATGTGAAGTTCGGGAACTCTGCTGCAAGTTGGTCGAAGTCTTCAACATAGAACATTTCGCGTTTGGAACGTGCACCGTACCAGAAGGTGATTTTGCGTTTGGAGTTCAAACGTTTCAACTGGTCGAAAATGTGGGAACGCATCGGCGCCATACCCGCACCGCCACCGATGAATACCATTTCGGCATCGGTGTCTTTGGCGAAAAATTCGCCGAACGGGCCGGAAATGGTTACTTTGTCGCCGGGTTTGAGCGACCAGATGTAAGACGACATTTGTCCCGGAGGTGCATCAGGTACGCGCGGAGGCGGCGTGGCGATACGCACGTTCAGCATGATGATGCCTTTTTCTTCAGGATATGAAGCCATGGAGTAAGCGCGCAAAATCGGCTCGTCCACTTTGGAAACGTATTGCCACAGATTGTATTTGTCCCAGTCTTCGTGATATTCCTTAGGAATGTCGAAGTCTTTGTAAGCAACGGTGTGCGGCGGGGCTTCGATTTGGATGTAGCCGCCTGCACGGAAGGGAACTTCTTCGCCTTCGGGAATGGCAAGCTTGAGTTCTTTAATGAACGTGGCTTTGTTGTCGTTGGAGATGACGGTGCATTCCCATTTTTTCACGCCGAACACTTCTTCCGGTACTTCAATGTCCATGTCTGTTTTGACGTTAACTTGGCAGGACAGACGGCAGCCTTCGCGTGCTTCGCGTTTGCTGATGTGGGACAACTCGGTCGGCAGAATGTCGCCGCCGCCGCTTTTCACGACAACGCGGCATTGTCCGCACGAACCGCCGCCACCGCAGGCGGAGGGAACGAAGATGCCTTGGCTGGCAAGCGCGCCCAGCAGTTTGCCGCCGGCGGGCATAGTCAGCTCTTTTTCATCATTGACTTTGATGGTGATGTCGCCCTCGCTCACCAGCTTGGATTTGGCAAACAGAATCATCAGTGCCAAAGCCAAGACGATGACGGTGAACATCACGATACCTAAGATGATTTCCATAGGTGTTCCTTTAATTCAAAAATATTTTTGGCTGCGCCAAATGGAGTTTTAGGTCGTCTGAAAATTCAGGCCCCGGCATAGTGGCTTAAATCAGGCGCGGTTTTGCTGGGGATAAACTCTGTTATCGCGTAATCGGCGATACCTGCTTGGCGGAAAGGGTCTTTGCTAATGATACGTTCCACTTCGTCGCGGCCAGCGGCTTGGGCGATGATGATGCCGCCGGTGCGCGGTTCTTTCCGCCCTGAAAACAGAAATACGCCTGCCTGATAGTAGCGGTCTAAAAATTGGCGGTGGGCAGCCAAGTGCTGTTCTATTTGAGCAAGTTCGGCGGTGTAGGTCAGCGAAATGATAAACATGTTTTTCCTTCTGTTTTATTTTTCAGACGGCCTGAACGTTTTTACAACTGGATACCTGAAAACGACATAAACGCCATCGCCATCAGGCCGGCGGAGATAAAGGTGATGCCCAGTCCTTTGAGGCCTTTGGGAGCGTCCGAATATTTCATTTTTTCGGTAATGCCCGCCAAAGCGACAATTGCCAACATCCAGCCCAAGCCCGCGCCGAAGCCGTACACGACGGATTCGCCGAAGTTGTATTCGCGTTGCGCCATAAACGAAACAGCACCAAAAATCGCGCAGTTTACGGTAATCAGCGGCAGGTAGATGCCCAGCGCGTTATAGAGGGCGGGAACGAATTTGTCCAAGAACATTTCCAGAATCTGCACCAAAGCCGCAATCACGCCGATGAAGGTGATGAATTTCAGGAAGGTCAGGTCCACACCTTCAACCAGCGCGCCGTCTTTCAACAGCGAGTAAACCAGTTGGTTGGCTGGGACGGACAGGCCGAGTACGAAAGTTACAGCCACGCCCAAACCGAATGCAGTGGATACTTTTTTAGATACCGCCAAAAATGTACACATCCCCAAGAAGAAGGAAAGTGCCATGTTTTCCAGAAAGACGGATTTTACAAAGAGGCTTAAG
Organism: Neisseria sp. P0013.S005; assembly: GCF_051958425.1. NCBI lineage: Bacteria > Pseudomonadati > Pseudomonadota > Betaproteobacteria > Neisseriales > Neisseriaceae > Neisseria > Neisseria sp. P0013.S005. The sequence continues at coordinate 117,544 of NZ_JBQCVL010000001.1, read as the reverse complement.
TAATGTTCCATGTGTTATTTCTCCGCCTGTTCAGGTTTCCAAGTGCGCAGACCCCATACCAAGAAGCCAATGATGAAGAATGCGCTAGGGGCGAGCAGGAATAAGCCGTTGGTTTGATACCAGCCGCCGTCCTGTACGGTTTGGAAAATGGTGTAGCCAAAGAGCTTGCCTGAGCCGATCAGTTCGCGGATGGTTGCGATGATGATCAACATCATGCCGTAACCTGCGCCGTTACCGATACCGTCAACCAAGCTCTCCAAAGGAGGCTCTTTCATGGCGAATGCTTCGGCGCGGCCCATCACGATACAGTTGGTAATAATCAGGCCGACGAATACGGACAGCTGTTTGGACAGCTCATAAGCAAAAGCTTGGAGCAGTTGGTCAACCAGCGTTACCAAGGAAGCAACAATCGCCATTTGCACAATAATACGGATGCTGTTGGGGATGTAGTTGCGTACCAAAGAAATGAAGAAGCTGGAAAAACCGGTTACTAAACTGACGGAAATACCCATTACGATGGCCGTCTGAAGTTTGGTGGTAACCGCCAAAGCCGAACAAATACCCAAAACTTGCAAGGCAATTGGGTTGTTGTCGATAAAGGGTGAAAACATCAAATGTTTCAAGCGTTTCATGTCAGCCATTATTGTGCTCCTGCTGATTTCAATTTGTTCAGGTAGGGGATATAGCCGTTTTCGCCGAACCAGTAGTCGAACGAACCTTGCACACCTTTAGACGTCAGCGACGCGCCGGAGAGGGCATCTACGCCGTGTTCTTTGTCTGAGCTTGCGCCTTTGCCGACGTGCAGGGCAAATTTGCCTTGTTCGTTAAACAGTTTTTTGCCGACGAATTTTTGTTGCCACAGAGGGTTGCCGATTTCGCCGCCCAAACCCGGAGTTTCGCCTTGGTCGTAGTAGGTAATGCCGTTGATGGTGTTGCCGTCAGGTTGAATGGCGACAAAACCGTACATGACAGACCACAAACCGTTGCCGTGCATAGGCAGGATGATTTGGCTGACTTTACCGTCTTCGCCTTTTACCAAGTAAACCTCAGTGTATTTGGCACGGCTTTTGATGCCTGCCAAATCGTCTTCAGGTTTGATTTGGATGCTTTGGGCAGGGTCTTTGCCGGCAACGCGTGCGCTGAAGTCTTTAGGCGCATCGGCGACGTATTCGCCGGTTGCCAAGTCCACGACACGTTGCTCGATACGCTCGGCAAAGGTTTTGCTGATGTCGGTGTTTTTATCCATCAAACCAGCTACGCTCAAGATATAGCCTTGTTTGTCTTGGAGTTTTTGTTTCTCTTGGATTGGTTTCAAGCCGACGACCGCACCAGCAACGATGATGGAACAAATCAGGCTGACAACCAATACCACAATCAGCGTGCCGCTGAAGCTGTCTTTATCGAATTTCTTAGCCATTGCTGCGCGCCTTTCTGCGTTTGATGTTCGCTTGTGCGACGAAATAGTCGAAAATCGGGGCAAACAGGTTGGCAAACAGAATCGCCAACATCATGCCTTCGGGGTAAGCTGGGTTGACCACGCGGATCAACACGCACATTACACCGATAAGCGCGCCGTACCACCATTTGCCGACATTGGTAAAGGAAGCGGAAACAGGGTCGGTCGCCATAAACAGCATACCGATGGCGAAGCCTCCGACCACCAAGTGCCAGTACCAAGGCATGGAAAACATGGCGTTGGTGTCCGAACCGATGACGTTAAACAGCGAAGACATGGCAATCATACCGATCATCACGCCGGCAATAATGCGCCAAGAAGCGATGCGGGCAAACACGATAAACGCGCCGCCGATTAAAAGCGCCAAAGTGGATACTTCCCCGATAGAACCGGGCACGTTACCGATAAACGCATCCATCCAAGTGATGGATTGATTGGTAACAGCATTTTTCAGACCTTCTGAACCGTGTGCCGCCCATTGCGCCAACGCAGTTGCGCCGGAATAGCCGTCAACCGCCGTCCAAACGGTGTCGCCGGTAATATTCGCAGGATAGGCGAAGAACAAGAAGGCACGGCCTGCCAGCGCGGGGTTCATAAAGTTTTTACCCGTACCGCCGAACACTTCTTTCGCAACCACCACGCCGAAGGTAATACCCAAGGCAGCCTGCCACAGCGGCAGCGTAGGCGGAACGATTAAGGCAAACAGAATCGAAGTCACGAAGAAACCTTCGTTGATTTCGTGTTTGCGCACGGTGGCGAACAAGACTTCCCAGAAGCCGCCGACGATAAATACGGTTGCGTAAATCGGCAGGAAGTAAATCGCGCCGAACAGCATTTTGCCCAACACGCCCGCTTCAGACGACATATTAATGCCCAAAGCGTTGGCAAGGGCGTAATGCCAGTCGTTTGCGATGCTTTGTTGCAGCAAATCGGGTGTCAGCGCACCGAATGCCTGTGCGCCGACGTTGTACATACCGTAAAACATGGCGGGGAACAAAGCCAGCCATACCAAAATCATCATGCGTTTGGAATCCAGCGCATCGCGGACGTGCGCCGCTTTGCGCGTTACCGCACCGGATGTGTAGAAAATCGTCGCCGCAGCTTCATAGAGGGCATACCATTTTTCATGTTTGCCGCCCGGCAGGAAGTGCGGTTCGATTTTTTCCAGAAAATGTTTCAAGCCCATAATCAGCCTTCCTTCTCAATGGTTTCCAGCACCTTGCGCAACAGCGGGCCGTATTCGTATTTACCCGGGCAGACGAAGCTGCACAAAGCGAGGTCTTCTTCGTCCAATTCCAAGCAACCCAAAGCCTGCGCGCTGTCGGTATCACCGACGATTAAATCGCGCAGAAGCAAAGTAGGCAGGATGTCCAGCGGCATCACGCGTTCGTAAGTGCCAATCGGCACCATGGCACGGTCGCCGCCATTGACGGCTGTCGTGAACTTGAAGAGTTTGTTTTTCAGGAAATGACCGAGGGTCGTACGCGTAATCGAGTATTTGTCCGGCTGCGGCGCAACCCAGCCGAACAGCTCTTTGCTGCGGCCTTCTTCGATAACGGAAATCTGATTGTGGTAGCGGCCGAGGTAATCGTGCGCGCCTTGTGCAATCGCGCCGTTCAATACTGAGCCGGAAATCACGCGGTTGTCTGCGTCAACCAATTCGCCTGCAGTAATTTGCGATACTTTCGCACCCAAAACGGTACGCAAGAGGCGCGGTTTGTTGACTTGAGAGCCACCCAAGGCAATCACGCACTCGGTGTTCAGACGGCCTGTTGCAAACAAACGGCCAATGGCAATCACATCTTGATAATTGATGGTCCAAACGGTTTTGTTTGCACCGACCGGCTCGATGAAATGAATGTGCGTGCCACTCAAACCGGCAGGATGCGGGCCGCCAAATTCATGTGTTTCGATGTTGGCAGCGTTTTCAGACGGCACATCTGCGCCGGCTGCTTTACATACATGGATTTTACGTTCGGTCAGGCGGCTCAATACCAGCAGGCCGCGTTTGAAGTCTTCGGCGGCTTCTTTGATGATGACCGTAGGATCGGCAGCCAGCGGATTGGTGTCCATCGCATTGACGAAGATGGCGAACGGTTCGGCATCGACGGCAGGGATTTTGCTGAACGGACGGGTGCGCAGTGCAGTCCACAAACCGGATTGGATCAGGTTGCGGCGCACTTCTTCGCTGCTCAATTTTGCCAGCGCTTCAGGTGCGTAGCGTTCGAACTCGATTTCGTCGTTGCCTTCAACGGCAATTACGACTGACTGAAGTACGCGCTTTTCGCCACGGTGAATCGCGGCGATTTTGCCTGAAGCCGGAGCAGTAAATACTACGCCCGGATTCTTTTTGTCTTCAAACAGCACTTGGCCTTTTTTGACGGCTTCGCCTTCCTTGATTTTCATCGAGGGGCGCATGCCGACATATTCTTCGCCAAGCAACGCGACTTCGGTAATGGCCGGACCGTCATAAATGACTTGCTCCGGTCTGCCTGCGATAGGCAGGTCTAAGCCTTTTTTTATCTTAATCATAAGGATGCGTTACTTTTTGGTGGGTTGAGATTCGGATGTCGGATTGTTTTTTTCAGACGGCATGTAATGTTTTGAAACAACGGATGGGCCGTCTGAAAAAGCAGAGGTTTGCTATAAAAACAACGAATAAACGCAAACAACAAAGCTTTAGATTTTATCAGGTATAGGCTGCTTTATGTCAGTTTTACGCTTATTTTTACGGGAAAAGTGGGAAAAAAGTAGGAATGTGTAATCGAGTGTTAAGGGAAATAATTTTTAACTGATTGATATTTAAACGCTATATTTGATGATATGGCTGAAAATGAAAGGCCGTCTGAATTTCAGACGGCCTTTAAGTTTAAAAGAGCTGCCAAACAAAGAAAATCATCGTATGCAGGGCAAACAGAGGTACCAATACAATCACCGACCATGCCATATAGCCGAAGAAGGAAGGCATCGGTACGCCGCGTTGTTCGGCAATGGCTTTGACCATGAAGTTCGGCGCATTACCGATATAAGTGAGCGCACCCATAAATACGGAACCCATAGATACTGCCAGCAGCGAGTGGAACAGGTGGCCTGTCATCAAGGCTTGGGCATCGCCACCGGCCATATTGAAGAACACCAAATAAGTCGGCGCGTTATCCAAGAATGCCGACAAAATGCCGCTCATCCAGAAATACATCACATTAATCGGATTGCCTGCCGCGTCGTGAACCAAAGAAACAACGGAAGCCAATGCGCCTGTTTCGCCGGCTTTCAAAATCGCCAAAACAGGCGAAATGGTAATGAAAATACCCAAAAACAGTTTGCCCACTTCGGCAATCGGCTCGAAGTTGAACTCATTGCCTGCGCGTACCTGTTTGGGCGTAATAATCCAAGATACGGCGGTCAAAGCCAGCAAAATGCCATCGCGCATCAGGTTTTGCAAGGCGTAATGGCTGCCTAAGATTTCAAAGCCCGGATGATTTGGTTTCCACAAACCGGACAGCAAAACCGCGCCGACTACACCGGCCAGTAACAGAAAATTCCATTTGCCGTAAATTTTGACTTTGTCTTCTTTATCGGAAGGAGCAGGAGCAAGGTGTTCGCTTTGTTCACGGTTGAAGTGTCGGCTGTCGATGATGTAGAAAACGGCCAGCAAAATCACAGAACTGATCAATACAGGCATCAGCATGTGTTTGACCGTCCACATGAAATCTACGCCTTTCAGGAATCCTAAGAACAAAGGAGGATCGCCTAAAGGAGTCAGACCGCCGCCGATATTCGCCACCAAGAAAATGAAGAAAATCACGATGTGAACGCGGTAGTGGCGTTTATGGTTGGCTTTCAAAAGCGGACGAATCATCAGCATCGCCGCGCCTGTCGTCCCCATGATGGACGACAAAGCCGTGCCGACTGCCAACAGGGTTGTGTTTAATTTGGGCGAGCCGTGCAAGTCGCCGCTGACAAAAATACCGCCTGAAATGGTATAGAGTGCCAAAAGCAACAGGATAAAGGGGATATATTCTTCAACCAACGCGTGGGCAACGGTATGTACGCCGGCTCCGAAACCAAAGGTTACGATAAACGGCGTTAAAAACAGCAGCGTCCAAAACGCTGTAATTTTGCCGAAGTGGTGATGCCAAATGCGGGAGAAAAACAGAGGTCCGAGTGCAATAGACAAGAGAATCAGTGCAAACGGCAGACCCCAAAGCAGGCTTGCGGATGAGCCGTCAAAATCGGATGCCGCAGCAGGAAAGGCGGTAAGAAGCAGTAAAAATGAGAGATAGCGCATAGTATTTCCTTTTTATTCTGTTGCGCAGTGAGGAACTTCGTTGAGAGAGCACGGCGGTGAAATATTCAGGCCGTCTGAAAATATCCAGACGAACTGCGCGGTTGTGTCAGGGGAAAGTATAACGCAAAGCAAGTGTTAAGGGACGGTTTAGAGTGTTGGAATCAAAAGAAATGTTGATACAAATAAAGGAATAAAAGCGATGGGAGTAGTTGGAAGTAGTAAAAAAATGTTTTTGAAACAGGAGCTTGAAACTTTGAAAATAATGCTATCGAAAAAATATTTTGAATTAATTTTAGCTAAAATTTACATTTAATTGAATAAATGGAGGCCGTCTGAAAAATGAGGATGAATAGGGTGTTTTAGTTCTTACTGATTGTTTTAATGGATAAATTGGGTATGAAAACAAAAAAATAGGTAAGCGAAAATGCCCACCTGTTTTATTTTATGCCTCCGGCCGTAACCACATCCACACAGCCACGCAGCTACAGAAGACTGATGAAACGGCACCAATCCACCAGCGTTCTGGAAATTGCCAAAACATAAACAGGCAAGAAAGGGCCATCATGCCGATAGCGAAGAACTTTGCCTTGCGCGGCACGGCGCCGTTGTTTTCCCAATTTTGTATGATCGGGCCGAAATGGCGGTGATGATACAGCCAATTGTGAAAGCGCGGCGAAGCTTTTGCCCAGCAGGCGGCGGTCAATAAAATGAAAGGCGTAGTCGGCAGTAATGGCAGGAAAATGCCGATAATGCCCAAGACAAGCGACAATGCGCCGCAAAAAATCAATAAATAGCGAACCATCTTCCCGTCACCAATTATTTGTTTTCAGACGGCTTGTGATGTGGAAATGGACAACGCGGAATGTCTAATTTATCCCAGCCCTCATGCCCCATTTTTTCCAGTAGTGCGATATTGCGGTCGAAAATTGCCGAGGCATCAGGAAATGCTTCAGCCGCTTTGGCAATACTGTCTTCACGAATCAGATGCAAGGTCGGGTAGGGCGAGCGGTTGGTGTAGTTGTTGATGTCGTCGGCTTCAGTGCCTTCAAATTGAAAATCGGGATGGAACGGCGCAATTTGGACAATGCCTTCCAATTCGTTTTCTATAACCGCATCGTCGGCAATTTCCAGCATTTGGTTGAAGGTTTCAAAATCAGGGAATAGCGTCGGATGAACCAGTAAAGTGGTTTCCAATTCCGAAGCAGGCGTATTGCCCAGAAGTTGCAATTCACGATCCAAGTCCTCAAGGAAACCGTCCAAATGACGGGCTTCGCTGACAACGATGCGAACCAGGTTTTTAACGTGCGGCGCTTTGGCAAACGGGCAGAGATTCAGCCCGATAACGGCTTTTTCCAGCCATTGTTTGGTATGTTCTGAAACAGTATCGATATCGAGATGGGCAGTGTCAGTCATAGTAAAAGCTTATGTGAATTATTCTTAAAAAGTATACAAGTGTATGGGCTTGAAAGCAAACCATTGGAATTTAAAAGGCCGTCTGAATAACAGACGGCCTTTATCAGTTTTAAATCATTAATCCTGAACCAAATGAACTAAAGGCAGAGCAGTCGTGTTTTTAATTTCTTTCAACACAAAACTCGATTGCGCATCTTGCACGCCGTGGTGCGAAAGCAGCGTGTCCAAAACAAAATGGGAAAACGCGTTCATATCGGTAAAAAACGCATGGAGCAGATAGTCGGTTTCGCCTGTTAAAGCAAAGCAGCTTAATACTTCCGGCCAGGCGCGGACAGATTCGGAAAAATCCTCGCGCGCATCTTTTGCCTTGCTAATCGATACACGGATAAAAGCCTGCAAGCCCAAGCCCAAAGATACGGGAGAAAGCTGGGCAGCGTATTTTTGAATAATGCCCGCATCTTCAAGCTGTTTGAGACGGCGCAGGCAGGGAGAAGGGGAGAGCGCCACCTTTTCAGAAAGCTCAACATTGCTCAACCGCCCATTTTCCTGCAAAACCTGCAGAATCTTTAAATCCGTTTTATCCAAGTTTAGATGAGGCATGATGGTTCTCCCAATGTAGGTAATGTATGTTTTAAAAATGAAAAATGCTTAAAAATAAAGACTTGTATGGTTAAATTATATATTGAGTTCAGATAGGCGACAAATTGTCTTATAAGGAGTGTTGCGAATTTGTTTTATGTAGTGGTGAAAAGATGAAGGCCGTCTGAAACTAATCTAGATCAAAGTTTTATGTCATATTAGGATTGGATATAAAGAGGCCGTCTGAAAATGAATTTCAGACGGCATTTATTTTCGTAATGTGATCATTCAGGCTCTTAATGACCGTGTTTTGGAGAGTTTTGTTCTTTTGCTTTGATTCGTTTTCCGCGTTTGTATTTGGCTTTGTTTGGGGTGTTTTCTTCGCAATGTATTTTTGTGTTTTTCTTAGGGTATATGCTTGGTTGTTATCCGTTTGAGTTATCGCGGCACATGGCGGGAACCATCATCGGATCCAGTGTTCCGCCGCATCGCCAGTTGAGCAACCAAGTCGAATCGTTATTATTTCGATAAGGGGTCAGGGTCAGGACTTTGCCTTTGTTTTGTCCTTTATCGAAAGGAATGCTGATTTTGCCTGTATCTGCTTCTACAGTTACGCCACCGTTTTGGATGTATGTGCCGCCGATGCTTTGAGCGATAACGCCGATTGCGCCTTGTTTGCTGACATCCTCTGCATTGGGCAGGCGGTTATTTACCGCTGAGGCAATGCTGATTTCGGTTTTCAGGTCGTCGGTAAGGTATATTGCTTCGGAGGCTTGCGCCCTACCGGTATGGTTTTTGTAAGTGGGTATGGCGACAACAACCAGAATACCGAGGATAGCGATAACTATCATCAGCTCAATCAGGGTAAAACCTTTTTGGGTTTGAAATGGGGTATTCATTTGAGTGTATCGTTTTCAAGCTTTTTTATTTTTATAAAGCAAATCCCATAATAATCTTATGGGATTTGCTTTTATCTGAAAAGCTTATCTGAAAATGTGCTGTTTATGTAAAAATTATGGCTTCTTAGGAGTATCAGCTCGGCAGTTAGCAGGCAAATGTTTCTCTTCACCTTTATCTTTAGTACATGCCCACTCGATTGGTGCTTCAATATTATTTGAAGCTTGGCTTGGGGTCAGAGTAAATTCAGGATTGTCTTTTGCTCCAGTATCTTTAGTTACAACTTTAATTATACCGCCGTCTTCAATTTTAATACTTTCAACGTACTTGGTTTTTACAAATTTATAACCACTATTCTCAGCATTAACTTTATCCAAGCTACCGAGTGCTGCGGAAGTTTCATATACGGCCAATTTTGCAGGAGCTGCGAGGCCTAAGCCTTCAGCTACTTTAGCGCGGACGGTGTAGTCTTGGTATGCAGGCAGAGCGATTACGGCCAAGATGCCCAAGATGGCGATAACGATCATCAATTCGATCAGGGTGAAACCTTTTTGGATTGCTTTCATTGTTTAAAATTCCAGTTTTAAAGTGTGAATAATTGTGTTTAAGTAAAAAATCCGTAATGTGCTTGGCACTATGTATTATGAGTAAACCATAAGTAAGAAGGAATATACAGCTTCCGTCGGGCTTGCTGCTTTGAGGCTTGAGCCTTATCGGATGTGTTATTACAAGCAGTCGGTGTGCCAAGTGTGCAAAACTGATTAGAAAATTTATTTTTTATTTTTTGTTTATTGTTTTTATTGAAATTATTTTTAAATTTTTAAATTTTGTGAGGTTTTGTTTGAAAGTTTCAGGATTTTTGGGAAATAGGGGGTTGACGTTTTTTGTCAGTTTTGTGTTTTTTGTGACAGAGAGTGTGTGCAAGTTTGGGTATGTGACGTTTTCGTCAGAAATTAAGCTTGACTCAATAATATGTTAATTGATTTAGATGGACGGTATTTTTATGGATTAATCGGTGAGTTTAATATTTTGTGATTTTATTTTTTTGTTTTTTATGGGTTTTATTTTTTATGCGTATTTTGTTTGAATACGGATAAGGAGAAAATTTGGAAGGAAGGATTTTTGAAGAAGGTTTGGTGTAATAGGTGAATGAAAATTTGTTATTGGAATTATATTCATATGGGTTATGATTTTAGAATGTAGTTTTATGTCAGAAGGAAGTTTTGGTTTCGAATTTTAAGGCTTTGGATTTCTTGAGTGTTTTAGAAGGGTATGTTCGAGATATTTATATTTTTGGGTGCGATTAGGGTGAGCAAAAAATGCTCACCCTATGTTTTTAAGATGTTCAGACGGCCTTTATGGGGCCAAGACTTCGATCAATGCCTGTTTTAGGGTGTTTTGGGTTTGCGGGTCTTGGAGGGATGGGCTGTAGGTGATGAAGCTGTCCTCAATGCGCTGATCCAAGGTGGTGATTTTGGCGTAGCGCAGGCTGATGTTGTGTGCAAAGAAGGTCTCGGCGATATCGGCGAGGAGATGGGGGCGGTTGACGGCGGTGATGTCTATGGTGTGCCAGCCGGGATAATCTTCTTCGGGGGTGATGATTACGGTAGGCGGAATGGGAATGTGGCGGATGCGGCGGCTGATGTGCGGGCGGCCGCTTTGTTTTTGGACGGTGGTATTGCCGTGGATGAAGCTGTTGAGTTCGGCTTCGAGTGCGCTTTGACGGTCGGGATATTCTTCGGGCGGGAGATTGTCGGGAAGTTGCAGGATAAAGGTGTCAAGGATGTAGTCGTGCTCGGTAATAAAGGCACGGGCGGCTTGGATGTCGAAGCGGTGGCTGCTGAAGATGCGGCAGAGGCGTGCGAAGAGGCGGTCGCCATTGGGCATGAATACCATGACTTGAAGGCTGTTGCTTTGGGGGAGGATACGGCTGCGGACGGCCGGACTTTGGGTGTCGTAGGCGAGGTTTGCGGTGTGCCAGAGGATTTCTCGCGTCTGATGGCGGACGTAGTATGCGCTGCCGAGGATGCGGCGGAGTTTTTGTTGGTTTTTGAGGGGAACGGCCGCGCGTGTGAGCTGATCGGTCGAGGCTTGTTCGCGTCGGTTGGGGAGGCGTTCGGGATCGTGGTGTTTGCTGTTTAAAACGGCGGCGGTGCTGTGGTAGAGGGTTTGGAGCAGACTGGCGCGCCATGTGTTCCAAAGTTTGGGGTTGGTGCCGCGGATGTCGGCAATGGTAAGCAGGTAGAGTGCGTCGAGGTATTCGCGCGTGGGAATACGGCGGCAAAAGGCTTGGAGGACATGGGGATCTTGGATGTCTTCTTTTTGGGCAACGGTGGACATGAGCAGGTGGTTTTCAACCAGCCATGCGAGGAGGTGGCTTTCTTCTTCGGTGTAGTAGTGGTTGGCGGCGAATTGTTGTGCGTCTTTGATGCCTTCTTTGGCGTGATCGCCGCCACGGCCTTTGGCGATGTCGTGCAGCAGGGCGGCGGTGTAGAGGACATGCGGTCTTGGGTAGGCCTGCATGATGGCGCTGGCCTCGGGCATTTCGTGGCTGTGGGTTTCGATGGCGAGACGGCGCATATTGCGGACGACGGTCAGGATGTGGTCGTCTACGGGGTAAATATGGAAGAGGTCGTGTTGGAGCAGGCCGGTGATTTTTTCCCATGCGGGGAGATAGCGGCCAAGTACGCCGTAGAGGTTGAGAAAACGGAGGGTTTGGGTAAGGCCGGTGCCGTGTTTGAAGAATTGGATAAAGCGGCGGCGGTTTTCTGGATTTTGGGTGAAACGGGCGTTGATTTTTCGTGTGGCCGCCCACCATGCACGTAGGGTTTGCGGCTCGATGGTGGTGATGTTTTGCTCCTGCATGGTTTGAATGATGGTGAAGATGTGTTCGGGATTTTGTTCGAACAGGGCAAGGTCGTTGGCGGCGATTTGGTGGCCGATGCGTTTGTAGCGGCTGTCGATGGGGTGGATATGTTGGGGACGGCTGGAGGTTTGATGGTTTTTGAGAACCGGAATGAGGATGCCGTTGAGTTGTTTGATGGCTTTAGTGGCACGGTAGAAGGTGTGCATTAGGGCTTCGCTTCGGCCGCGGATGTCGGGTTGGGTATAGCCTAAGCTTTCGGCAACTTGGGACTGGTAGTCGAAAAGCAGCCTGTCTTCGGGGCGGTCGGCAGTAAGGTGGAGATGAATGCGGATGTTGGCGAGCCGGCGGTAGCCATGGGCCAACATACCGGCTTCGGTGCGTGTGAGGACGCCGGCAGTAACAAGGGCGGTGGGGTTGCTGTCTATGCCTTGTGCTTTGGCTGTCCAAATCAGGGTGTGGATGTCGCGCAGGCCGCCGGGGCAAGTTTTGATGTTGGGTTCGAGTTGTGCGCCTGTACCTTGGGATTTGGTATGGCGTTGCTCCATTTCGAGGAGTTTGGCTTCGATAAAGGTGGCTGTGTCGCGGCGTGTGTTGAGTTTGTTTAGAAGTTGGGCGGTAAGGTCGGCATTGCCTTGTAGGTGGCGTGCTTCTAGAAAGGCGGTTTCGCCGGTAATGTCGTTTTGGGTGCTTTGGAGGATTTCTTCTATGCTGCCGCTTTTGATGGCGGGATTGAGGTGTGCGTCCCAAAGGGTTTGGATAAATTGGGCGGTTTGCTGTTGCAGGTCGTCTGAAAAAGGAGTGGAGGAAATAATTGCTAAGTCCCAGTCGGAATGGGGATAGAGTTCGCAACGCCCAAAGCCGCCGATGGCAATGAGACTGATGTCGTTGCTGTCGGGGAAGTGGATTTGCCAGAGGGTTTGTAGCAGGGTTTCGGCAGCAGCGATATGGTCGCGGAAGTAAGCGGTAGGGCGGTTGTTTTGGCGGTAGGCAGTTTCTGCTGCGGCTTTTTGCTGCTGGTAGGTTTGGATGGCTTGTTGGGCGGCGGTCATGATGGTATCTGGCTGTGAATTAGGCTTGGGTATCGGCAGGCTCGGTCATTTGGCGGAGCATTTCTTGCGGCGGAAGGAGGAGTTTGTAAGGGGCGATTTTAAGTGCGGATGCGATTTTTTCGATGTTGGAAAGGGCGATGTTCCAGCGTTTGCGTTCGACGGCGGAGACGTAGGTACGGTCAAGTCCGCATTGGCGCGCCAGTTCTTCTTGCGACCAGCCGTGGTTGACGCGGTAGAGGCGCATGTTGTAGGCGATAACAGCGCGGAGGTCTTGCGGATCGGGCAGGCTGGGAGGGGGAGTGAGTTTATTGACCATGGTATTTTGAGTTTGTGGTTTGAACGATAAGGGGATTTTATACTATTTTTGTGAGGGGAAAGGAAAGGCCGTCTGAAAGTTTTCAGACGGCCTTAAAAGGGGTAGGTATAAAAAAAAGGGGGTGGCTTTCGGCCACACCCAAACACACACACATCAAGAGGAAAGAAAAATCATTTAATAAGAGAGCTGGCTCTTATAGAGGAAAACTGGATGATTAGGGCTTGGCCCTGAAGCATTGAAAGGCATTATAAATGAAAATAGGGTTGGGGTATTGATACAGGTCAATTCGGGCTTGATTTAGAAAATATATTTTTAGGATAGTGGAAATAAATTAAAAATAAGGTTTGATTGTGAATAAAAGTCATTAGGCCGTCTGAAAGAATTGGTTTCAGACGGCCTGATTGGTTTAAAGGCTGCTACTTATATAAATTAAGTATTAAGCCAAACCTTTATCTTTGGCTTCTTGCAGGCGGGCTTCAAAGCTGCTGAGGTTGACGCCCGCCTGCTCGGCTGCGGCAACTACTTCGGCTACGGATGCGCCGTGTTGCACTTGATGATAACCCCAAAGCAAGGAGCAGCGAGTGCCGGTACGGCAGAAGGCAAGGATAGGAGCCGGAGATTGTTGCAACAGATTTTGGAAGGCTGCAACATCGGCTGCGTTGATTTGAGGCGCAACAACAGGCTGGTGTGAGAATTGGTTGATGCCGGCTTCTTTAAACCAGTTTTGTACTTCGGCAAAAGCCGGTTGGTTTTCTTCTTCGCCGTCCGGGCGGTTGCAGATGACGGTTTGGATGCCGAGACGTACGGCTTCTTGGACATCGGCTTCGGTCAGTTGGGGGGCGATATAGAGGGAGTCGGTCAGTTTACGGATGGGCATAGTTTTTCCTTTCTTTATATTGAGCGGATATGTAGATTTCAGACGGCCTAGAAAGTGGCAGGCCGTTTGAAGTTTTATTTAATGATTGTACAACCAGTTTTCGAGTTTTGGGCGATCGGTAATGTGTAGCAGGGCGGTATTGGCTTCTGCTGCTTGAACTGTGATACTGGTTTCGCGCAACAGGCCTTGGCGGAAGAAATGGATGGTGGTGCGCGTGCCGATAGGCAGTTTGCTCCACTGAGCCGCAAGGTCGTTGCAGGCATATCCGCCTAAGGCGATGATTTTGTCTTGCGGGCAGAGTCCGGCATTTTCTGCGCTGCCGCCATTAAATACATGAGTCAGGATAGCGTGGTCGCCGTTTTGTTTGAAACGTGCGCCCAAATCATTGGCGGGGGCAACCGATTGGGGTTCGCTTGCAAATGCTCCGCCGTGCTGGCGTGGCAGGGGGATGAAGTCGAGTTTGACACCTACGCTTTGCAGACATTCTGCGAGCGGAAGGTCTTCGGTGCTGTATAAGGCCGTCTGAAAGAAGGTTGCTAAATCTAAACCGGTCATTTCTTGGCAACGGGTTTGCCAGTGTTTTTCGGGTATGCCTTGATGGGTGTCGCACCAGTCGCGATAGTGTTGCTGCATCACGCTGTCGAGGGTGTATTTGCCTTGGCTTTTTTCACGGATGATGAGGTCGAGGCAAAGTGCGGCCAGTGCGCCTTTTTGATAGTAGCTGACGATGGCGTTTGGGCTGTTTTCGTCTTGTTTGTAGAACTTGTCCCATGCGCTGAAACTGGATTGGGCAAGTGTTTGTTTCAGACGGCCTTGTGTCTGCTGTACGCGTGTGATGCCTTGTGCAAGCAGGGTAAGGTAGGCTTCGGGGCTGATGGTTTTGCTTCTAGCAAGAAAGAGGTCGTCGTAGTAGGACGTAATGCCTTCAAATGCCCAAAGTTGCTCGGTGTAGTTTTCTTGGTCGAGATTGTAAGGTGCGAAGACGGCCGGTTTGATGGATTTGACGTTCCATGCGTGGAAGTATTCATGGGAAAAGAGGCCGAGCAGTTCGGTATAGGCTTTGTCGGCTTCGCCCATATCGTAAGATGGCAGACTGTGGCGGTCGGCGAGTAGGGCGGTGCTGCTGATGTGTTCCAGTCCGCCGTAGAGGTTGTCGCCCAGATGTAGTAGGAAAAGGTATTCGGTAAACGGGGCAGGGGTGGGGAACATCGCCAACTCGGTTTCGCAGATTTTTTGAATATCGGCGAGGAAGCGGGCGCGGTCGAAATCGGGGTAAATACCACTTAATGCAATACGGTGGGGGATGCCTTGTGCTTCAAAGTCGAGGAATTCGATGATGCCTGTTTCAACGGGGTGATCAATAAGCTCGGTATATGAGGCCGTCTGAAAAGTGGTCGCCGAAATTTGGGGCAGGGTTGTGGCTATTTGCCATGTGTGTGGCAGGGTAGGAAATTCGACTTGGTGCGGTTGTTCCTCTTGTCCGTGTACTTTTAAGAAGAGGCACGCGCCATCGAAAAAGCCGCGCTCGGTACTGAGGAATGAGCCGCGTACAGACAAGTCGAATGCGTAGATGGTGTAGTAAATTTCCCACGCTCCACTGAGGGCCGGGGTTTGCCAATGGTTTTTGCTGGTTTGTGTTAGCGGCTGGGCTTTGTCGTCGCAGCGTGCGCTGATGTGTGTGATGTGGCGGGCAAAGTCACGGATGAGGTAGCTGCCGGGAACCCAGTTTGGTAGGCTGATTTCTGTTTCATAATCATTGGGTTGGGTGAACGATAAGGTGATGTGCCATTCATGAGACAGAAAGTTGGGGGTAATTTTGTAATTAATCATAGCTATCGTATAGTTTGCTAAAGTTTATTAAGAATAAGTGTTTTAAAAGGTTGGGTTTAATCTATATCAATAAATCTGTACGAAAAAGGAGGCTTGAAAAAATGCCGTGCCCTATTTATTGAATATGTTTAAATAAATTATTGATTATAAAAGAAATGAGATGATGTCTCACTAAAGGTTTTATGCAATATGGAATGTAATTTTGCTTGGCATGTTGTGGTGTCTATGTTAAATTTAGAAAAATTTGAGCCTTAGCCGTATTGCGCTTTTCATAAACGTAAGGGTTGGGGTGAGATAAAAATTTTTTATACCCATAATTTATGGAGACTTCCATGGACACACAAACTTATAACTACAAAGTGGTGCGCCAGTTCGCCATCATGACTGTAGTTTGGGGTATTGTGGGCATGTTGGTCGGTGTAATTGTAGCCGCCCAATTATTTGCTCCATCCCTTGATTTATCTGAAATTGGACCTTGGTTCCACTTTGGCCGCCTGCGTCCGCTGCATACCAATGCGGTTATTTTTGCATTCGGTGGTTGCGGTTTGATCGGTACATCATACTACGTTGTTCAACGTACATGTAATACCCGTCTGTTTGGCGGTTGGTTGCCTGCATTTACCTTCTGGGGTTGGCAGGCTGTCATCGTGGCTGCGGCTATCAGCTTGCCTATGGGTTATACCCAAGGTAAAGAATACGCCGAGTTGGAATGGCCTATCGACATTTTGATTACGCTGGTGTGGGTTGCCTACGCTATCGTATTCTTCGGTACGATTGCCAAACGTAAAATCAAACATATTTACGTTGCCAACTGGTTCTACGGCGGCTTTATCTTGGCTGTTGCGCTGTTGCACATCGTCAATAATATCAGCATCCCTGCCGGTTTGATGAAATCTTACCCAGTTTACTCTGGTGCGATTGATGCGATGGTTCAATGGTGGTATGGCCACAATGCGGTGGGCTTTTTCCTGACAGCCGGTTTCTTGGGTATGATGTACTACTTCGTACCAAAACAAGCAGGTCGTCCTATTTACTCTTACCGCTTGTCCGTTGTTCACTTTTGGGCTTTGATTTTCACTTATATGTGGGCAGGTTCTCACCACTTGCACTACACCGCATTGCCTGACTGGACTCAATCTTTGGGTATGGTATTGTCTTTGATCCTGTTCGCACCTTCTTGGGGCGGTATGATCAACGGTATCATGACTCTGTCTGGTGCATGGGACAAACTGCGTACTGACCCGATTTTGAAATTCTTGATCGTATCTCTGTCCTTCTACGGTATGTCTACCTTCGAAGGTCCGATGATGTCTATCAAAACTGTTAACGCTCTGAGCCACTACACTGACTGGACTGTTGCACACGTTCACGCCGGTGCATTGGGTTGGGTAGGCTTCGTAACCATCGGTTCCGTTTACTATATGATCCCACGCCTCTTCGGTAAAAACGAAATGTACAGCACCAAATTGGTTGAAGCGCATTTCTGGATTGCAACCATCGGTGTGGTTCTGTATATCGCCGCGATGTGGATTGCCGGTGTGATGCAAGGCCTGATGTGGGGTTCTCTGAATGCTGACGGTACTTTGACTTATTCGTTTGTAGAGTCAGTTAAACGTACCATGCCTTACTACATGATTCGTTTCACCGGCGGCCTGCTGTACCTGAGCGGTATGTGTATCATGGCATACAACGTTTACCGTACAGCCATCAGTGGCAAAGCGGTTGATGCCGAGATTCCCGCGGTGTCTCAAACCCAGCACCACTAAAAACATAAGAAAAGGCTACCAAAATGAAATTACAACAATTAGCTGAAGAAAAAGTCGGCGTCCTGATTGTATTTACCCTGCTTGTAGTCAGCGTAGGTCTGTTGATTGAAGCCGTGCCGCTGTTCTTCTCCAAGGCTGTAACCCAACCTATTGAAGGTGTGAAACCTTATAACGCTTTGCAAGTGGCCGGTCGTGATATTTACGTACGCGAAGGCTGCTATAACTGCCACTCTCAAATGATTCGTCCGTTCCGTGCAGAAACCGAACGTTACGGCCACTACTCCGTTGCCGGTGAGTCTGTTTATGACCATCCGTTCCAATGGGGTTCCAAACGTACCGGTCCGGACTTGGCTCGTGTAGGCGGCCGCTATTCCGACGAATGGCACCGCATCCACTTGCTGAATCCGCGCGACGTTGTGCCAGAGTCCAATATGCCTGCTTTCCCATGGCTTGCCCGCAACAAAGTCGATGCCGAAGCAACAGTGGCACATATGAAAGCCCTGCGTAAAGTCGGTACGCCTTACAGCGATGAAGAAATTGAAAAAGCTCCTGAAGCTTTGGCAAACAAATCAGAGCTGGATGCGGTGATTGCATACCTGCAAGGCTTAGGCTTGGCATTGAAAAACGTAAGGTAACATCATGGACGTGAACTGGGCTCGCTCGCTCTTTACTGTTTGGGTTTTTATCAGTTTCATCTTAGTGCTTTATATTGTTTTTAATCGACGTAATAAAAAGAACTACGATGATGCTGCCAACAGTATTTTTGACAATGATGATAAAGGGTCGTCTGAAAAAGACGGGCGATAACAGTTTAGTCCGTGATCACGGAGCAAAAGAATGAACACAACATCCCAATTTACCAGCAATTTCTGGAATATATACATTGCAGTTATTGTCGTGCTCAGCTTTATCGGCTTGGCATGGCTGCTGCTTTCCCAAAACGTTGTGAAGCGTCCTAAAAAGGGCGAAGAAGTCAAAACGACAGGTCATGAATGGGACGGTATTGAAGAATACAACAACCCGCTGCCGCGTTGGTGGTTTTGGCTGTATGTCTGCACTTGGACCTTCGGTATCGGCTATCTGGTCATGTATCCGGGTGTCGGTGACTTTAAAGGTATCTGGGGCTGGACTAGCCACGGTCAGTATGAAGAAGAGGTTGCCAAAGCCGAACAGAAATACAGCCAAATGTATGCTAAGTTTGCCAAAATGCCGATTGATCAAGTGGCTAAAAATCCTGAAGCACAAGCTATCGGTCAAAACCTTTTCAATACCTACTGTATCCAATGTCATGGTTCAGATGCCAAAGGCTCTAAAGGCTTCCCAAATCTGACTGACGACGACTGGCTGTGGGGCGGCGAACCTGAAAAAATTCAGGAAACTATTGAAAAAGGCCGTACTGCCGCCATGCCTGCATGGGGTCCTGCTTTGGGTGAAGAAGGCGTGAAAAACGTAACACAGTATGTTATGTCTCTTTCTAAACCTAAAGGTCAATACGACGAAGAACGTGCAGAACGCGGTAAAGCCCTGTTTAGCGGCCCACCTGCCAACTGTTTCACTTGTCACGGCGACAAAGGTCAAGGTATCCAAGGTCTTGGTCCGAACCTGACTGACGATGTATGGTTGTGGGGCGGTACTCAAAAAGCGATTACCGAAACCATTACCAACGGCCGCAGCAGCCAAATGCCTGCTTGGGGTCACTTCCTCGACAAAGACAAGCTGCACATCATGACTGCTTACGTTTGGGGTATGTCTAACAAAGACGGTAAAAAAGCTCCTGCTAAAAAAGCTGAGCCTGCTCAAGCTGCTCCAGCAGCCGAAGCATCAGCCCCTGCAGCTGACAGCGCAGCATCTGCCGCTCCTGCTTCAGATGCTAAAGCTGCTCCGGCTGCTGAAGCCAAACCTGCTGAAAAAGCAGAAGCGGCTCCGGTTAAGGTAGATGGCAAAGCTGTTTTTGAAGCCAACTGTAAAACATGTCATGGCGGTATGATTCCAGGCGCTCCTGTCGTAGGTAAAAAAGAAGACTGGGCTCCTCGAATTAAGCAAGGTAAAGACACTTTGCACAAACACGCGCTTGAAGGTTTTAATTCAATGCCTGCCAAAGGTGGCAACAGCAGCTTGAGTGACGATGAAGTTAAAGCTGCTGTAGACTTTATGGCAAACGAGTCTGGCGCGAAATTCTAATTTTGAGTCAGATTGAAAAAAAGCGTACCTAGAAAGGTACGCTTTTTTATATTTGATAAAACCGATGAGAAAAGACATATCAAAGAGGCGAAATATATAAGGCCATCTGAAACATTCAGACGACCTTTGTTCTTGATCCAACCCAAATTAATCAATCCAAAGTAGGCGTACTGCGTTTCAGGAACTACTCACTGAAAGATTATTCGACATTGTCGAGTAAATTTTGGTGATTTCTCACAATTCCATATTACTTTTAATTTGCAATTTGCGGTTAAAAAAGGTGTCATGATCTTCTATACGCATCATCATACGCATAGAATCTATACCGTTGTCGGCAAATCTTAGATCAGGCTGGCCGACAAAATTGTTATTAATGAAGCTTTCTGTATTGGTACTAGCGCACTTTGATGTCGATATTTAAAACTTTATATTCAACTTGATGGTCGACAACCCACTCCAATTATTGTCAACCAATGTTCCAACATACCAATAGAAAAATGAAAAAGGCCGTCTGAAAATCTGGTTTCAGACGGCCTTTTGCTGTAAAGGGGTAGATTTAAGAGAAACCCAAGCGTTTATCGGGTCGGGTAAACACAAAAATAAACAGAGAAGTTAACGCGCCCAAAGTATCGGCAAGCATGTCTTTTTGCGCGTCCCAAATATCGCCTTGAGAACCCAAAAATTCCAGTCCGGCTTCTCCGCCGTCGATGACAGCATATTGCCATTCGATGATTTCATAGGCGGCAGCCACGCTCATAATGAAGAACAGGGAGAAAAATAAGGCCAACGGCAGGTTGCACAGCTTGCGGCGTAGCAGCCATTCAGCCATTGGATAGGCATAAAAGCCGATGATGTAATGGGCAATACGGTCGTAATGATTGCGGTTTTCGCCCAAAATTGGCTCGACAAAGCGGTTGATGGATTCAAACGGTACATCTGCAAAAGTGTAGTATGCACCGATGGAATGCATGATGAGCCAGAAACTCATGAATAAGTAGGCCAGGTTGCTGAATCGGAAAATGCGGTAGGTGGCAACCAGAAGGAAGAATACGGATGCTACGGGAATGATTTCGGCGTACCAGACTGCGCGGTCATGGGGATTGATACCTGACCAAACAATGAGGGCGAAGATAATCGTAGCAAGAAAAATGGGAAAGATTGGAGAAGGTTTATTCATGTTGTGTGTGTAATAACAATGGTCGCGTATTGTATAACGAATTGGTAGGGCTGGCAGTTTCATATATTCAAGGCCGTCTGAAAACAGCTTTCAGACGGCCTGAAGTTTAGCCGTTCCAGAAATAACGGGTGATGTGGAAAAACACGGGTGCGGCAAAACAAATCGAATCCACGCGGTCAAGCATGCCGCCGTGGCCACGTATCATATTGCCCCAGTCTTTGACACCGTAATCGCGTTTGATGGCAGACATAACCAGGCCGCCAAAGAAACCCATCAGGCAGACGATAAAGCCGATAACGGCTGCTTGGCCGTGGGAAAACGGCGTAATCGGCGCCATCAACGCGGCAATGGCAGTGGCCGATAAAATACCGCCGACAGTGCCGGAAATGGTTTTGGACGGGGAAAGCGAGGGCATGATTTTTGCACCGCCAATCAGTTTGCCCCAAACGTATTGCAACACATCTGATACTTGCACCACGCCAATCAGGAAGATCAGCAACAGGATATTATTGCTGTTATCGAAGCCGTCCAAATCTAGAAACATCAGCGCCGGAACATGGGACAGACAGAAGATGCAAATCATCGCCATCCATTGCGTTTTGGCGGCGCGTTCCAAAAAGTGCGCGGTTTGGCCGCTGAGGCTGGCAATAATCGGCAGTATCAAAAAGCCGTAAACCGGAATAAAAATGCTGAACATGCCGTACCAGCTGTCATAGACGAAATAGTATTGCACCGGCAGCAGCAGATAAAAGCAGACCACCATGCTGTAATAGTCGCTGCGGCGGCGATAGACGAGGGTCATAAATTCGCGCAGTGCGGCAAATGAAATCAGGAAAAACAGTACAACCGTCCCGATTTTGCCGAACCAAAACGCACCCAGCAACACCAGCGTCATCAGCCACCATGCGTAAATGCGGGCATTGAGGTTGGCGATGGTGGCATTATCGGCGCCGTTTTTGCGCTTGAGCCATTGTCCGATGATGCTGGCAAAACACAATACGGCAAATACGCCGACAAAAATATAGCTGGCTTGCGGAGTCAGATGAGCGGCGGCCTGTTCGACAATAATTTGTTGGGAAGTCGTAGAAAGGCTCATGCTTGTCCTCCTTTGTTTTGATGGACTTCAGATTCATTTTGGCGAAGTTCGCTGCGGTCGTTTTCAGACGGCCTGAGTGCCAGCAGCGCTTCACGGCTGCGTGTCAAAAAGCTGTCTTTGTCTTCGTTTTCCTGCAAAGTAAGCGGCTGTCCGATATGGACTTCACACAAAAGCGGTATAGGCAGGATTTTGCCTTTGGGCAGTACGCGGCTGATGTTGTCTATCCAAATCGGCACAAATTCGGTATCGGGTTTGCTTTTTGCCAAATGATAAATGCCGGACTTGAACGGCAGCAGGATAGTGTTGTCGTCAGTATTGCGCGTGCCTTCCGGGAAAATAATCAAAGAGTCGCCTGCGTTTAGCGCGTCTTTCATCTGTTCGGTAATTGCTTGCGGATTATCGCTATGGCGCGGAATCAGCAAGGCGTTGAAAACGTTTTGAATGATGAAGCGTTTGAGTTTGCTTGTCAGCCAGTAATCCGAACCGGCGACTGGGCGCGTGGACAAGCGCCAGCGGCGGGGTAGGGAAATCCACACCAGCACAAAATCGCCATGGCTGCCGTGATTGGCATAATAGACCTTTTGGTGCTGATTGAATGTCCGTTCGTGCGGACTTTTAGGACGGACGCCCGTAAGAAAAGAGACCGACAGACACAAGGCTTGGTCGGTCAGCCAGGCAAGTTGTTTTTTGAGGAAGTTTTTCATTGTTTCTGCCTTTGGGAGTGAGATACCGCTAAGGATTTGGTTTGGGTAAATCAGCAAAAATAATCAAATGCTTTGGATAAGCAAAATTAAAAATTGTGCGGCGGTCAGGTATAAGTTTTTGCGCCATAAGGAAAGTGCGCCGTTTATCCGTTGGGTCAACGTACGGCTGCCTGAAATTTGATGTAAACCGTTTTGTTGTAAGGATTGGTCGAAGTCTTCAGGAGAGTAGCGGTTGTCGGCAAAGTCTTGGAACACGCGGTGGTCGAAGTGAATGCGGATATGGCAGTACAGCAAAACCGCTGCCAAGACAAGTTGCACCGCAAACCATGCGCCGCCATATTTTGCCGACAAGGCGAGCAGCAAGGCGTTGCAGGCGGCAACATAATGTGTGGTAGAGAGCAGGTGGGCAGTAATACGGCTGTCGGTTGCGTTGTTCATCATTATCCTTGTTTTAAACGGTTGGCAGCAGCTTCGACTGCTTTGGCAGTGGCCGGCGATAATACCATTTGCGGCCGAGCCTGTTTGAGTTCAGCCTTCGCTTGCGCCAAGTCTTTGCAGCCACCATAGACCAGCAGCCACGTCAGCACCACTGCGGCACTTCTTCCATAACCTAAAGCGCAACATACCAGCACTTTGTCGTGTTTTTGGCGTAAGGTTTCCAATATCAAGGCCGTCTGAACCAAATCGTTTTCAGACGGCGTTACCATATCCAGTAAAGGTACGGCGCGATATTCTCCTTGATGGCTACGGCAGGGATATTCGGCGCATACATCCAATACGGCAGGCAGATGGTTTGAAATCCCCAAAACGCTGCCAATCAATACATCATGGCGGACTGGTGCCGTTTTCGCCTTACTGCGTAACCAATACGCCATGTTTAGCCGTACGCCCACCAGATAAGGCAACAGCAAAACCGTCGCTGCCGTCGATAATTTACCGTTAGCCTGTTTTTGGAATACGTTTGCATTTCCAGTCAAATAGGCAAAGGCCACCATCAGCAAAGACACGCTAATCCATATCAACCACAGCCACGCGCCACCCAGCAGCGCAGGTAAAGCCATTAAACACGCGCCAAGCAAATACAGCAGAGCAATCTTTCTTGAGCGTACATCACTTGAGTCCAGTCTTAACGGCGAAGTCATCTGACGCGGGAAAGCCCACAACACCAGCCAGCCAAGCAATGCTCCGGTCGGCATGTCAATAAAATGATGTTGATAAGTCGTCAGTACCGATAAGGCAATCAGGCTTTGCCATAAGAAAAGCGGCAGGCGGATTTTGGGAAAGCGCGTCCAATAAAATGCACCCACGATAATCGCCAACGCGATATGCAAAGATGGTGCTTGGTTGTACGGCAAATCAAATGCAGCCAATGAATCAAAAAGCCAGCCTGACAGCCCATCAGCAGGCGGTTTAGGCCACCCGAAACGCAGCGGAAACAGGACAAAGCAAACAGTCGCAATCAGTTGGGCGGCTACAAGGTGCGCTACATATCGGTTTTGTTCATGTGTATCACGGCAAAGAAAAAATGCCACAGCATACATCAGGTTCAGCGACCAATAAGGCACAATCGTCCATGCCCAAAACGGAATATTGCTCTCCCATGCAAAAGCGATTTCAGGCACATAGTCCAGCGATGCCGCGTAATGATTGGAGAGGCCGTAGCTGGTGTAAAACAGGATACCGACTAAAATCAGCTTGAGTAGGGAGTTTTTGAGGGAGGGTTTCATGGATAGGTACATGGTTTAAATAAGGCCGTCTGAAAGTTAAAAAATTGTTCAGACGGCCTTTATTTTTATTTCTTCACTGCCAAGCTCACGGTGAAAATACCGTCTTCGTCTATCCATTGATGGATTTTTTCAAAACCGGCTTTTTCAACCAGCTGATCCATTTCCTGCTGACTGCGGCGGCGCATTACCCAGTTTGGGCTGCCTGCTTTGTGGCTGGTTAGGGCGCGGGCAATCATTTCCAGTTGTGGATGCCACGGCTGGCCGGTGTAGATCAGATAGCCGCCGGTTTCAATGGCTTCTCCAAAACCGTAGAGTGAGTTCAAAATCAAATCGTTGTCGGCAAACAATTCGTGCAGGCCAGAGACGATGCCCAGGGTGGGGCGTGGCTGTAAATCGTGATAATTGGCGCGATCATAGGCATTGACTTCATTGAAGGTTACCGTCTCTTGCAAGCCGCGCTCGGCAATCAGCTTGCGTCCGGCTTCGACATTAATCGGACTGTAATCGCGCAAGCGTACGGAATCAGGCAATGTGTCGGCAGTCAGGGCATCCAATACATAGCGGCCATGACCGGACGCAATATCCAAAACGTGTACCGGTTTGCCTGCTTCACGCAGTTTGGCTGAGGCCGTCTGAATGGCTTTGCCGATATTGACTTTGCGTTGTCGAATGCCGCGCCAGCCAATGGCGTTGAGATAGTATTTATCCACCCATACACCGAAAGCATTGCTGCCTTGCGGTTGATTGCGGTAGACGTAATCCAGTGTGCTGCCTGAGTCAAAGCCTGTTTCTTGACCGATTCTCAAGCCTTCACTCCAGCGCGAACCCAGTTTGAGCGAGGCGCGATATATTGCCCAAAATGCACCGCGTAGCGAACAAACAGGCAAAGGCGTCGCCAGTTCGTCAGCTTCGCGACGGCTGTCTCCAAATAAGTGCGCTTGAGTCAGATCGACTTGTTGCAAGGGTTGATTGAAACGCTCGCGTATAAAACGGCGCATTTCGACAAACGCGATTTCACGGTTTTGCTCGCCTAAGGTGTCGTGGTAGAAACCGGGTAGGATATGGCGTTCTTTAATATGGCTGCCCAAACGGTTGTAGAAATCATGTTGCGGTTTATGATGAACAACCCAATCGCTGCCTGAAATCAACAGTTGTACAGGCGTAGTAATGGCTTGCGCATCGGCAACCACACGTTCGGCCGCTTCATATAAACCCAGCAGGATGCGCACAGAAATAGCGTGGGCAATAAGCGGATCATTGTCGTAGCTTTTTTGACGCTCGACGTTGTGGGTCAGATAGTGTGGTTTGACGTAGCTGTTGACAAAGAAATTACCGCGCCATTTCTGCATGATTTTCAGGCCGGTACGGGCAAAAGGGACGTAGAGTTTGACTTTGAATGCGGGCGATGCCAATACGGCGCAACGGATTTTCGGCGCGTAATCGTGCAACCAAGTAGAAACCAATACCGCTCCGACACTTTGCGCAATCACGCAAATGTTTTCAGGTTTGATGCCATATTCGCTTTGAATGTGTCGGATAAAATCATCTACGTCTGCAACCGAAGTGCCGATACTCGGACTATCGCCGCGTTCTCCGGGGCTGTAGCCATGACCGCGCGCATCCCAAGCAAAATAGGCAAAATCGTTGAAACCCAGTTCATCCGCCACAAACATCATCCGGCCAGAATGCTCATGTCCGCGATGGAACAGCACAATGGCTTTGTCGGAAGAACCATCGGCAGCAGGGCGATAGCGGTAGAAAAGCGAAGTACCGTCTTGGGTAGAAAAGTATTTTTGCTGTTCGGACATGAGAAACTCCTAATAGTCATGTTTTTTGAACAGTATCATGACATATCGGACGAATGCAATGATGGAGAGAAATGGTAAAAGATGGTTTCAAATTTCACTTAAAACGGATGACAGTGATTGTTAAAAGGTTGGATAGAAGGTGTTTGGATAATCTTACAAACTACTACCGACATATCATCATAAACTCTTTGTTTCGCAATTAATTTACGAAACACAGTCAGACGGGACTTATCGTTATCATATTGTTGCCAAATTTTTTCTCTTATTTCTTCTGAAAGAGCATCACTTAGGCCGTCTGAACAAAGCAGCAGGCTTTCTCCTGCTTTAAGCGTAAGTTCGATATGACACATTTTGTCTTGGAATTCGGAATAATCTGCTGCTAGATAAGAAGAAACGCCGCCATATATGGTGGCGAACTCTTCTTCTTTTTTATCCGACAAACCATCCAGCAATTCGGAGAGTATCGAGTGATCTTGGGTCAGTTGCTTCCATGTTCCTTGTGTATCAATCAAATAGGCGCGGCTGTCGCCTACGCTGATGATTTTGGTTTTGCCGGTGGTTTGGTCGATTTCTGCGGCAACAAAAGTGGTTGATGAACCAAAATAATCCTCTGCCAATTCTGCGGATAAAACGGTTTGTACATGATTGATGGTTTGACGGCTGAGTCTGGCTGTACGGCTTAATAGGTGCATGGCTGATTTGCTGGCTTTTCCGGGATGATTGCTATTGGAAATGCCGTCGGCTATCCCGATGATAAAGCGTGGACGGGTTTCAAGGCGTGTTTCAGCGGTTTTGAGTTTATATTGAAACACTTGTTCGCCGTTAAAAAGGGCATCTTGGTTGTGTTGTTTGTTGCTGCCGATTTGTTGGCAAAAAGTAATTTCGCAAAATTTGTTCATGATTTGTCCATTTGTTGGGTGAATATTCGCTGCAGGCTTTTCATCGCTTCTAACCTTCAGGATTTACACTTGGGCAATACGTTTGAAATTTGATGACTAAGGATCAAGGCCGTCTGAACAGTTTTCAGACGGCCTTTACTGCGTTTAACCAAGCACTAATTAACTGCTAATTTTGTCATGTTTTAATACATCCATCGAAACCCGAATACACATTTTAAAAGGAAATCAAACATGAAAAAATTCTTATTGACTACTATCGTTGCTTTGTCTGCTGCTACTGCCGGTGCCAGCGATTACATCGAACACAAAATCTACAGCGACAAAAACTTCGAGCAAAACCGTGCTAAAGCCGTAAGAATGTTGGAACAACGTGGCTATCAAGTTCACGATGTTGATGCCGATAGCCGTCGAGGTCAGCCTGTGTTGGAGGTTGAGGCTTTTAAAAATGGCCGTGAGTACGACATTGTTTTGTCGTATCCTGATTTGCAAATTATCAAAGAACGCATCGATTATTAATATTTCGATATAAAGTAGATTGTCGCAGGGCTTTTGGTCCTGCGACAGTTTGCTATTTAGGCATTTAAAGAATGTAAACAGCATGTAAATTACCTGAAATAAATGAACTAAATATGTTTTTTATTTTCCATGTAGTTCAAAGTGTTTGATGTTGGGAGTCATAATATGAGTTTGAATGATTGGAAGGAAGATGGTCAGCCGAAGCAGATAGGCGACCAAGAACAACCTTTAAACGACGGCGCAGCTGCCGAATCCCAACAGGATGTTGAGTTTTGGGATCACAAGCAAAACGGTGTGGTTGAAAACGAAGTTGAGGTTGTGGCTGGAGCAGTAGAAGGTCAGGAAGTGGTTGAACATCCTGAGATGCCGTCTGAAAAAAGTGAGAAGAAAGCCAAACGCAAAAAAGACAAGGCGAAGAAGAAAAAAATAAAGCCGAGGATTTGAATGCGTCTGATCTGTTGGGTACGAATAAGGGCGTGGAAACCATGTTCCGCAACGCCGTACGCTCGGAGATGGAATTGTTGGCGCTAGCGGCAACCAAAGCGAACATTATGATTTCGCTGAATGGTTTTATTGTTTCTGCGCTGATGATTTCGGGCGCGTTTATTTTTTCATCGTCGCCCGAATTTTTGATTCCGGCCAGTACGTTTATGATTACTGCCGCCGCGTCTATCGTGTTTGCATTGCTTTCTGCTTCGCCGGAACGTATCGGCAAAATGCAGGCAGCGCGTACATGGTTTAAGGATTTTATCCGCGGCCGTTCGAAACTGCGGGATTTGAAAACCCGCCTCAGCAGTACCGAAACACGCTTTTTTGGCGGCAGCCAACCCAATATTTTGATTTATGAAGACCGTGTAAAACTGCAAAAAGATCAATATTGGGAAATGATGCAGGAGATTATGGGCGACCGTAAACAAATCTATCAAAAGATGAGCGATCATCTTTATTGGCTTGGTTTGTTGGCGGATAAACAGTTTAAATACATTAATTTATCTTACGCGGTATTCCGCTGGGGCTTGCTGGCTTCGTTGGCGGCATTTATCGGCGTGAAAACATTGCCGTCATTGCTGACGCCTCCGGCCAACAATG
Source organism: Neisseria sp. P0013.S005 (assembly GCF_051958425.1). Classification (NCBI taxonomy): domain Bacteria; kingdom Pseudomonadati; phylum Pseudomonadota; class Betaproteobacteria; order Neisseriales; family Neisseriaceae; genus Neisseria; species Neisseria sp. P0013.S005. The sequence continues at coordinate 89,010 of NZ_JBQCVL010000001.1, read as the reverse complement.
CGGCAGAGCTGCGTTCGCTGGGTATCAATATGTTTAACGGAGTATTTGAGCCTTCCGCCGTACAACAGCTTCCGGATGGGAATTTGTTGATTGCGGAAGACGAACCCAACCATGCGTTCAGTATTGTCAGCATTGATAAAACCGGTAGGTTTGTGGAAGACGAGGCATTGGATACACGCGTGATTACCGGTTTCAAACGCCGTCTCAGCGACTTGGAGGCTTTGGCGCGTGACGATGAAGGCTTTATCTACGCGCTGACTTCACACTCGCGCACCCGTAAAGGCAATCGCTCGCCTGACCGCGAACACCTGATGCGTTTTAAAATCCAAGACGGCAATGTGTTGGGGCTGACCAGCTACGACAATCTGACGCAGGTTTTGGAAACCGATCACAAGCTGCATGATTTGATTCGCGAGCGAACTAAGGCTGAGGTTTCTTTTGAAGAAATCAATATTGAGGGCATGGCGTTTGATCCGGTGAAAAAACGTCTCGTTTTGGGATTCCGTGATCCTGAGTTCAACAACATGGCTTTAGTTGCGTTTATCAGCAATCCGAAAGATGTGTTTGAGCGCAATGCCAAGCCTGAGTTTGATGAAGTGGCCGTGATTGATATTGATGGCGGCGGTATCCGTTCCCTCAACTATGATCCTGTGTTGAAAACATACGTAATTGCCAATGAAGTGAAGGATGAGAATGGACAAAAATTCTCACAACTGTGGACTTGGAGCGGTAATCCGACCGATGAACCGCAAAAAATCTCTCTGCCTAATCTGCAACACATCACCAACGTTGAAGCCGTCGATTCGATTACCGTTAACGGCAAGCCTCAAATGATTCTGATGGGCGATGAAGGCAATGCTTCACAGAAAATTACTGCCAAGTATATGTTGGTAGATTACAGTCAGCTGGGTAAACAGTAAGTTATCTTGGCTACTGGATAAAAGGCCATCTGAAACCATAAACTTTATGGTTTCAGACGGCCTTTTTGTTTTCAGTAAAACAGGTTGATGGGTTGAAACAGTGATTAACCCAGGAACGCGGACAGGTTTCAGACGGCCTTCAAGCCATTGATGACACGTTTGTAGCAGGTATAAAACAATGCCGCGCAGGCCAGCCACATAAGGATATAGAAAAGCGAATGGAAGCTGCCGGCGATTGCATACCATACGGCCAATGCGCCTATAAAGAATGCGCGGTCGCTTTTGCCGAATGGCCCATCATAACGACGGCCGTTGCCATGGACTTGTCCCAAAACGCCGCAAAACTCGGTCATTGCCGCCAGCCAAATAAACAGGGCGATTTGCACGCCGCCGAAGGGAACGATAAAGGCAAAAGGCAGATACAAAGCGGCATCGGCGGCAATATCGGTGATTTCATTCAAATAACCGCCTAATGCCGATTGCTGGCCGAACTCCCGTGCCAGCATGCCGTCCATTGCATTCAGCGCCATGCGGACAAACAACCAAATCGGCAAAAGCCAGAATAATGTGGATACACCTGCAAACAATGCTAAAAGCAAACCAATCAAAATAGAAACGGCGCAGGCAAACAGAGTAACCTGATTGGCAGTAATGCCTTTTTGATAAAGTCGCTTAACAATGGGGCACAAAAGGTTTTGGAATTTTGGTTTCAGGGCGTAGATGCTCATAATTATGCTATATAAAAGAAAATGAAGTGCCGTGATTATAGATGAAATCCGTTATAATCCGTCAATCTTCGAATCACGCGGTTCGCAAACCTCCCGCGTTAACAAAACTAGGAATTTACTATGGAAAAACAGCAGGCCCTCGTTATTTTTTCGGGTGGGCAGGATTCAACAACCTGCCTGATTCAGGCAATTCAAACATATGGATGTGAAAATGTGCAGGCCATCACTTTTCAATATGGACAACGCCACGCCATCGAATTAGAGCGCGCGCGTTGGATTGCCCAAGATTTGGGCGTAAAGCAGACAGTACTCGATTTGAGCTTGATGCAACAGATTACACACAATGCCTTGATGGATGATACGGCATCCATTGAAACAGCTTCAGACGGCTTGCCCAATACATTTGTAGATGGACGCAATGCTTTGTTTTTGCTTTACGCCGCTATTTACGCCAAAGGGCAGGGAATACGCCATATCATTGCTGGCGTGTGCGAAACCGATTTTTCGGGTTATCCCGACTGTCGCGATGTGTTCGTCAAGTCGATGAATGTCACGCTGAATCTGGCCATGGATTACGCTTTTCAAATTCACACGCCCTTGATGTATTTAACCAAAGCGCAAACATGGGCGCTGGCGGATGAAATGGGTGTGTTGGATTATATTCGCGAGCATACGCATACCTGTTATAACGGCGTGGTCGGTGGTTGCCATGAATGCCCAAGCTGTATTTTGCGCGAGCGCGGCTTGTCAGAATATTTGGAAAGTAAAAAGGCCGTCTGAATTAAGAGGGGCATCTATTTCCAATATCCAGTTGTACGAAAAGGCCGTCTGAAAAATTCATTTCAGACGGCCTTTGGCTATGTATTTTGTTCTGCTTAGAACAGCAAATCTGCCGGTTCGCTGCTTGCCGGAGCATCTTTCACTGGAGAAGAGGCTGGGGCAGTAGCCGGTTCGGAGGCGGCTTTAGGTGCAGAGGCAGGAGCATCGGCTGGAGTGGTTACCGGTTTGGCCGCAGGTTTTGCCGGTTTCACCGGAGTCGGACGAACGCTTTGTTTCGGTTCGGATGCTGCCTTGTTTGTATCGTCGGTAGCATCAACTTCGATTTCAGTACCTTGAGGCAATACCACATCTTTAGCAGGAGCCGGTTTCGGCATGACTTTAGGTTTGCTGTAAGCATCCGTGCCGCTGGTCCATGCCAAAGACTTCAAAGGCGATTTGAGTTTCACACCTTTGGCGCAGGTCAGACAGTTTGCTGCGCCGGTGCGTCCTTTCAGGATTGCATCCACACGTGCGGCAGGAATGGTTTTGCCGTGCGCTTTTGCCCAGGCGGCAATGCTTTTTTTCAGGGCAGCCGTATCAAGGTTTTTCTTGTCGTATGGGTCACGATAGGCAGCCAGCCACAAGTTTTGGTTGGCATCTTCGTTCAGGCTTGCCATTTGGTAGATAACGGAGGCAGGAGAACCTGTTGCAATGGTTTTGGCGAATTCCAATGCGTCAGGCGATTTCATGCGCACGCAACCATGGCTGCGGACGCCGGGTACGCTGGCAGGGGCATTGGTGCCGTGAATGCCAAGGCTTAATTTAGGGTCGCCAAGACGGACAAATACGGGGCCCAGCGGATTATTTGGACCAGCCGGTACGCTTTTTACGCCGTCATTGCGTTCTTTTTGAATGGATTTAGGGATATGCCAAACTGGGTTGTAGGCTTTTGCGCCGATTTTATGTTCGCCCAGATTGGTTTGGGTCATGGCTTTGCCGACGGCAACAGGATAAATTTTGCTCAGTTTGCCGTTGTCGTAGAGGAACAAACGCTGTTGCGTAATATTGATAACGACGTGTTGTCCGGAAGAGGCGGGGGAGACGTCTGGAATAAGCGTGTTTGCAGCAGCGGCTGAAGTTAAAAGGGCGGCTGTCAGGCCGAATAGTATTTTTTTCATGTCGTCTTTTTTTTGTAGGGTTTGAAATGAAAGTTTTTGGCGCATGATACCTGAAACTCTGTGTTTTTGTGAGAAAATATGCGCTTTCGGTATTGGAAGACAGTTAAATGGTCGGGGAGCGGCTGAGTGACGGAAACGGTATGGGTGTGAAAGAACAGTATCAAGAAACGGAAGTTTTTTCTTTGGATTATGAGGGCAGGGGTGTTGCCAGAGTTGATGGGAAGGCCGTATTTATCGGCGGTGCGCTGCCTGGAGAGCGTGTAACGTTTGTCATACATAAAGAGAAAAAGCAGTTTGCCGAGGCTCAAGTTGAAAAGGTTTTGAAGGCTTCTTCCGAACGTGTCGAGCCCGCATGTTGCTATTTTGATACATGTGGTGGCTGTTCGCTTCAACATGTTTCTTTCGGAGCGCAAGTTGCATTAAAGCAACGGATTTTGGAAGAACAGTTGGAACGGATAGGTAAGGTCAAGCCGGAGATAATTTTACCTCCCTTATATGGTTACTCCTGGTATTATCGCGATAGAGCACGTTTAAGTGTTTCGGTGGATAAGCAAGGCCGTCTGAAACTCGGTTTTCAGGCCAAAAAAAGCCATGATGTCGTCAATATCCGCCATTGCCATATTTTGCCTAAGCATGTGTCCGATAGATTGCCTGATGTCCGCAATTTGCTGCAAAAGCTGCATGATGACGGTGTAAAAGTGAAATTTGTTGAGTTTTATTACGGGAAAAATGTGACGGTACTCAACATTCGTTTCGTAAATCAACCGTTTGAACAAATATTAAGCGAATTGTGTAATTGGTTTGATAAGATATTGTCGGGTGCTGAAAAGGCATGGCAAATATGGTTGCAGGATCATGCCGAGTCCTTGCCGTTTTACCCTGAGAACGCGCCTCCCCTGAACTATACTTTTGCTCAATTTGATGTGGAAATGCCTTATAAGCCTGGTGATTTTACGCAGATTAATGCGCAGCTAAACGAAGTGATGGTGGCAAGGGCTGTCAGACTTTTAAACCCTCAAAAAGGGGAGCGGATTGCCGATCTGTTTTGCGGTTTGGGCAATTTCAGTTTGCCACTGGCAAAAAGTGGCGCATCGGTTGTCGGTATTGAAGGTGCCGATTATCTGGTAGATAGGGCAAGGGAAAATACTCGTCTGAATCGTTGTGCCGAGAATATGACGTTTTCTGTTGCAGACTTATTCGATACCGATGAAAAGACTGTTGAGTCGTGGGGACGATTTGACAAGATGTTGCTGGATCCGCCGAGAAACGGGGCTTATGCTGTTGTCAAATCGCTACACAAGCCGTTTTTGCCTCAGAAGATAGTGTATGTTTCGTGTAATCCATCAACATTTGCACGAGATGCCGGTGTCTTGGTTGATAAGGGCTATAAGTTTAAGGCGGCAGGAATCATGAATATGTTTGCGCAAACCTCGCATGTTGAATCCATCGGTGTGTTTGAGTTGTAAATTGGTATCAAGTCCTTTATGTGAGTAGGGTTTTTAATGTAAAAATGAGTGCATTCATGTTATCATCATTCGTTTGGGGAATTAATAACGTTGAAGTTGCGTGTAAAGCAACAGATGTTAATAAATGCAGTTTGCAGCACAAGACCGGGAGGTGTTCTTGAACTATCAACTTTTAACTATTTTTTTGCTGGTGCTTTTTTTGCTGGTGTTGGTTTTTGTTCGTCATAAACAAAGTAACAATTCAGACAAACAAAGCGCACATGCATCAAAAAGCGGCCGTACGTCTGCTGCTCATACAGCCTCCTCTGATGATGGAAACGACTGGATTGAGAAAGTCAACCAGACAGTTTCCAATGCGGATAATCAAGACTGGGAATGGGGTGGAAGCGGCTCAAACGATGCAACAGCTTCTGTTTCCGCACAAGAAGTCGATCCGTTGACCGAATATCAGGTTTATAAACAGTTCGGCTATGAGAGCAAAGCAGCGGAGTCTTTGGCCGGTTATCTCAATACTTTGGAAGACGGTGCTCCGGAAAAGCTGGTTCATGAATTAATCGGTTTGAATCTGCGTGTCGGCAATATCGACATGCTGGCGGATACGCTTGAGCGTCATAGTGCCTCCCTTTCTGAAGACAGCGTAGCCGAATACCTGAAAGCCGGTCTGGCTTTGGATTCTACTAACCTGCGCCTGCGTGTTTTTGCCGAGCATCATCTTAGTTGGAATATGCAGGAAGTGGACCGTCAAATTGGCGAACAAAGCGGTTTGGAAGTTGCTTCCGACGAGCATATTGCCTTTGAGAACGACTCGGTTGAGCGCATTGTCGTTCCAGGCATGGGCAAACGTGCGCCTATCGTATTAGGCAAGAAAGATTTTGGCGAAATCAGCCCTGAAGAGATGGGCGCGGTTATTGGTTTTGCCAAACCGGAGCGTAGTGCAAAAATCTTGAAAGACAAGATTAGCTACGAGACTGCTTTGCATCAATACAACAAAGCAATCCAAACTTCTGCGAAGCCCGCTGGTCTCATTATCGATGCCTTGCGTCTGGATTATCAGAATGAAGAAGTAGGGCAGTTTGCCAAGCATCTGTGGAAGCTTTACCACTCTTTGGGTCAATATGGCCGTCAAGTAAAAGAACGTATGCTTGGTTGGGGTTATAACCTTGGTTATCACGAAATTTTTGATGATTTGGAAAAAGGGCCGTCTGAACAGCAAATTAAAGAGATTGGCTTGAAACGCGGTTACATTCAGCCAAGTTCTTTGCAGATGAAAGCCAAATATCGTGAGTTGGTTCAAAAAGACTCTTCAGTTATCAGCGCCAGCTCTTCACCAGCTGATGAGGCTCTGAAAGAAGTGGAATCTTTGTTGGCTTATGGTCAATTGGATTTGGCCATCGGTACTTTGGAACAGGCTGTTTTGCAGTATCCTCAAGAATCGCAGTTGTACATTATCTTGTTTGATTTGTACGAACGCGTTGAAGATTGGGGACGTTTAGAACAATTTCTGCGCTTGTTGCGTGAGCGTGTTGTCAGCCTGCCTGAAGAGGTTGTCTTGGCAATGAGCCGTCTCTTGCAACGAATGAACCAATATTCAAAAAAATAAGATAATCGTAGAAAGTACGAGTGATGAATAATCATTTACCAAAAATTAAAACCATACGGGTTATGTTACAGGAGATGGGCGAGCAACAGCAGGCGGTATTCCGTATGGCATTTAAAATGCACAATACGACGAATTACGTCATCGTTTCCCCTGACTCTGATGAAAAACCGGATTTGGTATTGGTTGATACCGATACTCCGGCAGGTTTAGAAGCTTGGAAAGAGTCGAAGAAAACTTATCCGGAAGTACCTGTGGCTATGTTTTCTTCCGAGTTGCCGACAGTAACGACTCCTTATTTGGCTAAGCCGGTCAAATTCGATACCTTGTTTCCTGTTTTGCGCAGCCTGGCTCAAGGCGGCAATGTTTTTGAGCCGTCTGAACAACAAGCGGCTGAAGAGAATAAAAGACAATCAAATTCAGATGGCACAAGAAAAGCAACCATTCGCCGATTTAATCCAAATAAAGGCTTGTTGGGCGCGCTAAAATTTGCCAGTCAAGGACACCAAGATATTGCTGTCTTGCATGAAGGCAAGCCGATATTAATCGTGTTTCCTAGCATCCAGCGAGTACTGTTGACAGTCAGTGCCAACGAGTTGGAGAAATTGTGTAAGAACGATAACTTGGCTGTCGTGTGTAAGGCTGTTCCTGATAATCCTCAATGGAAAGAAAAAGCCAAAGTTACCATTATGTCATGCTTGTGGCAAATGGCTATTTGGACTGCATCAGGCCGTCTGATTTATCCGATGACGCCGCAAACTGTCTTTACACTCAAGCGGTGGCCAAACTTAACCCGTTTGGCACATGTTCCAGAATCTATGCGTTTGTCGGCATTTCTGACGAAAACGTCTGTTAATCTGAACATCCTCTATAAAGTCATGCCTTTAGAAATGCCTGATATTTTGAACTATTTATCGGCAACATATATGACAGGCTTTTTGGCGACAGATACAGAGTTTGCAACTGATGCGAACAATACGCCTTCATTGAACGAACAGATTGATGTGAATAGCAAAGACGTACCTGAAACAGCAATGAGCAAAGAGGCTCAAAAAATTGCCGGTCCGTCGAAAGAACAACCTCGCGGCCTGTTGCAACGCCTGATGCGTAAGTTGCTGGGTAAATCGTAAAGGACACGTCATGAAAGAAAATAAAATTATCTTTACCGGTCCTGTTGGCGTAGGTAAAACCACTGCAATTTCAGCTTTATCTGATGAACCTCCGGTTCAAACCGATGCATCCGCATCCGATATTACACTTGTCCGTAAGGGGTACACGACTGTGGCGATGGACTACGGTGTCATTCATTTGGATGAGGAAACTAAGGTTCACCTGTATGGTACACCTGGTCAGGAGCGTTTTAATTTCATGTGGGAAATTCTGAGCCAAGGCAGTATGGGCTTGGTGCTTCTTTTGGATAATACAAGAAGCAATCCATTGAAAGACTTGCAATTCTTCTTGGATGCATTCCGGGAGTTGCTGAAAAAAGCGCCTCTGGTTGTAGGGGTGACGAAGATGGATATCCGATCCTTACCAAGCGTGGATGTTTATCAAAAATATTTAGCACAGAATAATTTTAATGTACCGGTTTTTGAGATTGATGCGCGTCGAAAAGACGATGTAAGACAATTGGTTACTGCCATGTTGTTCTCAATTGACCCCGGATTAGAGGTATAAGATGGAAGCGACACTCTCTTTACAAGCAAATTTATATCCTAAGATTACACCGGCGGGTGCGTATTATGCTGTTTCAAGTGATACGCCCAGTGCCAGCAGAACTTTATTGTATGGTCTGTTGCGTGCAGAGCCGTCTGAAACCATCAGCAGCGAAAAAATCTTGGCGTGGGCGGATACCAGCGACATCAATACCGCTTTGAATCTGCTGTACCGTCTCCAACGCTTGGAATTCTTGTATGGTGATGAGGAAATCAGCACAGACGATATCCATTTGACTGACGAGCAATTGCCTACATTGTTGGAACAGTTGTCTAATTCTGGCAAAGCTTTATTGGCTGATGAAAACGGTTTGTATTTTGCCAATGCCAATTTCCATCACGAGGCTGCGGAAGAGTTGGGCCTTTTGGCGAGCGAAGTGGCCAAAATGGAAGACAATCACCGTCTTTTGATTCGCAATAACCTGCATATCAATAATAGCGCATGGGGTATTTGTGATCCTTCAGGCCAAAGTGAATTGACCTTTTTCCCTCTGTATATTGGCATGACCAAGCTGATTTTGGTAATTGGCGGAATGCCTGACTTAAATAAAGAGGCTTTTGTTACTTTGGTTAAAGTGCTGTACCACCGATACGGCAGCCGTTGATTTTTGCCTGACCGATATTTATTTTAGAATGGAGCGACTATGCAACAACTATTAATCTCTGTATTAAGCGATTTGAACAATACCTCTGCTGATATCACTGCTTCTGCAGTTATTTCTACAGACGGCCTGCCGATCGCAACCATGCTGCCTTCCCACCTGAATGCAGACCGTGTAGGCGCGATGTCGGCAACGCTTTTGGCATTGGGCAATCGTTCCGTGCGTGAGTTGGCTTGCGGTGAGTTGGATCAGGTAATGGTTAAAGGTAAAAACGGCTATATTCTGTTGAGTCAAGCAGGTGAAAAAGCAGTGTTGGCATTGATGGCAAAAGAAAGCGGTAAATTGGGCTTGATTTTGTTAGATGCGAAACGTGCAGCCAAACAAATTGCTGAAATCTTATAAAAGTTTTATAAATTAAAAAGATATAAAAATAGGGGCTGTACTAGATAACTAGGGAAATCTAATTTCAGGTTAGAATAATCCCTATGAGAAGAAGCCGTTTAAGTCAGTACAAACAAAACAAACTGATTGAGCTGTTTATTGCAGGTGTTACCGCACGCACAGCAGCGCAATTAGTCAGTGTTAATAAAAACACATCAGCCTATTACTTTCATCGTTTACGTGTACTAATTTTTCATAACAGCCCGCATCTGGAAATGTTTGATGGCGAAGTAGAAGTTGATGAAAGCTATTTTGGCGGGCAGCGCAAAGGCAAACGCGGTCGCGGTGCAGCCAGCAAAGTGGTTGTATTCGGGCTTCTGAAGCGCAACGGCAAGGTTTACACCGTTGCTGTGCCCAATACACAAACTGCCACTTTATTGCCGATAATACGTGAGCAAGTAAAGCCTGACAGTATTGTTTATACTGATTGTTACAAAAGCTATGACGTACTTGATGTGAGTGAGTTTAGCCACTTTCGCATTAATCACAGCACACATTTTGCTGATCGACAAAATCACATCAACGGAATTGAGAACTTTTGGAATCAGGCAAAACGCCACTTACGTAAGTTTAACGGCATTCCCAAAGATCATTTTGAGCTGTATTTGAAGGAATGTGAATGGCGTTTTAACCATGGTGAAATAAAAGTTCAAATTTCTATTTTAAAACAATTAGTAAAGCAGAATTTATTCTGGTTATCTAGTACAGCCCCTAAAAATATTTTTGTTTTTATATAGATTGTTGCTTGACAGATTTCTGATATTTTCTATATAATTCCATCTTTAATTCCCCGATAGCTCAGTCGGTAGAGCGACGGACTGTTAATCCGCAGGTCCCTGGTTCGAGCCCAGGTCGGGGAGCCAAATTTTAAAACCACCATGTTGCATGGTGGTTTTTATTTTATCTATTTATTAGTATTTTTAACATATTGATAATGCGTGGTGAGATGGTTGTACTTAATGCTTCAATTTTCAGACGGCCTACCAGCATATTTAAATATCTCATTTATTTTTTAAGCTATACATAATATTTATAGAAAAATAATATCTTATTGTTATTTATGGAAAACTCACATACATTACATTCTTTATCACGCTTTCGGTTCGCATTAAAAAATGCGGCATGGCACTTGTTGATTAGTCTGATTTTGGCAGGATTGGCCGCTTTGTTGGTATTTGGAGTTTGGTATCCTTATCCGTATGCCGAGCTGACAGGTGGATTGGCTTTATATAAACTGGTCATTTCAGTAGATATTGTTTGTGGTCCGTTGCTGACTTTGATTCTTGCCAGTCCGAGCAAGAAACTTAAAGAGAGGATTGTTGATTTTTCCTTAATCGGCATGATTCAGCTGGCTGCTTTGATTTATGGTTTATATAGTGTATCTTTGGCACGTCCAGTGGTTGCTGCATTTGAAACCGATAGGATAAATGTGGTAACTGCTGCAGAAATTGATGTAAATGATTTGAGCCATGCCCCGAAGGATTTGCAGGATTTATCTTGGTTTGGCGCGCGTCGTGTTGGGTTGCGTGAAGCAACGGGTCCGGATGAAGCTAACCAAAGTCTTGATTTGTCTTTGAAAGGTGTTGAACCGAGTATGAGGCCTTCTTGGTGGTTGCCAGATTCGCAGCAGGAACGTGAGAAAATTCGTAAGGCAATGAAACCGTTATTTGTCTTGGCAAAAGCCCGTGGCATGAGTGAGGAGTCAATTTTTAAACAGGCTTCGCTGGAAAACGATGGAAAAGAATTGTATTTCTTGCCATTTACCAGTGCGCGCAGTAAAGAATGGGTTGTGATATTGAATGATCAGGCAGATTTCTTGGGTTATGCGCCGATTGATGGTTTTATCAAGTAAGAAAAGGCCGTCTGAAAGCTGGTAAGTGATGGTATAGGCTGTTTTTAAAAGAAAATATGCTGCCAGACTTTGCCTTTCTTTCGTCAAACTGATAAACTGTTTGCCATTATTTTTGACCGAGGCATAAATTTTTCATGAAAGACGCAGAGCAGAGTAGTTGTTATACCGCTTCTTTCCCTTTATTTATGTCCGAACTTTGGCAGTCTGTCCGTTTTAAGCGGAACGGCTGCCTTTTTGTATTTTAAAGGAACACAATCATTATGGATTTCAGTTGGTTGGCAGAGCCGCATACCTGGATAGGCTTTGCCACGCTTCTGGTTTTGGAAGTTGTTTTAGGTATTGATAACCTTGTTTTCGTAGCGATTTTGGCAAACAAGGTTAAACCATCGCAACGTGATAGGGCGCGGATAACGGGCTTGGGTTTGGCCGTTGTTATTCGGATTTTCATGCTGGGCTTTATGGCGCACATCATGACGCTGACGCGTCCTTTGTTTGAGCTGGGAGGCTTGGAGATTTCCGGTAAAGATATGATTATGTTTGCCGGCGGTATTTTCCTGCTTTATAAAGCGACTACTGAGTTGCACGAACGCCTTGAAGGCCACAATCAATTTGCTGTTGCTGAAGGGCAGAAGAAGCATTCTGCTTTTTGGGGCGTTGTGGTGCAAATCTTGATTTTGGATGCGGTTTTCTCTATCGATTCTGTCATTACGGCAGTGGCGATGGTGGATCATATTGTGGTGGCAATGGGTGCGGTTGTTGTGGCGATGACGGTGATGATTTCCGCCAGCAAACCGTTGACTGCTTTTGTCGACAAGCATCCGACCGTCGTGATGTTGTGTTTGGGTTTCTTGTTGATGATTGGTTTCAGTCTGATTGCGGAAGCCTTCCATTTCCATATTCCGAAAGGCTATTTGTATGCGGCGATCGGCTTCTCGATTTTGATCGAACTGTTTAATCAGGTTTCGCAAAAGAATGCCCGTAAAAATGACTACATCAGCACTTCTTGGCGTAAGCGCACCGCTGAAAATGTGTTGGGCATGATGGGTATCCGCGAAAGCATTTTGGCAAAAGCAGGCGATAATGGCGGCGATGACGAGCATTTTGAAGAAAACGAAAAATCCATGATTCGCAGCGTGCTGACTTTGGCGGAGCGTCCGATTATGGGTGTGATGATTCCGCGTCGGGAAATCGAGAAATTGGATATTTCCCAAAGTCGGGAAGAACAAAATGCGCAGTTGAAAAATACGCCGTATAGCCGTTTGTTGGTTGTTGGTAAGGCAGGTGTAGATGAGCCGTTGGGCTATATCAGTAAAAAAGATTTGCTGAACCAGCTGCTTGAATCGGGAGAAATCAATATTCAGACGGCCTTGCGCCAGCCGTTGATTTTGCCGGATAGTACGACGGCGTTGAATGCGATTGAATTGTTCCGTCAAAGCAGCGCGGATTATGCGTTGGTGGTGGATGAGTTTGGCGCGGTGCTGGGTATGGTGACTATGAAAGATTTGTTGGAAACCATTGCCGGTGAGTTCCCCGAGGAATTCGAGCGTGAGGAAGAAGAAGCTGCTCCGGCCAGTCAGGATGAAACGCTGTCTGTGGATGGTGCATTGGAGTATGTGGAATTGGCTTCTCAATTAAACCTGCCTGCTCAAGAGGAAGACGCGGATTTCCATACCGTTGCCGGCTTGATTATGGAAGAATTGCAAAGTATTCCTGATGTGGGCGACTTCATCGATTATCATGGCTGGCGTTTTGAAGTGGTTGAGAAGGATGGGCAACGTATTGCCCGTGTGAAAATCAACCGTTTGCCGGAAGAAGAATAAGTAAAGGCTAATATAGTAAAGGCCGTCTGAAAATGTTCAGACAGCCTTTTTATTTGTTCAACTTTAGTTGCCGTAATGTCCTGAGCCTAAGATTCGGTGTGAATGTGCGCCGGTTGCATGGTGGGGATTGCTCGGAACTTGATTGCACCAACAGGCTGCAAGCCAGGCAAAAGCGGCTGCTTCGACCCACTGCGGGTCAAGATAGAGCTTGGCTGTGCTGTGCAATTTGGTGTTGGGAGAAAACAGGGTTTCCAAGTCTTGCATCAAAATCGGATTGCGGATGCCGCCGCCGCAGATATAAAGATTATGAATCGCCGGAGCAGCTTGTTTGGTCGCATCAAAAATGGTTTGTGCGGTATAAAAGACCAATGTGCGTATCACATCTTCTGGCTTTTCATCACCTTTCAGACGGCCTTGAAGCCAGCTTAGGGAAAACAACTCTCGACCTGTACTTTTCGGATAAGGGCGGCTGAAGTAAGGATGGTCGAGCAGGGAAACGAGCAGGTCAGGGAGGATTTCGCCTTGTGCGGCTTTTTCCCCATTTTTGTCGTAAGGCTGCTGCCAAATATGTTGCATCCATGCATCCATCAACATATTGCCGGGGCCGGTATCGAAGCCGAAAGAAGGGTTGTCGGGCGGGAGGATGCTGATATTGGAAATGCCGCCAATGTTGAGTACGGCACGGGTTTCATTCGCATCTTGAAACAGCGCTTCGTGAAAAGCGGGGACGAGGGGCGCACCTTGACCGTTGCAGGCAAGGTCACGGCTGCGGAAGTCGCCGATCGTGAAAATGCCGGTCAGTTCGGCCAATAGTGGGAGGTTGACCAGTTGAATGCTGTAACCGTGTTTAGGCGCATGGCGGATGGTTTGTCCGTGGCAGCCGATTGCGGCAATGTCTTTGGCCGACAGGTTTTGTTCTGCCAATAGTTGCTGGACGGTTTGGTCGTATAGGCGGCTGAGTGTTTGAGCCAGGATATTGCTTCTGTGCAATTCATTTTCGCCTATATTTTGCAGTGCCAACAATTCTTGGCGCAGGCCGTCTGAATAGGGTAAAAAGCTGTGGGCAACGGCGCGTTGCCATTGCTTGCCTTGCATTTGAATCAGTACGGCATCGGCGCCGTCCATGCTGGTTCCGGACATGATGCCGATATAGTATTGGGGTTGCATTTCGGTTACAGAAAGAGAAGGTAAAATGACATTTTAACGCCTTTTGACGTTTTTACGGGAATTTCGGCATTTAATGTAAATAGTTGGTGCAAGAAAGATTACAAAAAGGTTAAAATAACGCGACTCAACATGTTTTCCAAAAGGAAACTTTCCATGGCTCAAACTCAGTCGAGTGCGAACTTGAAGCTGATTAATACGGTTTTTGCCGCTATGCTTGTGAGCATGGTCGGCTATTTTATTTATTGGGGCTTGGGTTATACCCACTACAACCACTCCGGCCTGTTTATCCTTGCTACCTTTTTCGGCGTCTTCATGGCGTTTAATGTGGGTGGCAACGATATTGCCAACTCTTTCGGTACAAGTGTCGGCTCCGGCACTTTGACCATTCCGCAAGCCTTGCTGATTGCGGCAGTATTTGAAGTCAGCGGCGCAGTGATTGCTGGCGGCGAGGTAACAGATACTATCCGTAAGGGTATTGTCGATTTGAATGGCATGCATCTGGATCCAATGCAGTTTGTCTTTATTATGATGTCTGCGCTTTTGGCTGCGGCATTGTGGCTGCTTTTCGCATCGCACAAAGGTCTGCCGGTTTCCACTACACATGCCATTATCGGCGGTATCGTCGGTAGTGCTTTGTGTATGGCGGCATTGAACGGTGTGGATTCCGTTGCGCTGATTCAATGGGACAAGTTGGGCGAAATTGCCTTATCTTGGATATTGTCTCCGGTTTTGGGCGGCATCGTTTCCTATCTGTTGTTTTCACGAATTAAGAAAAATGTTTTAGACTACAACTCTTGGGCTGATAATACGCTCAAAGGCATCAAGCTGGAGAAGAAAGCTTATAAAGAAGAGCATCGCCTGTTTTTTGAAGCCTTAAGTGAATCTGAAAAAGTCGAATACGCCACCAAAATGGCGCATGATGCCCAAATCTATGATGAGCCGGACTTTGATCCTGAAGAATTGCAGTCTGAGTATTATCGCGGTCTGCACCGCTTTGACAGCCGTAAGGGTGAAGTAGATTCTTACAAAGCGCTGCATTCCTGGGTGCCGTTTATTGCTTCTGTCGGTGGCATGATGATTGCGGCAATGTTGATTTTCAAAGGTCTGAAAAATCTGCATTTGGGTATGAGCAACGTCAACAGCTTCCTGACCATTTTCATGATTGGCGCGGCTATTTGGATGGGTACGTTTGTATTTGCCAAAAGTTTAAAACGCAAAGATTTGGATAAATCGACTTTTCAAATGTTCTCATGGATGCAGGTATTTACCGCTTGCGGTTTTGCATTCAGCCATGGTGCGAACGATATTGCCAATGCGATTGGTCCGTTTGCCGCGATTATGGATGTGTTGCGTACCAACAGCATTACCGCTCAAAACGCCGTGCCGCCTATTGCCATGTTGACTTTTGGTATCGCATTGATCGTCGGCTTGTGGTTTGTCGGCAAAGAAGTGATTAAAACCGTTGGCACCAGCTTGGCAGAAATGCACCCCGCGTCAGGTTTTTCTGCTGAGCTTTCTGCTGCTGCCGTCGTGATGGCCGCATCATTTATGGGCTTGCCTGTTTCCAGTACCCATATCTTGGTGGGTGCAGTTTTGGGTATCGGCTTGGTTAACCGCAATGCCAACTGGAAATTGATGAAACCGATCGGCCTTGCTTGGGTTATTACCTTGCCTGCTGCTGCCATTTTGTCTGTTGTCAGCTATTTGATTTTGCAAGCAGTGTTTTAATTGATTATTTGATTTAAAAGGGCCGTCTGAAAGATCGATTTCAGACGGCCTTTGCTTATTTTTGTAAGGGGTAGATTTTAGTTTATTTTAACGATGCATAAATCATGTTGTTCAATGTTTGAACTGATACAAGAATAACCAAGGTAATAGAGAAATACCTTATTGGGAATAGCTTAGAAAAGATTTTGGTTTCAAAACTTGGCTTGGTGAGGATATAAACAAAGCTATTTTTAATCAGCCTACTATAAGGTTAAGGCAATAAAAAGCCCCAATCCATCGACGTTTAAGTGTCGTATTGAACTGGGGTTTTTTCTATTTAGTATGAGCCTTATCAGGCCGTCTGAACATTATTCAGCAGCTTCGTTGATCTCAGCTTGTGCAGGAGCCGCTTCTGCTTCAGTGGTAGCCTTGGCGGCTTGGCGTTCGGCTTGTGCAGCCAATGCCTGTTGAACGGCTGGGTGCTGTTGGGCGATGGTTTGTTCTTCTGCGCTGACTTCGCCTTTGAAGCGGTTGTTCAAGTCAAAACGTTTGCCGCCGCGAGCCAGGGCTTTCAGATAGCGTGGACGGCGGCAGTGGTTGGCCAGTACGCGTGCAATCAGTGCAGGGTCGTATTGGGGCAGGGCGGCAACCAAGTCTTGGTCGATACCAACGGCCAACGGTTTGAATCGTTTGAATACATCATATTTGCCGTAGATGTGGTCGGCAATCATGTCTGTCTGTTTTTTCTTGCTCATGGTTTGGACGGCAGATTTCAGCGCAGCGCCCAAAGCGGTTTCTTGTGCCATTGCGGTTGTATTCCTCTAATATAAATCCGTATTTTCGTCATACGGCAATAAGGTGCTATTGTAGTATAAAGACTGTGATTTGGCTAAATTTTTCTGAGAATATTCAGAAATAAACGGTTATTTCTTCAGTTTGGTAATGTCCGGTGTATTTACCTGAACGTCGGCATTTTGCGCACGATGGCGTAAAGCGTGATCAATCAATACCAAGGCCAGCATGGCTTCTGCAATCGGAGCGGCGCGTAGGCCAACGCAGGGGTCGTGGCGGCCGTGTGTGGCAAGTTCGACAGGGTTGCCCTCTATATCAATGCTGCGGCGCAGTGTGGCGATAGAGCTGGTAGGCTTGATGGCAATATTCACATGAATGTCTTGTCCGGTGCTGATGCCGCCCAAGATGCCGCCTGAGTGGTTGGATAGAAAGCCTTGTGGCGTGAGCTCGTCGCCATGCTCGCTGCCGCGTTGCGTTACGCTATCAAAACCTGCACCGATTTCCACGCCTTTGACAGCATTGATGCCCATCATGGCGTAGGCAATTTCTGCATCGAGGCGGTCAAAAACCGGTTCGCCCAAGCCGACAGGGACGTTGGCTGCTTCGATATGAAGTTTTGCGCCGACAGAATCCAATGATTTGCGCACGCTGTCCATATAGTTTTCCAAGTCCTCAATTTGGCTTTGGTTTGCTGCAAAAAAAGGATTTTGGGAAATATATTTGTAGCCTTCAAACTGGATTTCTTTTTCGCCGACTTGGGTAACGTAGGCGGTAATTTCCGTACCGAATTTTTCTTTCAGCCATTTTTTAGCGACTGCTCCAGCTGCAACGCGGGCAGCGGTTTCGCGGGCGGAACTTCTACCGCCGCCGCGATAGTCGCGTGTACCGTATTTGTGCCAGTAGGTGTAATCGGCATGTCCGGGGCGGAAGCTGGTGGCGATATTGCCATAGTCTTTGCTGCGTTGGTCGGTATTGCGGATTAGGAGGGCGATGGGTGTGCCGGTGGTTTTGCCTTCGAATACGCCGGAGAGGATTTCGACTTGGTCGGCTTCGCGGCGTTGGGTAACGTGGCGGCTGGTGCCGGGTTTGCGGCGGTCAAGGTCATATTGGATATCCGCTTCGCTCAATTCTAATCCGGGCGGGCAGCCGTCAATGATGCAGCCCAAGCCTGCGCCGTGGCTTTCGCCGAAAGTGGTAACGGTAAAGATTTGTCCGAAGGTATTTCCTGCCATAGGGATACTCTTTTGAAATTGGGTTTGGAAATTTTTTGCTTATTTGGATAATTCTCAGGCCGTCTGAACAGATGTGAGAACGAAATCAAAGATTCTCGTTTCACCGTTCAGACGGCCTTTTGAGATGACTGCTTAGTTCAATTTACCGTGGCACTGTTTGTATTTCAGGCCGCTGCCGCAAGGGCAAGGATCATTGCGGTGAACAATCAGGCCGTTTTGTGCAAGCGCTTCAGGGCTGAAGTCTGTGCCGTCAGGGTCGAACGCTTCGGTAACCAAATCGGTTTGCGATTGACCGAGCAATTCTTCCATATCAGGCGCATCGGAGTGGACGGTTTGAACATCGCTGACACTTTGTGCGGCGGTGTGGTCGTATTCGCTGTTGCGCTCGATTTGAACGGCGGTCAGCAAAGCGGCAATGTTTTGTTTGATACTGCGCCACAGGTTTTCAAACATGGCGAAAGCTTCGCGTTTGTATTCCTGTTTCGGATTTTTTTGAGCATAGCTGCGCAGATGGATGCCTTGGCGCAGGTAGTCCATGGCGGCGAGGTGTTCGCGCCATTGGTTGTCGATAACTTGCAGCATAACATTGCGTTCGAAGTCAGACATAGCCTGTTTGCCGACCAATTCGACTTTTTCGGCGTATTCGTCTTCGATGCGTTTGATGAGGCGTTCTTTAATGTCTTGGTTGTCCAAAGTGCTGTCTTCTTTCAGCCAGCCTTTAATATCGACATGCAGGCGGAAATCGGCGGCAAGTTGGTGCTCCAGTGCCGGAATGTCCCATTGTTCTTCCATGCTGTCAGGTGGGATATGGTAATCAACCAAGTCGCTGATAACGTCGGCGCGGATTTCGCGGGTCAAATCGCTGACGTCTTTGTTGGTCAGGATTTCGTTACGTTGATGGTAAATCACTTTACGTTGGTCGTTGGCAACGTCATCGTATTCCAAAACTTGTTTACGCATATCGAAGTTGCGGCCTTCGACTTTACGTTGTGCGCCTTCGATTTGACGGGTCAGCAGGCCGTGTTCGATGGCAACGCCGCGCTCAGGTGCCAGACGGTTGAGGATGGCGGCGGCACGGTCGAGCGCAAAGAGGCGCAACAATGGGTCTTCAAACGACAGATAGAAACGGCTGGAGCCGGGGTCGCCCTGACGGCCCGCACGACCACGCAATTGGTTGTCGATACGGCGGCTTTCATGGCGTTCTGTACCGATAATGTGCAAACCGCCTGCGGCCACAACTTGGTCGTGTTCGGCTTGCCAACCGCTTTCAAGGGCGGAAATTTGCGCTTGTTTTTGCTGTTCGCTCAAGGTTTCATCGGCACGGATGGCTTCGATTTGATGTTTGAGGTTGCCGCCCAAGACAATATCGGTACCGCGGCCTGCCATGTTGGTGGCAACGGTAATTGCGCCGACTTTACCGGCTTGGGCTACAATCAATGCCTCGCGCTCGTGTTCTTTGGCATTCAGAACGTTATGCGGCAAACCTGCTTCGTGTAACAAGCGGGAAACCAGTTCGGAGTTTTCGATGCTGGTTGTACCGACCAAAACCGGTTGGCCGTTTTTGTGGCATTCGGCGATGTCTTTGACGACGGCTTCAAATTTTTCTTCGGCTGAACGGAAGATTTGGTCGTTGAAGTCTTTACGTTGTACAGGGCGGTTGGTCGGGATGATGACGGTTTCGAGGTTGTAAATGCTTTGGAACTCGAAGGCTTCGGTGTCGGCCGTACCGGTCATGCCGGACAGTTTGTTGTACAGGCGGAAGTAGTTTTGGAAGGTAATAGACGCGAGCGTTTGGTTTTCGCGTTTGATTTCTACGCCTTCTTTGGCTTCAACGGCTTGGTGCAAGCCTTCGGACCAACGGCGGCCGGCCATCAGACGGCCTGTGAATTCGTCCACAATCACGATTTCGCCGTTTTGAATGACGTAGTGTTGGTCTTTGTGGAACAGGGTGTGTGCGCGCAATGCAGCCATGAGGTGGTGCATCAGGGAAATATTGGCGGCAGAGTAGAGCGAATCGTTTTCCTGCAATAAGCCCATTTGAGTCAGGATTTGCTCGGCGTGTTCGTGACCGGCTTCGCTCAGGATGACTTGGTGTGCTTTTTCATCTACCCAGTAATCGCCTTCGCCTTCTTCGGTTTCTTGGCGGATAAGGTGGGCAGGAACGGCGTTCATCACACGGTAGAGCTGGATGTTGTCATCCGCCTGGCCGGAAATAATCAGCGGCGTACGTGCTTCGTCAATCAGAATGGAGTCCACTTCGTCGACAACGGCAAAGTTCAATTCGCGTTGAACTTTGTCGTATTGGTCGGTCACCATATTGTCGCGCAGGTAGTCGAAACCGAATTCGTTGTTTGTACCGTAAGTAATGTCGGCACCGTAAGCAGTTTGGCGTTCGAAAGGTTGCAAATCGGCGACGATCACGCCGACGCTTAAGCCTAAGAAGTTGTACAACGGCTCCATAATGCTTGCGTCACGGGAGGCGAGGTAGTCGTTGACGGTAACAACGTGGACGCCTTTTCCTGACAATGCATTCAGGTAAACGGCAAGGGTGGCCACTAGAGTTTTACCTTCACCGGTACGCATTTCGGCGATTTTACCGTTGTGCAGGACCATACCGCCGATCAGCTGTACATCGAAGTGGCGCATGCCCAATACACGGCTCGATGCTTCGCGGCAGACGGCAAAGGCTTCGACCAAGATGTCGTCCAAGCTTTGTCCGTCGGCGAGACGTTGTTTGAATTCGGCTGTTTTAGCTTGCAGTTCTGCATCGCTCAAGGCCTGCATTTGTTTCTCAAGCGCGTTGATTTTGGCAACGGATTTACGATATTGTTTCAGCAGGCGGTCGTTGCGGCTGCCGAAGATTTTCTTAGCAATGTTTGTCAGCATGAATAATTCCTGCGCCTTGATATAATAGTGGGCGAAACTGGGATTTTAACACAAGCGCCTATATAACGCGGTAATGCTGTTTGAAATAAAGGCGGTTTTGCTGTATTTCAATTGTAATTGTTTGGTTAATTCACTGAGAGGCCGTCTGAAACTATGGATTTAGCACAATTAGGCAAACGCGATCATTTATTGGCGGGCTTGTTGCAACAATCGCAACAATGGCGGAAATTGGATGCAAAAATCAAAACGGTTTTGCCGGCAAACCTGCATCCGCATTTTCAGACGGCCTGCGTAGAAGACGGAAGATTGGTCTTGCTTGCCGCCAACAATATGGCTGCTTCGCGTTTGAAAATGATCCTGCCTGCCATGTTGCCCAAGTTGCAAACATTGCATGCAGGCGTAAGGGAAGTGGTGGTCAGGGTAGTTCCCAAGCCTCCGGCTCAGCTGAAAACCAATAGTTTGCGATTGAGTGAGGCAGCTTTAGACAGCTTCGATGAGGCGGCAGCCAAATTGGAAGGCAAACATCCCGAATTGGCGGCGGCATTGGCAGAATTGGTACGCAAGCATAGCCGTTAAAATTATGTTAAATGAGATTATAGTTAATAAATGTTAAAATTTATATCGTTCGGCTGATAGTATCTAATACTAAAGAAATACGACCTAGAAAGTATCTGTTTTCTTTTAGGTAAACTGATGTAAACTTGGCTTGAAACTTTGATTTCGTGTGAAGTTTGTAGCAAAATAACGCCTGAATTTCACATCACGCTATGCGGATAAATTTTAGTTTGGCGTTTGCCTTTTATTAATATATTCGTGTGGTGCTATTAATAGAACTTAACAAAACTCTCATCATTAGGAGATACATCAATGAAAGCTTATCTGGCTCTGATTTCCGCTGCCGTTATCGGCTTGGCTGCATGCTCTCAAGAAGCTGCAAAACCTGCAGAAGCCCCTGCTGCTTCTGCTGCTTCCGAAGCTGCCCCCGCAGAAACTACTGCACCTGCTGATGCAGCTCCTGCTTCTGAAGCCGCTCCGGCCGACGCTGCCGCTGCTCCTGCTGCCGGCAACTGCGCGACTACTGTTGAAGCCAACGACGCTATGCAGTTCAACACTAAAGAAATCCAAGTAAGCAAAGCTTGTAAAGAATTCACCATCACCCTGAAACACACCGGTACCCAACCTAAAACCAGCATGGGTCACAACATTGTCATCGGTAAAGCTGAAGACATGGACGGTATTTTCAAAGATGGCGTTGGCGCAGCTGACACTGACTACGTCAAACCTGATGATGCACGTGTTGTTGCCCACACCAAACTGATCGGTGGCGGCGAAGAATCTTCTTTGACTCTGGATCCAGCCAAACTGGCTGACGGCGAATACAAATTCGCTTGCACCTTCCCAGGTCACGGCGCTTTGATGAACGGTAAAGTTACTTTGGTTGACTAATCCGCCTAAAGCTCGAAAACAGACAGCCTGCCTTGCGCAGGCTGTTTTGTTATAATCTGGAAACATTAATTTAAGAATAAATCCTATGAATCCGTTTGAAACCAAAAGCGTTACTTTTGCCGAACCCATTGAAATGCTGTACGCCTGCCACGGCAAAGTGCGCCGTTTCTGCAATCAGATTGCCATGTTGTCGGACTATATTGCCGAAAACGGCTGCAATCAAGTCGTTTTGCAAACCATCCGCCAAATTGCCCAGTATTTCAACGTTGCCGCGCCGTTGCACCATGAAGATGAAGAAGAAAACTTTTTTCCGCTTTTGTTGCAATATGCGCCGCAAGCTCAAGAAAGCGTTGACGAGCTGTTGCGCCAACATGTCAGCCTGCATAGCAACTGGGACGGTGTAGCGGCTGAATTTGCCAAGCTTGAAGCGGACAACGCCTATATCCCTGATGCTGAAGCATTCAAACGTTTTGTCGCAGGATATGATGTTCATCTGGCGATTGAAGAGCCGCTGTTTGATATGGGCAAAACCTTTATCCCCAAAGAAAAACTGACCGAAATCGGCGAAATTATGGCCGCACGCCGCCGCAAATAAGGCCGTCTGAAACAATCGTCTCAAGGAATACACTATGCTGACCCCAAAAAGTTGTGATTTGTTCAATATCCCTTTTTTCCAGTTTTCCCAGCTTAAAAAATACCAGCCTGAAAGTATTCCGCAAATCAAGGCAGACTATAAAGAAAACTGGCAGGTATGGCAGCAGCTAATCCAGCAGGTTGCCGCCGAATTGGGTGCACCGTTTGCGCCGCCGCATATCGAACGCTGGTGTAACGGCTGGCAGGTGCGCGCTCATTTCTTTGCCTATTTCAAATACGAACAATATAAAAATTCCGCAGCGATTTTATCGATTTTGCTGAATCGCCGCCGTTTGAGTGTCAGCTTGGACTGGCATTGCTATAAAGCCGATGTTTCCCCCATTGCGCTGCCTGATTACAACCGCTGGCTGGATAATTTTGATACCGAAAAATACGCTTCATTCGATATGTGGCACGGTGCGGAAAGCGAATATGACGACTATCGCACCGTCGCCCAACAAAGCGACGGCGATAGAAAGCTTCGAGACGACAAAGATTTCTTCTGTATCGGGAAACATATCGAACGTGATGATTTGGGCAAGCAGGATGTCGTGAAATGGATAGTGGAAACAGTGGAAGACTTACTGCCGCTTTACGAAGCTTGTCATGGAAAATAACTCAGAATACCGAAAGGCAGACTGCCTATTCAGTATCTTCAAATAAACTCAAGGCCGTCTGAAAATCATATTCAGAACGTTTCAGACGGCCTGTTTCTCAAAGTGATCAAATATGACCGAAACCCAATCCCTAGAGCTTGCCAAAGAGCTGATTTCCCGCCCGTCCGTGACGCCGGATGACCAAAACTGCCAACAACTGCTGGTCGAACGCCTGCAGAAAATCGGTTTTGCCGTCGAAGAGCTTCATTTTGGCGACACCAAAAACGTTTGGTTGCGCCGCGGTACTCAGGCTCCGGTGTTCTGCTTTGCCGGACATACCGACGTCGTGCCGACAGGCCCTGTTGAAAAATGGGATTCGCCACCGTTTGAACCGACCGAGCGTGAAGGCCGTCTGTATGGCCGCGGCGCGGCGGATATGAAAACCAGCATTGCCTGTTTTGTTACCGCCTGCGAGCGATTCGTTGCCGAAAATCCCAATCATCAAGGCAGCATCGCGCTCCTGATTACTTCGGACGAAGAGGGTGATGCGCTGGACGGTACGACCAAAGTCGTCGATGTGTTGAAAGCGCGCGGCGAGTTGATTGATTACTGTATCGTCGGTGAACCGACTGCCGTGGATAAATTAGGCGATATGTTGAAAAACGGCCGCCGTGGCTCGCTGTCGGGCAATCTGACCGTCAAAGGCAAGCAAGGCCATATTGCCTATCCGCATTTGGCGATCAATCCCGTGCATACTTTTGCCCCGGCCTTGTTAGAGCTGACACAAGAAGTCTGGGACGAGGGCAACGAATACTTCCCACCGACCAGTTTCCAAATTTCCAATATCAACGGCGGCACAGGTGCGACCAATGTGATTCCGGGCGAGCTGAACGTCAAATTCAATTTCCGTTTCTCTACCGAGTCCACCGAAGAAGGGTTGAAACAACGCGTTCACTCCATTTTGGACAAACACGGCGTGCAATACGATTTGCAGTGGTCTTGCTCAGGCCAACCTTTCCTGACTCAGGCAGGAAAATTGACCGATGTGGCACGCGAAGCCATTGCCGAGATTTGTGGCATTGAGGCCGAATTGTCCACTACCGGCGGTACTTCGGACGGACGCTTCATCAAAGCCATTGCCAAAGAACTCATCGAGTTAGGCCCGTCCAACGCGACCATCCACCAAATCAACGAAAACGTACGTTTGGAAGATATTCCGAAGCTGTCGGCAGTGTATGAAGATATGTTGAAACGCCTGTTGAAGTGAAAAGGCCGTAGTAGGCTTTGAAAAACGATAGGGCGATACGATTCTTTTGTTCTTTTTGTTTTCTCTTAAGTTATCGATAATTGGACAAGGCAAAATATGATTACACTGCCTTCTTTAAACGATCTTCCATCAAAGTGGAATGAAATCCGCGAGCAGTTGGAAACCGACTTTTCTGCCGACCTCGAAGCCTTGCTGCACGAGCGTCTTACTGAACACGAAGCCAAGCAGTTCGAGCAGGATTTTATTGACTGTATCGGTTGCGCGCCTGAAGAATATGTCCGTATCCGCCGAGCCATCCGACTGTTGGAAACGCGTTATCCGGATAGTCCGAACGAACTGACTGCGGTCGTGGTTGCTACGCCGTTGGGCGAGATGTTGGCGGTGTTCGGCAGTAAGGGTTTGTGTCTGCTGGAATTTGTCGGGCAGAAACATATGGGACAGGAAATCATGGCTGTCCAAAAAGCTTTACGCGGGCAGTTTATTTTCCAAGAAAATGAGCAAACGCAACTTTTGCGTCAAGAATTGGATTTATACTTTCAAGGCCGTCTGAAAGTTTTTGTGACACCTTTGGAAACGATAGGTACAGCTTTTCAGCAGCAGGTGTGGAATGCGCTGCTGACCATTCCTTACGGCGAAACGCGCAGCTACAAGGAGCAGGCGCAGCAGTTGGGTAATCCCAAAGCCATTCGCGCCGTTGCCGCTGCAAACGGACAGAATAAGGTGTCTATCTTGATTCCCTGCCACCGTGTCATCGGCAGCGACGGTAAACTGACCGGCTACGCAGGCGGTTTGAACCGCAAACAATCGTTGCTTGCGTTGGAGCGAGGCGAAGTTCAGACGGCCTTGTTTTGAAGAGGGGGAGGTTGGGCATAAATGCCTGACCTACGATTGTAAAAGGAACGAAATATGGCTATTAGAAAAACGGTTGCAGCCGATATGGCACGAATCGGCGAATTACTGTATCAGGTACACGACGTACATGCCGATTTGCGTCCCGATTTGTACAAAAAGGGCGGTCGAAAATATTCGGATGAAGAAATTGCCGCACTGATTGCCGATGAAGGCAAGGTCGTTTTTGTTTACGAAGATGAAGCCCGAATGGTGCAGGCATACGCCATTTGCTTTTTTCAGGCGACCTCGGGCGTACCGTCGCTGCATGAACGCAAGGTTTTGTTTATCGACGATTTGTGCGTGGACGCTTCGCAGCGCGGCAAGAAAATCGGCGAAAAACTTTATCGTTATGTCGTCGATTTCGCCCGTTCGTCGGGTTGCAACAGCCTGACCTTATACGTTGCCAATGCCAACGGCGGTGCATTAGGCTTTTATGAAAAATTGGGTATGGAGCCGTTGAAAACATTGATGGAGCAAAGGCTTTAATGCTGATAAACGGTTAATGCAAAGGAGAAATACGAATATGAACCTGAAAAACCGCCATTTTTTAAAACTTTTGGATTTTACGCCTGAAGAAATCACCACCTATCTCGACCTTGCCGCCGAATTGAAAGCCGCTAAAAAAGCAGGGCGCGAGGTGCAGCGTATGAAGGGAAAAAACATCGCCCTGATTTTCGAGAAAACATCGACCCGCACCCGTTGCGCGTTTGAAGTGGCCGCACGCGACCAAGGCGCAGGGGTAACTTATCTGGAACCTTCTGCCAGCCAAATCGGGCATAAGGAAAGCATTAAGGATACGGCGCGTGTTTTAGGGCGGATGTTTGACGGTATCGAATATCGCGGTTTTGGACAGGATGTAGTGGAAGAGCTGGCCAAGTATGCAGGCGTGCCTGTGTTCAATGGTTTGACCAACGAGTTTCACCCGACTCAAATGCTCGCCGATGCGCTGACGATGCGCGAACATAGCGACAAGCCTTTGAACCAAATTGCGTTTGCCTACGTCGGAGATGCGCGTTACAACATGGCCAATTCGTTGCTGGTGTTGGCTGCGAAATTGGGCATGGACGTGCGTATCGGTGCGCCGAAAAGTTTGTGGCCGTCTGAAAACATTATCGAGACGGTGCAGGCTGTTGCCAAAGAGACCGGCGGACGGATTCTGTTGACGGAGAATGTGCAGGAAGCCGTGAAAGGCGTGGATTTTATCCATACCGATGTGTGGGTCAGTATGGGCGAGCCTAAAGAGGCTTGGCAGGAACGTATTGATTTGCTGAAAGGTTACCGCGTTACGCCTGAGCTGATGGCGGCGGCGGAAAATCTGCAAGTCAAGTTTATGCACTGTCTGCCTGCTTTCCATAATCGCGAAACCAAAGTCGGCGAATGGATTTATGAGACATTCGGCCTGAATGGTGTGGAAGTAACGGAAGAAGTCTTTGAAAGCGAAGCCAGCATTGTGTTTGATCAGGCAGAAAACCGGATGCATACGATTAAAGCGGTGATGGTAGCGGCATTGGGCGATTGATTGTTACGCTCAACATTGCTTACTGCTTCATTTAATAGAGATTAAATAAAGGCCGTCTGAAAGAAAGACTTTCAGACGGCCTTGTCGTTTGATTGGAGTTTATTGCCAAATCAGGACTTTGGGTTCGGGCGTTACTTGATAGCCTTCTTGACGCAATAGTTCGATTAAGCCTTTTTCGCTGGGTAAATGGGCAATACCGACGGCAAAGAGGGTGCTTTGTTTGGCGGATTGCTTGCGGATTTCAGGCAGCCATGCCAAGTTACGCCGAATCAGGAGGTCGTTTTTCAGCCAATCGGACATGGCTTTGGCGTATTTGGTATCAACAAGTTTGAGGGTGCGTTGTTCGGTTTCTTCCAAAAGTGGGATGAGTTCTTCAAAGCGGCCGTCTGAATAGGCTTGATGGAGTTTTTTGATATCTTCGGTTTCTTCTTTATTGGTTTTAATACTGGCTTTCAGAAAGTTGAGCATGGTTTTTTCAGGCTGGGCTTTGAAGATCGCGGTAACATCGTCCAAGCTTTCTAATGAACCACGCGGCTTATTGATGTCGGCGGCCGCGTTGGTCAGCAACATATCTGCACCGGTTTCTGAGCTATACCCTTTGGGAAATGTACTGCCGGCAAAAATGAATGCCGCCCACGGATGGAGTTTGTCGGCAATTTGGGCGATGGGTCGGCTTTCTTCATTTTGTGAATAGATTTCTTGTAAAAGACGGAAATCTGTTTTGCCAAGCTTGCGACTGAGCGGTTCGGTACTCATGACTTCCTTGAAGTATTTTTGATACATTTTTTTCGTTTCCGGACTGCTGTCCGGCAGTGGGTCAACTTCTGTGGTCAGTTGGTCGGTGGATTGCAATAGTTTGACTGCATCGGAAGACAAGGTTTGATTGGTTTGCCCCATGTGGATGGTGCCGAGCAGGTAGGAATTGGGTTGGCCTTCTTTGCTGATTTTCCAAACATTGCTGGTCAGTTTAGGCTGCTGCCAGTTAAGTTCGGCGGGTTTGTTGTCGGATGAAGTTGCGGCGGGTTTGCAGGCACCCAAGGCAAGGGCGGTCAATGGAACAAGCAGGCAGGCGAGTAGTTTTTTCATGTTTTTCCTTATTGTGGTGTGCGGTAGGTAAGGGGAATTTAGAAATCGAGCAGGTTTTGAACAGGATGTTCGCCCGTTTCGGTTTTTTCCATTTTGCGGTTGCGGATTTTGGCCTTCCTGAGGGATAGAAGGTGCATGACTTGGTGCTTTTGGCTGTCGGTCATCTGGAGCCAGTACAAGCGCTCTTCTCGGCTGCGCAGACAGCCTTTGCAATAGCCTTTGGCATTGGCTTCGCAAACGCCGATGCAGGGGCTGGGGATGGGGAAAAAATCGGGTTGTTCCATATTTTAAAAGCGTTTGAGATAAGAGACCGGACAAACCGAAATTTCAGACTGCTTTCGCTTTCGTCTAAACATAGCAAGTGTATCCGGTAGGATTTCTACCAATATTCAATTGAGTTGTTCATTTTAAACCCAATTACTGCCATGGTATCGTATCGATTCAAATAGGAGGAGCAAAGTGTACAGTAAGGTCTCCAAGAACAATTACGGTATGTTTGGCAGAATCATGTTTTAATACAAATCTGGAGTTCCTCTATATTTTGATTTTCAGACGACCTTATGCCCAGCTCCAACTATTTGCACTTTATGACTTAATCAGTTTACGCAAAGACTGATTGTTGTATTTGATATCGGCAATCATTCGGTCGTATTGATGCATTCTACGGAGCGAGCGGGTAATCAGATAGACCGAGAAAATAATCAAACTGATGTTCATCAGACTGACCAGTGCGAGCAAAGGCCAAACATCAACGGCTTCGTACCATTTCGATGTCGCAATCAGCGCACTGAAAATAGACAAAGGGAGTGCGAAAACGGCAATGCCCGTACGCATGATAGCAAGTGCCGTGCGTTTTTCAGCAAGGAGAAGCTGCACTTGATTGATGCTGAGGATATCGTTTTGCTGCTCGGTAATCATAGGATACGCGCCTATACAAATTAACTTTGAATCCTGATAAAGCGGGAAATATGGTTTTATGTTACCCGAAAGTATTGAAAATAAAAACAAAGGTCATCTGAAAATTTTCAGACGACCTTTTCTATTCCTATTTATACGGTTTGCGAGTATTTGGCTTTGGTTTCTTTATGGCGCAGATGGTAGTCGAACACCATGGCGATGTTGCGGATCAGGAAACGGCCCTTCGGCGTAACGGTCAGACTGTGTGGTTTGAGACGAACCAAGCCGAGGGTTTCCAGTTGCTTCATATCTTCCAGTTCGGCTGCAAAATAGCGGCTAAACGGAATACCGAACACGCTTTCGTAAATTTGATAATCAAGTGAGAAACGGCACATTAAATCCTGAATGATGTTGCGGCGCAGAATATCGTCTTGATTGAGCTGGTAGCCGCGCATAATCGGCAGATGTCCGGCATCAAGTGCGGCGTAATAGGCATCGATGTCGCGCTCGTTTTGGGAGTAGGTGCTGCCGATTTTGCCGATAGAGGATACGCCGATTGCCACCAAGTCGCAGTCGGCATAGGTCGAGTAGCCTTGGAAGTTGCGTTGCAGAAAGCCTTCTTTGAGGGCGATGGAGAGTTCGTCGTCAGGTTTGGCAAAGTGGTCCATACCGATGAAGACATAGCCGCGCTCGGTCAGGGTTTGAACGCAATATTGCAGCATATCGAGTTTTTCTTCGCTGCCGGGTACGACATTGGTGTCGATACGGCGTTGCGGTTTGAAGATATGCGGCAGGTGGGCGTAGTGGTAAAGGGCAAGGCGGTCGGGATCGAGGGACAAGACCGTGTCGATGGTGGTTTTGATGCTTTCTGTGTTTTGGTGCGGCAGGCCGTAAATCAAATCGACGCTGACCGATTTAAACCCGGCTTCGCGTGCGGCATCAATTACTTCTTTGGTTTCTTCATAACTTTGAATGCGGTTGACGGCTTCCTGCACTTTAGGGTCAAAGTCTTGAATACCGACACTCATGCGGTTGAAACCGAGTTTGCCCAATTTGAGGACGGTTTCGCGGCTGACTTTGCGCGGGTCGATTTCGATGGAGTATTCGCCGTTGGGAATCAGCTGGAAGTATTTACGAATCATGTCGAAGACGCGCTCGAGTTGGTCGTCGCTCAGGAATGTGGGCGTACCGCCGCCGAAGTGCAGCTGCGCGAGCTGGTGTCTTCCGCCCAAATGCGGTGCCAGCAATTCCATTTCTTTTTCCAGATACTGGATATAGGCATCGGCACGGCTTTTGTCTTTGGTAATGATTTTGTTGCAGCCGCAGTAGTAGCAGATGGTATTGCAGAAGGGGATGTGGATGTAGAGCGAAAGGGGTTTGTTGAGCGCTCCCGTATTGCGCAGGCTTAAAGCTTGGATATATTCGGCTTCTTTAAAGCCTTCATGGAAGCGGTCGGCAGTCGGGTAGGATGTATAACGGGGACCGCTTGATGGCAAACTGGCAATCAATTCACGATCGAATTCTGGTAATTCGTTGTTTGTGTTGGTGTTATTTGAGATGGGGATGATTTTCATGGTTGGGCTTGTAGTATAAAGTAGGGAAATTAGGGAAAATTTTAGTCAAAATTTCGATAGTTTGGTAGAATGCCTGATAATGATATGCCGACTTTGACTTGGGTCAATAGTTGTTCGGCTTCATCAGGGATTTATAGAACTATGCAGATTAAGGGTGCGTTATGGCTACACACAATGCAACACATCAAATGAAAACCTTGTGTTCCACATGTTCTTTACGCGAGCTGTGTTTGCCTGTCGGACTGATGCCTAACGAATTTTCACAATTGGACGCGGTTATTCGTCAAAGCCGCCGTCTGAAAAAAGGTGAATACCTGTTCCGTGCCGGTGAGCCGTTTACCTCTTTGTTTGCCATCCGTGCGGGCTTCTTTAAGACAACAGTCGCCAGCCAAGATGGACGAGATCAGGTAACCGGCTTTTTTATGTCGGGCGAGCTGATCGGTATGGATGGGATTTGTTCCCATATTCACAGCTGTGATGCTGTGGCTTTGGAAGACAGCGAGGTATGCGAGCTTCCGTTTACACATATTGAAGAACTCGGTCAGGATATTCCTAGCCTTCGTTCTCACTTTTTCCGCTTGATGAGCCGCGAAATTGTCCGAGATCAGGGCGTTATGCTGCTTTTGGGCAATATGCGCGCTGAAGAGCGATTGGCAGCATTCTTACTCAACCTGTCTCAGCGTCTCTATTCACGAGGATTCGCCGCCAATGATTTTATCCTGCGGATGTCGCGTGAGGAAATCGGCAGCTATTTGGGGCTGAAACTGGAAACAGTCAGCCGCACCTTGTCTAAATTCCATCATGAAGGCTTGATTTCGGTTGAACATAAGCACATCAAAATCTTAGATGCGACAACCTTGAAGAAAATGGTTTCCGGTTGTTCGCACGCTATCTGAATCTTAGGCCGTCTGAAATATTTCAGACGGCCTTTTTAACAAGAATTAAAGAATAATTGTTAAGTTACGAAAGTGATAGTCAGATATCAAATTGAAAAATCTTCAACAACCGGCGTGTACAGAATGCGGTCGACTACTTCTCTGGTCAGTTTCGGTGCAAATATCTGGATAAAGTCATACGCGTAACCACGCAGGTAGGTATCAGTGCGTAAGGCTATCCAAGTGGGCGACGGTTCAAATAAGTGTGCCGCATCAATAAGCTGTAAATCTTGATCGACAACGGGATCGTACGCCATTTTGGCCATCAAACCAACGCCCAAGCCTAAGCGGACATACGTCTTCAATACATCCGTATCGGCAGCTGATAAGGCAACATCAGGTTGCTCAATATGCGCTTTATTAAATGTACGCGCGATGCTGCTGCCGGAATTAAAAGCAAATTCGTAAGTAACCAGCGGAAATAAAGCCAAATCTTCAAGGCTTAAAGGATTGCGGCAGTCCAAAAGAGGGTGGTCGTGCGGAACAATGACGGCATGGTTCCATTCATAGCAGGGTAGTTTGCCCAACTCGGGGTGATCGTCAATGCGTTCGGTAATAATTGCCAAATCCGCTTCGCCGCTGCTGACCATTTGCGCAATGGCAGAAGGGCTGCCTTGTTTGATGGTCAAATTGACTTTAGGGTAGTTTTTGACAAACTCCGCAACGATTTTTGGCAAAGCATAACGCGCCTGGGTATGCGTTGTCGCGATGGTCAGGGAGCCGCTGTCATGATCGGTAAATTCGCTGCCGATATTTTTAATGTTTTGTACATCACGCAAAATCCGTTCCGAAATCTCTAATACGGCTTTGCCCGGTTGCGAAACGGAAACCACACGTTTGCCGCTGCGGATAAAAATTTGAATACCCAATTCTTCTTCAAGCAGGCGGATTTGTTTGGAAATGCCGGGCTGGGATGTGAAAAGCGCATCGGCGGCTTCTGAGACATTCAGATTGTGTCGGTAAACCTCAAGGGCATAACGTAATTGTTGCAGTTTCATGGTAGCAGTACCGGATACGTTGTTAATGTGGATTTTGTGCGACAAACGGCATGTAATTTAACATATTTTGCCCAGTTTTGCCCCGAGTTTTGAAAACGGTTGTTTTTAATGGAAATATCTTTTAACGATATGAAAACGGGAAATTCAGGAAAGAAGAGGGAAAGGGGTTTTGTTGTTTTTGTACAACTTAAGGTGGATGAATTGTCTGATTTTGCCCTAAATTAATGACACAAGATTGATTTTTCGGCATGATTAACTACTAGGAAGCAGGCACTTCATGATTGTTTGAAGGCATCGAGTATTGACAGTTTGCCTTGCGCTTCTTTATAGTGCAACCTGATATATCCGATTTGTCGCTGTTTTGATACTGCGGCCTGTATATTGGTACTTTGCAGCGGTTGCTTTCCTAGTCCGCCGCATAACAATTTAATGAGGGAATAAAATGACCAAACAGCTGAAATTAAGCGCACTGTTCGTTGCCTTGGTTGCCTCCGGCACCGCTATGGCCAGCGAAGCGCACACCAAACACGGCTACGTCGTAAGCAGCCAATCTCAAGAAGTTGTCCGCAACAACTATGGCGAATGCTGGAAAACCAGCTATTTTGACAAAGAGACCCAAGGTCGTGTCGAATGTGGTGATCGTGAAGCAGTTGCTCCCGTACAACAAGCTCCTGAGTATGTTGACGAGACTGTTTCCCTGTCTACTAAAACTCTGTTCGGCTTCGACAAAGATAACCTGCGTCCTGAAGCTCAAGAAAAACTGGACGCTTTGGCTCAACGCCTGAGCAACGAAAGCGTACAAACTGTACGTGTTGAAGGTCACACTGACTTCATGGGTTCTGAAGAATACAACCAAGCTCTGTCTGAGCGTCGTGCTAACGTAGTTGCTAACTACTTGGTAGGCCGTGGCGTTGCTTCTAGCAAAATCTCTGCAGTAGGTCTGGGCGAATCTCAAGCTCAAATGACTGCTACTTGTGAAGCTGAAGTTGCTAAACTGGGTAAAAAAGTTTCTAAAGCTAAGAAACGTGCTGCCCTTATCGCTTGTATCGAACCTGACCGTCGCGTTGATGTTAAAATCCGCAGCGTTGTTACTCGTCAAGTTGCTCCAGGCCAAACTATCGAAGGTCAAGGCGAATTGCCTGCTACTGATGAAGGTTGGATCCCAGCTCCTTACAATGGCGTTCACGGTTACGCTAAACCTTAATCGGTTTGTGAAAAATGCCCTGCAATATGCAGGGCATTTTTTTATAGTTTATATTTGAAGAGTCGGGGAATTTATGATTCAAAATAAAAGGCCGTCTGAAAAATTTATTTTCAGACGGCCTTTTATTAAGACGGATTAGTTTGGCTTGGGCCATTTCCATACGCAGATGGCTGCCAGTATCGTACAAATCAAAAAGATGATATTGGATAAGCCGTGCCAAACGCCGAATGTTCCGCCTACTAGGGACAGCAGCCAGTTATCCAGACCATACTTGTGTGCCTCGATAACCGGTGTAACCAAAAGATGGTTGCAGGCTAAGAGTAACCAAAGGACCAATATCCACCAAGAAAGTGAGGCCAGTTGCCGTCTGAAAAAGGCATAGGCTGCGCCAAAAATAACTAAGCCACATAGTGCTGTAATGGCAAACAAAATGCCGGCAATTTCTCCCGCCTGCATTTTAGGCAGAAGGCGGAACAGGATTGGGGCGGTAACATAGCCTGCGGTCAGTTGCATACCGAGCCACATGGCGGCGGCGGTTTGGATAATTTTGTACAGTAGATTCATTATGTTTCTCCTGAGAATATTTCACTTTTTCTATTATGGTGTTTTTAGGTACAACAAAAGGCCGTCTGGAAATGTTTTCAGACGGCCTTTTGTTTATTTAGATATATTGTACGGCAATGATGTCATATTCACGTACGCCGCCGGGTGCTTGAACTTCTGCAACGTCGCCTTCTTCTTTGCCGATTAAGGCGCGGGCAATGGGGGAGCCAACGTAGATTTTGCGTTCTTTGATGTCTGCCTCATCTTCACCGACGATTTGGTAGGTAACTTGTTCTTCAGTTTCCAAATCTTCCAGTGTTACAGTTGTGCCGAACACGATTTTACCTTCTGCATGGATTTCGGCAGGGTTGATGATGTGCGCCATAGAGAGTTTGTGTTCCAACTCGGCGATGCGACCTTCGATAAAGCCTTGACGCTCTTTGGCGGCTTCGTATTCTGCGTTTTCAGACAAGTCGCCGTGCGAACGTGCTTCGGCGATGGCTTCGATGACTTCTGGGCGTGCTACGCTTTTGAGGTGTTGAAGTTCTTGTTTCAACAATTCTGCACCACGGACGGTCAAAGGGATTTTTTGCATTGAGTTCTCCATGAAAGCATGATAATGCTTTTAAAATTTTATCCGGCCACGCGCGGTAGCCGGATTGGAAATAAAAACACAAGCCGCCAAAGCTTGGCGGCTTGATGAATAAATAAGTAATGTCTGTATTCTACCAAATTCTGCCGAAACCGCAATGATTAAAACGGATTTTCAGTAAAGTGTTGTTTTCTGTCTATTTTGTTTTTTCAGACGGCCTGAAAACTAAATATTGAAGTATTTCAAAGCTGCATTGGAAAAACGGTTTCTTAAATGAATGTTTTTGATTAAAATACCTGTTGCTAATTCGTAATAATTAGTCTACTTTAACTATATGAAGAGAAAATATGGAAACAAAACCAACTTCCCAAAATGAACAACAGGCTAACCGCCGTTATTTAACTGTTTGGCGATGGCATTTTTATGCCGGGCTTTTGGTTGCGCCGTTTTTAACCCTGCTGGCTGTTACAGGGTTGGGAATGCTGCTATTCGCCAATATCACCGGTAAAGAAGGCGAACGCATACATATTACGCCGCAGGCAGTGGTGCAGCCTTTGTCGGCTCAGGCTGAGGCCGCCAGACAGTTTGTGAATCCGGAAACTGCTTCTGTAGTGCAATATATTGCGCCGCGCGCAGATGATATGGTTGCCGTATTCCGCGTGAACAATGATGATAAAGCTACTATGGTTGCCGTTGATCCCTATACGGCAAAAGTTGTGAATACGATGCCGCGCGGTCAAGGCTGGTATCACACGATGGACGAAATCCACGGCGATATGATGTTCGGCCCGGTGGGTGACTATCTGCTGGAAACTACCGCGTCGCTGACCATCCTGATGATAATCACGGGGATTTATTTGTGGTGGGCGAAACAGCGCAGCCTGAAATCCATGCTTGTGCCGAAAGCAGGCAAAGGACGCACATGGTGGCGTAGCATGCACGGAGCATTTGGCACTTGGGTTTCTTTGATTTTGTTGCTGTTCTGTCTGTCAGGTATTGCTTGGGCGGGAATTTGGGGCGGTAAAGTGGTTCAGGCGTGGAGTCAATTTCCTGCCGGTAAATGGGGTGTGGAGCCTAATCCGGTATCTTCCGTGCCAACCCATGGTGATGTGCTGAATGACGGTAAATCTAAAGAAGTGCCATGGATTTTGGAGTTGACGCCTATGCCGGTTTCCGGTACGACAATGGGTGAAAACGGTATTAATCCAAGTGAGCCGATGACTTTGGAGACGGTTGACCGCTTTGCCCGCGAAATCGGTTTCAAAGGCCGCTACCAACTCAACCTGCCCAAAGGCGAAACGGGCGTGTGGACGCTGTCGCAGGATTCGATGAGCTACGACATGGTCAGCCCGACCGCCGACCGCACGGTGCACATCGACCAATACAGCGGCAAAATCCTGGCCGACATCCGTTTCGACGATTACAACTTCTTCGGCAAATTCATGGCGGCCAGCATCGCGCTGCACATGGGGACGCTGGGCTGGTGGAGCGTGTTGGCGAACGTCTTGTTCTGCCTGGCGGTTATTTTCATCTGCGTCAGCGGCTGTGTAATGTGGTGGAAACGCCGTCCTTCGGAAGCACGTGGTTTGGTTCCTCCTGCACAGAAAATCAAATTGCCGGTATGGTGGGCAATGGCTGTGCCACTTCTGATTTTGGCTGTGATTTTCCCGACAGCCATTGCTGCAATCGCTGTTATTTGGATTTTGGATACACTGTTGTTGTCGCGTATCCCGGCATTGGCAAGATGGTTTAAATAACCGCCCGATGTGATTAAAGGCCGTCTGAATCTTTTGTTTCAGACGGCCTTTTGTATAAAGGTTAAAAGAGGTAGGGGGGTTACGATTCTGTTTAAGTTTATATGTGAAATGGAGATGATGGTTGGCTTGCAGGGTTGTGTAAGAAAGACGAGGAGTTTTTGTATAAAAACAAAAAACCCACTTCAATGAAGTGGGTTTTTGATGAAAGCTATTAACCTTTGCGAGCAGGCAATTTTTCTTTAATGCGAGCTGCTTTACCGGTCAGGCCGCGCAAGTAGTACAGTTTGGCACGACGTACGTCACCACGGCGTTTAACTTCGATTTTTTCTACGGTAGGAGAGTACAGTTGGAAAGTACGTTCTACACCTTCGCCGCTAGAGATTTTGCGAACGATGAAGTTGCTGTTCAGGCCACGGTTGCGGCGAGCGATAACAACACCTTCGTATGCTTGCAGACGGCTGCGAGAACCCTCAACTACGCGTACAGATACGACAACGGTGTCGCCTGGAGCGAATTCAGGGATTTCTTTGTTCAAGCGAGCGATTTCTTCTTGCTCTAATTGTTGAATCAAGTTCATTTGTTTTTCCTAAGTTATGATTGGATTTCCTGTTGCTCTTGCAAGATTTCTTTTAAGAGGCGGGATTCCTTTGGGATTAAACTGCGCTTTTCCAATAAATCAGGCCGGCGCTCTAAAGTGCGTCGCAGCGATTGTTTCAATCGCCACTCGGCAATCAAGCCATGATTTCCTGAGCGTAAGACTTCGGGAACCATCATGCCTTGGAATTCTACGGGTTTGGTGTAATGAGGACAGTCTAAAAGGCCGTCTGAAAACGAGTCTTGTTCGGCTGACTGTATATCGCCCAACACACCCGGAACCAATCTTAAGACGGCATCCATCAACATCATGGCGGGTAATTCGCCACCCGAGACGACAAAGTCACCAATGCTGATTTCTTCGTCTACACTGCTTTGCAGCAGTCTTTCATCTATGCCTTCATAGCGTCCGCATAGAAGAACAAGATGAGGCAGTTCGGCAAGTTCTGCAGCTTTTTTATGTGTCAGCGGCTGACCTTGCGGACTGAGATAAATTACTTTGGCAGGTTTTTGCGAGTTCGCTTTGGCTTCTTCAATTGCCGCTTGAAGCGGCGGCGCCATCATAATCATTCCCGGACCACCTCCGAAGGGGCGATCATCGATATAGCCAAGTTTGTTATCGGCAAATTTTCGGGGATTGGTGGCTTGAAACTGCCAAAGATTTTGTTTTCTTGCTCTGCCTGTAACGCCATATTCGACAATGCTGTCGAACATCTCCGGGAAAATGGTGATGGCTTGAATCAGCATCAGTAGTCCAAACCCCAGTCGGCAATAATGGTTTTGCTGTCGGTATCGACAGATTCGATATAGTTGGAGACAAAGGGAATCAGGATTTGTCCGTGTTCGCCTTTAATCATCAAAACATCATTTGCACCGGTTTCCATCAGGTTGCTGACTTTGCCGAGGACGATGTTTTCTTTATTGATGACGGTCATGCCGACTAAATCTGCCCAGTAGTATTCGTCTTCCTCAGTAGGGGCGAATGACTCTCTGGGGATTTCGATGGTATAGCCACGCAAGGTAAATGCTTGATCGCGATCGTCTATACCTTCAAATTTGACCTGAAGTTCGCCATTGACAATTTTACCTGCCTCAAGCACAACATTCAGGGTTTTGCCATCCTTGCACAACTGCCACTCGGGGTAGTCCAGCAGGCTGTCGGTATATTCGGTATTGGCGGCAATTTTAAGCCAGCCTTTAATGCCGAATATGCCTTTGATGTAGCCCATGGCTACCCGTTTTTGAGTGTCTGTCATGGTCGTTTCGGCTGATTAAGCAGCGATTTTTTGCTCTTTAATCAGTTTGGCAACTGCGTCGCTAACTTTCGCGCCTTGAGCAACCCAGTGGTTGATGCGGTCTGCGTCGAAACGTACGCGTTCTTGTTTTTCGTTGGCAACGGGGTTGTAGAAACCTACGCGCTCGATGAAGCGGCCGTCACGACGGTTGCGAGAGTCGGTTACGACTACGTTGAAGAAAGGGCGGTGTTTTGAGCCGCCGCGAGCCAAACGGATAACTACCATTTTGAGTCCTTTTGAAAAATGCGGATATATAGAAACCGCTAATTTTAGGATATTTCACACGGGTTATGCAAGTTTTTATTTGTTTTTGTTGCTGTTTTGCCATTCGTTCAAATCGAGGCTGGCTTGATACAGGCAGCGGTCGGTTTCCGATGGGGTGACGGTAAATCCTGATTTTTCAGCGAGTTTGAGCATTGATGTGTTTTCTTTGAGGATTTCCGCATTCATGGTTTGGTAACCTTGCTGTGTGGCAGTTTGGATAATCAGGTTCATCATTTTGCCGGCCAAGCCGGTTCTGCGTGCTTCAGGTGCCAAAGTAATGCCGAACTCGCACTCATTGCGATTGATGCGGCTGTAGCGGCTGACTGCGACGATACGGCCGTCTGAAGTGAAGGCTGCCCATGCGCATTCGGTATGGAAATCGGGACGGGTCAGTCGTGCGAGTGTGGGCAGCGGCAACTCGTTGGTATGGGTCATGAAGCGCGTATAGCGGTCGGCCGCTGGTAATTGGCGGACAAATTTTTGTTTGGCTTCGGCATCTTCAGGCTCTAGTGCACGGATGTGCAGTGTGTTGCCATCGGGCAGGGTAAAGGTATCGGTTTGGCTCGGATAGGGTGCGAGTACGTTTTGTATTTTGGGCGTTTCGGTTTTAGGGTGCAGCAGTTCGGACGCGGCTTCGCCGGTGTTGCGTAGGAATTCGGCTGCGGCTGGATTTTTTTGTTGGAGGTAGGCGGCGGCACTTTGCATTTTGGCTGCGGCCTGTTCCAAGGTTTGGACGGCTTTTTTGGGGATTTTGGTTGTTGGTGCGGCTGGTTTTTCCACGATTTCGGGAATGATGGTACTGCTGTACTGGCTGCCGTTGTAGTTGAGGATAATGTCGCCGATATGCTGGTTATTGTGGATAAGCGTGTTTAGGGAATGCAGGAATTGATTGAGAACAGAAGTATTGTCGAGTTCTGCAAACTGGCTTAAACGCTGGATATCGAGCGTGGTAAAGGGAGGTAATGCGGCTTCGGTTTTGCCGTTGTAATGGGCGGTAAGGATGGTGCCGTAAATGGCATGACGGCTGAACCGGAACTGGATGGCATTGTGTTTTTGGGTTTGGCACGGAGGCAGGTATAGGGCTTCTGCCATCAGTTCGGTTTGGCCGGATGCAATGGCTTTATCGATACTTTTGCTTTTAGGTGTTTTCAGACGGCCTGTTTTGGCTGGAGCAGGGGTATTTTGCACTTGTCGCAAATAGGCTGTTTGATTGCGGAAATAAAGTGTCAGCAAGGCTTCTTCCGGCGTGTTAAACCGAGTCAGGCCGTCTGAAAAACGATAGCTGACGAGAATGGGCTTGCTGGTTTTTTGTGCCAAATTATCCAGAGTTTGATGAATGCTGTACGCATCCGGCGTATCTGGCGAAATAATGCCAAGCAGGGCTTGAGTATGCGGATTTTGTAATTGTTCGAGTGCCAAGCGGTGGATGCGTGCAGGCGTGGGGTTGCTGCCGATGCAGCCTTGTCGGACGGATGGTACATCAGTTGGGAGGTCAAGGGTCAATTCGCAGGCATCGGCGGTCGTGCGCAGCCATTCTATCGGCGTGTCGGACAGAATGGTAGGGTTGGTAATGACGGGAATGCCGGATAGGTGGGCTTTTAGGGCTGCTTCCAGTTCGGAGGTATTGAATACTGGTTGGAAATTGCAATGGCGGCTGAGGCTGCGCAGGATGGCTTTGTCGGTGTCGTCGGTGTAGTGTGTGGACAACAGGATAAGCGGGGTGTGGCGTGTAAAGTGGCGGATGGCACTGAACAGCTCGCGTTGGTTTTCGGCCGGATTGTAGTGGATCACGGCAACTTTGGTATGGCGGTTGTGGCCGAAGCGGTTGAGCCAGTCGGCGGATGTGGTGGGGCTTATATCATAGTTGAGGCTGATGTGGCGTGATACGCCTTGGTGCAGTGTGTTCAGCAGGTGGTTGATGTTGCGGCTGACGGTGCTGTGGCCGGTCAGCAAAGCAATATGGCCGGCCGGATAGTCGGTTTGGGTGCCGATGTTGAGGTTGAGCGAGGGAAGTTGGATGCCTGCACTGTTGCACACGCTGATGTTCAATTCGTCGCCGTGATGTTTTTGAATGATGGAGCGGGCGTTTTTACAGGATTCGGGCGGCAGGTTTTCCCAATCTTGAATCAGGATAATGTGGCGCAGGTCTTTTTTACGGCAGGCTTTGAACAGCGAGTCGTAATGGTCGGGCGGGATAACGGCAACAACCAAGTCGGCTTGGCCCGGGATTTTGCTGAGGCTGGAGTAGGAGGGAATGCCTGCGACGCTGCTGTGTCGAAGATTGACGGGGGTAATTTTGCCTTGATATGAGGAACCGAGCAGGTGGCTGAAAATGCGTTCGCCAAGGCTGTGCGGACGTTCGCTGGCGCCGACGAGGATGATGTGTTCAGGCATGAAGAAGTAGCCGGTTTGGACGGTTGCACTCATGATGGTTCCTTATTTGTGTTTTTGGCCGTCTGAAAAGTTTCAGACGGCCTTATTTTTAGCCTTCTTTTTTGTCTCCGGCTTTCTTTTTGGGAAGGATAAAACGCATCCTCAGGCCGTTGGGTTTGACATTCTCAGCAATGATTTTACCGCAGTGCTGTTCCATAATGTGCTGCGTCAAGGCAAGCCCTAAACCTGTACCGGGCTTGTGTGCGCTGGAGTCGGCGCGATAAAAGGCAGTGAAAATATGCGGAAGCTGCATTTCATCTACGCCAGGCCCGTTATCGGTAACATCGATAATCCAGTTTTTGCCGTCTTGTCCGATATGGGTTTGAATGGTGCTGCCTTCCGGACTGTAATTGATGGCATTGCGGATTACGTTGTCAAAGGCGCGGTATAGATAGCCTTCGTTGGCGCTGACCACGGCATTTTCGGGGATTTTTGGGTCAATGCTCAGGGTAACGCTTTGGTTGTTTTGGTGGGCAATGCTTTGGTTGTCCTCAATCAAGTTAGTCAGGAAAGGAACGAGTTTGAGGTTTTCTTTTTCCAAAGGGATATTGGAAGTTTCCAAGCGGGAGAGGGTCAACAATTCGCCGACCAAAGTATCCATGCGCACCAGTTCGCCTTCAAGGCGCTTGAGGTATTGCTCTTGTTTCTGCGGCTGAGATTGAATCAGGCCGACAATCGCCTGCATACGCGCCAGCGGCGAACGCATTTCATGCGAAACGTGGTGGAGCAAGTGGCGCTCTTTGGCAACAAGTTTTTCCAGTTTCTCGGCCATTTTGTCAAACTGTACGGCAAGGTGGGACAATTCGTCGTCACGGTCGTCAACTTGTTGGGAAATACGGGTTTCGAGTTCGCCGTTGGCTACTCTGTCCATGCCGCCACCCAAAATTTTAATAGGCTTGGTAATGTTGTTGGCAAGGATGTATGCCATCAAGAGCCCCACAACGATGATAAAAGACAGAATGATAAATTCGTGCCAAATAGGCGAAAGCGGCAAGCCGGGAATGAAGAGCGGGCTAGGGAGGCGTTGGGCTTGATGATTGTCCCAGCCTTTAATAAAGAAGAGGTATTCTTCGCCGAAACGGTCGTATTCGATGTGTGCCAAATCAGATTCGGGGTTGTTGATGGCAAAGATACGGGCGCGCTCAATGGAGAGGCTGTCGATGTTTCGGCCTAAAATATCTTTTTTATCGTCGCCGGTAATGACATAAACGGCATTGGAAACCGGATTGTTTTTCCATTCAGAAAGAATTTCGCGCGCACCGCTGTCTCCGCGTGAATTGAAGGCGGAAACGATGCTGCTCATCAATGTGGTTTCGATGGTGCGGCGTTGGTTGAATTGGTTTTCAGCAAGGGTGTTTTGCACCAGCCAAAATGAAAAACTCGCCACAAAGATTGCGCAGACGATGACTGCGCAAAATGTGGCGAAGATGCGTTGAAACAGTTTCATTGATCTGTTTAATCTTTAATTTTTAACAAACAGGTAGCCTAAGCCGCGTACAGTTTGAATCAGGGAAGCATCGCCCAATTTGTGGCGGATGCTGGAGATGTGTACGTCGATGCTGCGGTCAAATTTAGCCAGTTTGCGGTCGAGTGCCTCGATAGACAGGGTCTCTTTGCTGACAACTTGTCCGGCGTGGCGCATCAAAACTTCGAGCAGATTGAACTCGGTGCTGGTCAATTCAAGCGGAGTGTCTTTGATGCTGGCTTGGCGTTTGGCAGGGTAGAGGACAACGTCGCTGACAGAAATGCTGTTAGGCGCGTTGTTTTGTTCGTTGCTGTGTTGCGCACGGCGCAAGATGGCGTTGATACGCGCCAAGAGTTCGCGCGGTGTGCATGGTTTCGGTACATAATCGTCCGCACCCATTTCCAAACCGATAATGCGGTCGATGTCGTCACCTTTTGCGGTCAGCATGATGATGGGTACAGTACTTTGGGTGCGTACGTTTTTCAAAACGTCCAAACCGTTCATTTTAGGCATCATGGAGTCTAATACGACGACATCGTATTGTCCGGTCAGAATTTCTTGAACGCCGGCTTCGCCGTCAGAAACGCTGTGGACGTTGAGGCCTTCGGCAGTCAGGTATTCGGTCAGTAATTCGGTCAAGAGGGCATCGTCATCTACGAGTAATACGCGACTCATGGAATTTCCTTTTCGTGATTGTATGCGCCGTGGCACTAAATAGGCGGTGCGGCGATTAAAATAGAGTTGTATTCAATCTTAACATGCAATCTGCTTTTGTTGATAGCGTAATTTTCTGTGCTTTTGCGCTTTTTTGCATAGAAACTTGTCGCTCTTTACATTTTCAGACGGCCTGTAAGGACAAACTGACAATTGAGTGTATTTTGTTTAGGGTTTGTCGCATGATTTGGCAGTTTGGTGTTTCGGTGCATTGATGAAATCTTTGCAATCGGACAAAAGTTTGGGCAGCAGGGGGGCGAATGCCGGATGGCTGCGTATTTTATCGGCGTAGAAATACATCATATAGGGGTAATAATATTGCACTGCCTGCATCCATTGCGCACCTTCTTCTTTCTTGCCTTGTCGGTAGAGGTAGAGGCCGACTTGATAGGCGCTGGAGTAGGGGCGGTAGGTCAGGGCTTTGAGTGCGGCTTCTTCTGCCCACGGGCGGATGTAGGCATCGGTCGGGTCTGCACGTTTGCTCAAACTTAAATCGGCGTAATAGGCAAGCATAGGGCTTTCTTTGGAAAGCTGCTGCAAACCGTCGATTTTGTTTTGGACTGTTTGCGGATCGTCGGTTTTCCCTACACGGCTATATTGGGTCAGATTTTGATATTCCCAGCTGAGGTTTGCCATGCCGATTAAAATCGATAAAGCGGCTATACCGCCTGCCCACTGTCTGATTCGGGTAGATAAAGGGCCGTCTGAAACATCTTTTGGATAAGAAAGTGTCAGCGACAGAATCAGGCTGAATACGGTGAGAAAATAAATATACCAAAGCGGATATTCGAGCATGCTGTGGCAGAGACTGACGGCGGCGGCGGTCAGCAAAAACAGGGAAGCCGGCGTTTGGTTGCGGCCCGACAGTCGCCATACGGCTGCAAGCAGGGTTAAGGTTGCAAGCAAGGTACCGGCAATGC
The DNA here is from genome assembly GCF_051958425.1 of Neisseria sp. P0013.S005. Lineage (NCBI taxonomy): Bacteria > Pseudomonadati > Pseudomonadota > Betaproteobacteria > Neisseriales > Neisseriaceae > Neisseria > Neisseria sp. P0013.S005. Next base: position 44,525 of record NZ_JBQCVL010000001.1, on the reverse strand, counting down.
CCATTTCAGACAATAACTGCATGACGATATTGTGCGAATGGGTAAACAGTACGCCGAGAATATTGTTGGGGAAGTATTGTTGTTGGGCATTGATCAGGAAGGTTTGCTGGGCAAAGCTGTTCCAGCCATGTCCGAACCAAGGTGCGGATTGAAAGGCAATCCATGCCTTGCTCCATTCGATTTGGCGCATGGAGCCTTCAAAACCGCTGGTGCCTGCGCGTTCGACAGCGGTTTCGTATTTGATGTTGCCAAACAAATCTAACAGGCTGCCCATGCCGAATTGGAAAGCGGCAGCCAGGATGGCGGTCAGAAGGAAAATGCACAGTGCGCGTTTGTGTTGGAAACGGGTACGCCAAAACCATAACGGCGTAATCAGGAATAGGGCGACAATGTAGCCCAAGATGGTGCGCGAGTTGACAAGGCCGAGGGTCGCAGTCAATGCCAATACGAACAGAAAACCTGCTGCATTGGACATTTTGCGCACCGTCCATAAATAGGATGCCGCTAAAATACCCCACATCAAATAATGTCCCAAATGATTGCGCTGGCCGAGTTGGCCGTTTACGGTGCCGTTGCTTCGGGCGACGATGCCGTTCAACCACTCTACGTTGGACCAACCTTTAAATTGCAACCAAACGATGGCAGCCTGTATGGTTGCACCTATCAATAAAGACCAAGCAAAGATGCTGACGACACGTTCCTGTCCGTAAGCTGCTATCCAGCCACGCACCGACCATGCGCCCAGTGCCAAAATGACAAAGGTCCAGGCGGTGATGTCGCTCATACCGGGGTAGATGGAATGCATGAGGCGCACTTGGAGCGACCAAAATGCGGCCATGGCAAACAAGCCGATACTGAGTGCAGGAAGGCGGATATTCAGCAGGCCTTTGTGTGCGCTAATCAATGTCAGTACCAATGAGCCGCTCAATGAGATGGCTTCCAAATAAAAGCTGGGCAGAGGGCCGACTCGGTAGAGTGAGAGAAAAGGGACGGCGCAAATCCAAAGAAAACTGAGCCATAAAGGCCAAAAGGTTTTCACTGAAGATTCAGTCAGGCCGTCTGAAAGTGTGTGGTAGGTCATTTTGATGTGTGTTTTTGTTGTTTAATAAATGCAAGGCAGCCGAGGAAAAAGGCAATGCACAATAATACGGAAACGGCGGCGCAAATCCGGCTGGCGACGGTTGTGTCAGCCAGGCGCATACAGGCTTCGGCAAAGTAAATCAGAATCAGCATGGAGCTGTATTGATAAGTGTAGATGCGTTTTTTCAAAATACCGGTCAACGGCAGGCACAGCGGCAGGGCTTTCAGTGCCAGCCATGAGCCGCCTTCGCGCAATGGTGCGATCCACAATTCCCATGACAAGGAAAGCAGAATCAGCAGGATAAGGCTTATGGAAGTTGCAAGATAAGGTAATGGGGAGCGTGTATTGTTCACAATATTGAGGGCGTAAAGCCGTACTGGAAAACTTAAAATTATACCGCTAAAAAGGCAGGGTAAGCCAAGAATATTGCTTAAAGATGCTGAAGAAAGGATTTATTGTTTTTTCTTCAAACGAATGAAACTTTATCTTGTTTTGTAGTCTTATCAATATATATATCTAGTAAAGATTGTGCTACTATTATAAACACTTTATCTCAGGAGGATAGAAAACCATGAATCGCGTTGCTGATGTTATCCGTGATGACATTAAAGTAATGACAGCCTATCAGGTTGCCGATTTGCCGGAAGGTTTTATTAAGTTGGACGCCATGGAGTGTCCGCATCATCCTTTCGCCGGGTATGAATCTTTATTGTCAGAATGGGCGGATTTGGCAAAGCAGGCACCGATTCATTTGTATCCTCATGCTGCCAAGAGCGGTATTTATGAAGAATTGAGGGAGGTTTTCGGTATTCCCGATAAGGCGGAAATCGCGTTAGGCAACGGCTCCGACGAGCTTATCCAATTTTTGACTATGCTGGTTGCCAAACCAAATGCGCGTGTATTGGGTATTGAGCCAAGTTTCGTTATGTATCGTCATAATGCCGCGCTTTATGGCATGGAATATGTCGGCGTTCCCTTAAATCCAGATTTTTCTTTAAATCTCCCTGCCGTTTTGACCGCTATCGAGCAACATCAGCCATCATTAATTTTTATTGCCTATCCCAATAACCCTACTGGTGTGTGCTTTAAGCGGGAAGAAGTAGAGGCAATCATTCGCGCGGCTACCGGCATTGTGGTTGTCGATGAGGCATATGGTGCGTTTCATCATGACAGTTTCCTTCCGTGGGCGGGCGAAGTCGAAAATCTGGTCGTAATGCGCACCATCAGTAAAATCGGCTTTGCAGGCTTGCGGATGGGATATGCGGCGGCAAGTCCAAGCATTATGGGTGAACTGGCTAAAATTCTTCCTCCTTATAATATGAATCAATTAAGCTTGGCGGCGGCAAAATTCTCATTGAAACATCATCAAATCATTCAGCAAAACATTGATACATTAAAAAATGAGCGTTCGCGCGTGATGAATGAATTGCTGAAATTAAACCGTTTGCAAGTTTTTCCGAGCGAAGCCAACTTTATTACCGTTCGTGTCCCTGATGCGAACGAGCTGTTTGAAACATTGAAGCAAAACCGCATACTGATTAAAAAACTGCATGGCAGTCATCCGCTTTTGGATCAGTGTGTCCGCATAACCATAGGCTCGGCAGCGCAAAATGATGCCGTTTTGGCCGTTATTAAAAACCTTTACCCTAATCTTTGATTCCAAGGAAACTACCATTATGAATAAAGCTCAATTGCATTTGACCAATTTTCTGTTACTGGTTGAAGAAGCCGGCTCATTAACCAAGCTTGCACGCGCATGCGGTTATGAAAACTCCGCCTCTTTGTCTCAGCTCAAACGCCGTTTGGAACAACAAGCAGGCGATGAGTCTGCTCGCGGCATTCGTCCGAGCCTGGCTGCGAAGTTGGAATCTGGCATGCACAAACGCAAAGGCTGGTTGAACCGTGATCACAGCAAAGACCAAGAAAAAGCAGCAGCGGTTGAAGCGGCGCGTTTGGAAAAACAAACTGTCGAAGCAGCCGAAGCTGGTGTTTCAACCGAAGGCCGTTTTGTTACCGTTACCCGTAATACCAGCGAAACCCAAATTACCGTCAGCCTCAATCTTGACGGTACCGGCAAATACCGCTTGGATACCGGCGTTCCTTTCCTTGAACACATGCTTGCCCAAGTAGCGCGTCATGGTTTGATTGACTTGGATATTACCTGCAAAGGCGATTTGCACATTGACGACCATCACACGGTTGAAGACATCGGTATCGTGGTGGGTCAGGCCTTGAAACAAGCGCTTGGCAATAAAGCCGGCATTACTCGTTATGGCCATGCCTATGTTCCGCTGGATGAAGCGTTGAGCCGTGTAGTCATCGACCTTTCTGGCCGCCCTGGCTTGGTGTACAACATCGACTTTACCCGCGCCCTGATCGGCCGTTTTGATGTCGATTTGTTTGAAGAATTTTTCCACGGCCTTGTGAACCATAGCATGATGACCTTGCACATCGATAACTTGAGCGGCCGTAATGCACATCATCAAGCCGAGACCGTTTTCAAAGCCTTCGGCCGCGCCCTGCGCATGGCAGTCGAATACGATCCGCGCATGATGGGTCAAACGCCTTCTACCAAAGGCACGCTGAGCGAAGAATCTGTTCAAGAAGAAGCGGAAGCCGCATCTGAAAAATAAGGCATCGTGTGAATGAATAAAGACCGTCTGAAACCCTAATTGGTTTCAGACGGTCTTTATTATTTGTCTTGTATATCAACAATATTTTGTTTTAAACCATCTTTTGCTACAATCATTCTTATTATTATATTAATCATTAAATGTTTTCAGACGGCCTGAGGAGAAGCAATGAAAGTAGCGATTGTCGATTATGGAATGGGAAACCTGCATTCAGTATTGAAATCTGTTCAGGCGGCGCAGGTTTTGTCTAATCAAAATGCCGAAGTTTATCTGACTTCTCGGCCTGAAGAGGTGATGGCGGCAGATAAGGTTATCTTTCCGGGGCAGGGTGCCATGCCGGATTGTATGTCGGCGCTGAAGGCAAGCGGTTTGGGCGAGGCAGTTTCAGACGGCCTGAAAAACAAGCCGTTTTTTGGCATTTGCGTAGGTGCGCAATTATTGTTTGAACACAGCGAAGAAGGCGATACAGATGGTTTGGGTTGGTTTGAAGGGCAAGTAAAACGGTTTTTGCCCAATCAAACCGATGCACAGGGAGGCCGTCTGAAAGTACCGCATATGGGTTGGAATACAGTGCGTCAAACCCGTCCGCACCCTTTATTTCAAGACATTGGGCAGAACGAGTATTTTTATTTTGTTCACAGCTATTATTTTGCACCGAAAAATGAAGAGGTTGTTTTAGGCGTTAGCGAATATCCGAATGAATTTGCCTGCATTGTCGGTAAGGACAATGTGTTTGCCACACAGTTCCATACGGAAAAAAGCCATCAGGCAGGATTGCTGCTGCTGCGTAATTTTTTAAATTGGCAGATTTGAGGCTTTTAACATAAATCTACTAAAAATCGCTAATTTGTGTAAAATATACTGAAATTGAGTAGAGGAGAAAAAAATGCTGTTGATACCTGCCATTGATTTGAAAGAAGGACGCTGTGTTCGCTTAAAACAAGGCTTGATGGAGCAGGCGACGGTGTTTTCCGACTCGCCGGCAGAGATGGCGTTGCATTGGCGCAATCAGGGCGCACGCCGTTTGCATTTGGTCGATTTGAACGGCGCATTCGCAGGCGTTCCTCAAAATTTTCCGGCGATTAAAGAAATTTTGGCCGCAGTGGCTAAAGATATTCCGGTACAGCTTGGCGGCGGTATCCGTGATTTGGGCACGATTGAAAAGTATTTGGATTTGGGTCTGACCGATGTGATTATCGGTACTGCCGCGGTAAAAAATCCTGAATTTGTGCGCGAAGCATGTAAGGCATTTCCGGGTCAGATTATTGTCGGCTTGGATGCCAAAGATGGGATGGTGGCGATAGACGGTTGGGCAACGGTAACGGGACACCATGTCGTCGATTTGGCCAAGCGTTTTGAAGACGATGGTGTCAACAGCATTATTTATACCGATATCGGCCGCGACGGCATGATGAGCGGCGTGAATATCGAGGCTACCGTCAAATTGGCTCAATCAGTGAATACCCCGATTATCGCTTCCGGAGGTTTGACGAATTTGGACGATATCCACGCATTGTGTGCCGTTGAAAAAGAGGGTGTGAGCGGTGTGATTACCGGCCGCGCAATTTATGAGGGAAGTATTGATTTCGCACAGGCACAAAAACTGGCCGATTCTTTGGCTTGACCTAAAGTGCGTTTAATTATGCAGATTAAGGCTTTGCAAGGTGTAACAGCGCAGGAGTTGGCGCATAGCTGAAAATACCTTCAAAAGCGGCATTTTGCAAAGTCCTTAGACTTAAAATCTGTCTGAAATAATTATAAAAAACAACTCACTCAATATCTTATTTTATTAAGGGATTGGTATGCTTGAAGCGTTTGTTTTGGGTTTTTGGATTATCTGGTCATCCGATCGCGAAGTGTATCCGCTAAGCGAAAGTTTGTGGTTTACACTGATTGCAGTGATACTACGGCAGCTGACGGCGTTTGATTTGCCGATTATCGACACCTATTGGATGATTTTCAATGGGATAGTGTGGGCATTTGCCGGTTTGATTTTTTCCATAGTCGGCCGCATCGACAGCAATTTCATCATCTCCTGCATTTTGGCAATGATAGCGGGGATTGGTTATTTTCAGCTGTTGCAACATTTGCCGGATTGGTTGAGCAAATTTTTGGCCTGACGGTTTCAGACGGCCTGATAACGGATAAGAGGTATTGAGTATGGCATTGTCAAAACGAATAATTCCTTGTCTGGATGTAAAAGACGGTCGCGTGGTAAAAGGTGTCAACTTTTTGGGTTTGCGCGATGCAGGTAATCCGGTTGACGTTGCCAAACGCTACAACGATGAAGGCGCGGATGAGTTGACCTTTTTGGATATTACTGCTTCCAGCGACAATCGCGACACTATTTTGCACGTTATTGAGGCAGTCGCTTCACAAGTTTTTATTCCATTGACGGTCGGCGGCGGCGTGCGTACGGTTGCTGATATCCGTCGTCTGCTTAATGCCGGTGCCGATAAGGCCAGCATCAATACGGCCGCTGTAACCAATCCTGATTTGGTAAACGAAGCAGCCGGTTTTTTTGGTTCGCAAGCGATTGTTGTAGCCGTCGATGCCAAAGCGGTCAACCCTGAAAACACCCGTTGGGAAATCTTTACCCACGGCGGACGTAATCCGACCGGTTTGGACGCGGTGGAATGGGCTGTCGAAATGCAGCGGCGCGGTGCGGGCGAAATTTTGCTGACCAGTATGGATCGGGACGGTACCAAGCAAGGTTTCAACCTGCCTTTGACACGCGCGGTCAGCGAAGCGGTCGATATTCCGGTTATTGCTTCCGGCGGCGTCGGTTCGGTTCAACATTTGGTGGACGGCATTAAAGAAGGAAAGGCCGATGCGGTATTGGCCGCCAGTATTTTCCACTTTGGCGAAGCGAGTATCCGCGAAGCGAAACTGACCATGCGCGAAGCAGGAATCGAAGTGCGTTTGTGATTGCTATCCAAAGGCCGTCTGAAAAATATGGGAGAAAGACGCACATGTCGAATATAAACGAAACGCTGCTGAATGCCGTAAAATTTGATGAAAAAGGTTTGGTTTGCGCCATTGCCCAAGATTGGCAGACACGCCGTGTGCTGATGGTTGCCTGGATGAACGCCGAAGCCCTGCAAAAAACCGTAGAAACCGGTTTTGCCCACTATTACAGCCGTTCCCGCCAAAAACAATGGATGAAGGGCGAAGAGTCCGGACATACGCAAAAAGTACATGAATTGCGCCTGGATTGCGATGGCGACGCAGTCGTCATGCTGATTGAACAAAACGGCGGCATTGCCTGCCATACAGGGCGCGAAAGCTGTTTTTACAAAGTTTGGCAAGACGGCGCATGGCAGACAGTCGATGCCGTGTTGAAAGATGAAGAAGCAATCTACGGACATAAACATCCTTAAGGCCGTCTGAAAGAAAATAAGAGAAACCGACCATGACCGATACTATCCTTACCCAAATTCAAAACGTCATCGATTCGCGCAAAGGCGGAGATCCGGATGCTTCTTACGTTGCCCAACTGCTGCATAAAGGCGAAGACAAGATTCTGAAAAAAGTCATCGAGGAAGCAGGTGAAACCTTGATGGCCTCTAAAGATGGCGGTGGCGAACATTTGGTTTACGAAGTGGCGGATTTGTGGTTTCACACCATGGTTTTATTGGCGCATCACGGATTGCGCGCTGAAGATGTGGTCAACGAGCTTGCGCGCCGTCAAGGTTTGTCGGGATTAGTGGAAAAAGCTTCTCGCAAAGAATCTTGAATTTATATTACAATCCCGTACTTGACCTGTTTCAGAATCCGTCTCTTGGGGCAAAAACGATTTCCCTTTTTTGGTCGAAACCCGTCACGCCTGTTTTCAGACGGCCATTGGAGCCATTATGGATAATTGTATTTTTTGCAAAATCGCAACCAAAGATATTCCGGCACAAACCGTTTACGAAGACGATGAGATGCTTTGTTTCAAAGACATCCGTCCTGCCGCGCCGGTGCATCTGCTGCTGATTCCGAAAGTGCACTTCGATTCACTGGCACACGCAACCGCCGAACATCAAACCCTGTTGGGCAAAATGATGTTGAAAGTTCCTCAAATCGCCCATGAGGCTGGTTTGACCGACGGTTTCAAAACCCTGATCAACACAGGCAAAGGTGGCGGACAAGAAGTCTTCCACCTGCATATCCATATCATGGGTACGCCTGCATAATTATTATCTATTTTTAACAAATTCAAGGATTTATCATGGGTAGCTTCTCTCTCTGGCACTGGATTATCGTACTGATTATCGTCGTTTTGGTATTCGGTACCAAAAAATTGCGCAACGTCGGCAAAGACCTCGGCGGTGCAGTACATGACTTCAAACAAGGCCTGAACGAAGGTACAGATGGCAAAGATGCCAAAAAAGACGAAGTCATCGAACACAAAAAAGACGAAGACAAAGCATAATCCATGTTTGATTTCGGTTTGGGCGAATTGCTGCTGGTTGGCGTTGTCGCCCTGATAGTGCTTGGCCCCGAACGTCTGCCGCAAGCCGCGCGCACGGCTGGGCGTTTGGTCGGCAAATTGCAAGGATTCGTCAACAACGTCAAGCAGGAGCTCAACACTCAGGCTGAGTTGGACGAATTGCGCAAGGTGAAGCAGGAATTTGAAACCGCCGCATCTGAGTTTCGCGACGGTATCAAAGACTTGGGCAACGATGCACAAAAAAATCTGAGCGATATTTCAGACGGCCTCAAGCCGTGGGAACGCCTGCCCGAACAGAAAACGCCTGCCGATTTCGGTGTGGATGAGCTTGGCAATCCTTTGCCTGATCTGGCTTCAAAAAGCACTGAGAATGAAAGTGCAATCCAAGCTTCTGAGCAGGGTGGGGCAGTGCAAACCCAAGAGCTTGTCGAGGCTGAAAATGCCGAATCCGAGCAAGACCGCGCTTGGCGTGAGTATTTGACGGCTTCGGTTTCACCTGCTCCTGCGGTAGAAGTCAGCTATGTCGAATCCCCTGTTGCCGATGTTCCTCCGCCGCATACGACTTCTTTGCGTAAGCAGGCGATGAGCCGCAAACGCGATATGCGCCCGAAATTCCACGCCAAGCCCAAACTGCGCGTCCGTAAGTAAAAAGTGAGTCAACCGGTGTCCGAACCTCAACACGAACAACCCGTCCAACCGCTTATCGAGCATCTTCTCGAGCTGCGCCGCCGCATGATGTGGATCGTCATCGGTATCGTCGTCTGCTTTTTGGGCATGATGCCGTTTGCCCAGCAGCTCTATACCTTTGTTGCCGAACCATTAATGGCCAATCTGCCTAAAGATACCAGCATGATTGCAACCGATGTGATCGCGCCGTTTTTTGTGCCGGTCAAGGTTACTCTGATGGCGGCATTTCTACTGTCGTTGCCGCACACGCTGTATCAAGTTTGGGCGTTTGTTGCCCCTGCCTTATACCAAAACGAAAAACGCTTGATTACGCCGCTAGTGTTGTCCAGCGTGACGCTCTTCTTCGTTGGGATGGCGTTTGCCTATTTTTTGGTATTTCCCGTGATTTTCAAATTCTTGGCCGGTGTAACCCCTGTCGGCGTCAATATGGCGACCGATATCGACAAATACCTGTCCTTTATTTTGGGCATGTTTGTCGCATTCGGTACGACGTTTGAAGTGCCCGTCGTTGTGGTGTTGCTTGCAAAAATGGGCATTGTTTCGACTGCACAGCTTAAGAATGCGCGTCCGTATGTGATTGTCGGTGCGTTTGTCGTGGCCGCAATCATCACGCCACCTGATGTAATTTCTCAAACCCTGCTTGCTGTTCCGCTGATTCTGCTCTACGAAGCAGGCATTTGGTTCAGCCGCTTTGCCAAAGTGAAAACGCAGCAGGAAGATGAAGATACACCGCAACCACCGGCAGAAGTTTAAGAATTAAGGCCGTCTGAAGAATTTTTCAGACGGCCTTTGTATCATGGCACTTCAGTTTTTAAGAAAAAGTATGATGGATGTTTGGGGAATCGTACAAAAACGCTACAGCCCCAAATTCTTTTGATGTGACTAAAAATTTCGACCTTACCCATGGCTGGGCAATTTGCGTGACTGGATGACGGAGCAGGCAAAAAATGGGGAAAAATATTCCATTGTTACTTGTTCCGCACTCAAACGCCAATACCGCGATATTCTGCGTGGTGCAGAAGGGAAGGTGGCTTTTATCCATCTGACCCCGCCTCAAGCAATCAATCTTGAGCGTATGCTGTCGCGTCAGGGGCATTATATGAAAGCCGGAATGCTGGATTCTCAGCTGGAAATTTTGGAAGAGCTGGGTGCTGATGAGTACGGTGTCAAAATCGACAATCCGGGTTCGCCTGAAGCCGTTGAGGCAGATATTGTGAACTGGGTGAAAGCGCAAGGCTTGATTGAGTAATGATCAGAAATGGAAAGGCCGTCTGAAATATTTCAGACGGCCTTTTTTGATGGAATTTAGAATGTTTTTTGCGAATCAAGCAATAAGGTAACCGGCCCATCATTGCAAAGGGAAACCTGCATATGGGTTTGGAATCTGCCGGTTTCGACAGTCAATCCATGTTCGCGTAGAAGTTGTGCGGTGTATTGATAAAGTTTATCCGCTAGTTCTGCGGGCGCGGCATTGGAGAAAGATGGGCGGCGGCCGCTGCGCGCATCGGCGTAAAGGGTAAACTGGGAAACCAGTAATATCGAGCCGCCGACATCTTTGAGCGATAAATTTAATTTTCCGTTTTCGTCTTCAAAGATACGTAGGTTGGCGGTTTTATCCGCAATGTATTTGGCGTCCGCTTCTGTATCGGTGTGGGTAACGCCGAGCAATATCATAAATCCGTTGTTGATTTCGCCGCAGGTTTCACAGGAGTTTTCGGACAAAACGTCAACTTTGGCTTGGGTAACTTTTTGGATAACAGCGCGCATAATCTTGTGTGAATAAAAGGAGTTGTAAAAAAGGGCGTAAGATACGCCCTCTGAGTTCAAATATAGTTTCAGACGGCCTGAAACCATTGAATTAATTTACGGATTAATGCCGTTTTCTTTCAAGATACGTTCGATCTGATTCTCGACTTTTTGTCGTTTGACAGCTTGGGCAATCTGATTGCGTACCAGTTCGAAAGGTTCGGCATTAGGATTACGCTCTACGGCGCTGAGTTTAAACAGATAAAAACGGTTTCCCATCTGAATCGGCTCATGCGTTACATCACCTCGGTTCATGTCGGCAAAAGAGGTAGCCAGTTGAGGCGAAAGCTGCTGCGGAGAGATGAAGCCGTCGAACTCTTGTTCGGGGTTGGGATAGCGTTTCATCAGCTCTTCAAATGACAAGCCTTTGAGCAGCAGTTCTTGCGCTGCGCGGACTTCTTCGGCTGAAGCAAAGCTGACTTGTTGCAGCTTGATGATGCGTGTTTGCTGGTCGTAGAAACGGCGCAATTCGGCATCGTCAACCGCGGTTTGACGTTCTAGATAAGCAGCGTATTGGTTGGCATAAAACTCAGCTTCCACATTTTTAAACTGATTCTGTATTTCTGCATCTTTATCCAAACCAGCCTTGATGGCTTCATTTTTCAAAACTTCCAAAGTCTGCAAACGTGTAACCACATCTTTGCGGATTGCCTGACCATCGGGTTTGGCAGTCTGGTTGGGATGTTGATCGGCCTGTCTTAATACTTCGGCGACCATGCTGTCGATACGTGCAGGATCGATTTCAGGTGCTTTGGCGGTTGCCAAGCCGACGGTCGATAGGGCGAGGATAGCCAAAACGGCAGTTTTGGGCTTGATGTTCATGTGAGTTCCTTATTGCCCGCCGTTATCACGGCGGGCATGTTATATTATTTGTTGACTTTGATGCTGGCTTTTTTCAGTAATGATTGAATGGCCGCATCAACACGGGCTCCCTGTAAGTCGCTGCCAATCTCGTTTTTAGAGGCTTCGTAAGAAGGAACGGTAACATTACGGCGGTCATTGACATAGAAAACAGCGTACAGATTACCGTTTTGCAGAGGCGTTTTAGTGTGCGCACCTTTTTTCAGGTCTTTGACAGCAGCGTAAAGCGGAGGCGCTGATTCTTGCAAATCTTTAAGCGGAACATAAGCTTTAGGGATGCCGCCGGCTTTTTTGGCCGCTTCGTCAATTGAGTATTGGTTCAATACCGAAACAAAGCTTTTTTTCGCATCCAAATCGGCAATGGCTTTTTGGGCATTGCTGCTGCTGTCGGTTAAGATTTCGCCCAGTTGGACTTCCTGAGTACCTTTGTAGAAGTTGCTGAAGTCGTTGTAAGCGGCTTTGACATCTTTTTCTTGAACAGGATATTGACGGACGATATGCGCCGCGAAAGCTTGGCCTAGCAAATCATTTTCGAAAACTGCCCATTCGGTTTTGAATGTGGCTTTTTTATCTGCGCCTTGCTTGGCGGCATCGGCACGCGCTTGCTCCAATGCAGCTTTGAATTCAGCGCTTTGATCCAGTTTTAATTTTTTGGCTTCTTGGGTAACAACAGTGCTGATAATTTGGCGTTCAGTCAGCATTTGACGCAATTCAGGAGTGTCTTGAACGTTCGGGTTGCTGGCGCGTACGGAAGCAACTTGGTCATCGATAACGCTGCTGTCGATGGCTTGACCGTTGACGGTTACCAAAGTTTGGGCAAACAGTGTGCCGGAAGTCAGGGCAAACATCAAGGCTGAAGCAAAGTAGGTTTTTTTCATCGTATTTCTCATTTAAATTAATGATTGGAAATCAAAGTTTGGGCAGTAATCTTAATGGAAGTATTCGTCCGGCGTGGCCGCTTTGATACTGAGTGCATGAATCAGGCCGTCTGAAAACAAGTCCTGTAAAAGCTGCTTAATCATACGTTGCCGCTGGAGGCGGCCAATGTTTTCAAATGCGTTGCTGACCACCACTATGGCGTAATGCCCGCCGCCTTTATTACCGGCATGGCCGGCATGCAGATGGCTTTCATCTTCAAAATCGAAGAACTCAGGCTCAAGCGTTCGCAGGCGTTCCTCGATAATTTGACGAATATTGCTCATTTGAACACGGCTTTAAAGGGTTTAATCAATACTTCTGCGTATACGCCGGCATCAACGTAAGGGTCTTGTTCTGCCCATTCTTGTGCAGCGTCCAAAGATTCAAATTGAGCCACAATCAGGCTGCCGGAAACACGTTCCGGATTATCTGGTAGAGGATTGGGGCCGGCAGTCAGCAGACGGCCTTGCGCTTTCAATTCTTCTAAGCGTGCCAAATGAGCAGGGCGGGCCGCCATGCGTGCTTCGTGGACATCTTCGGCATCAGTGGCCAAAAGCATGAAATATTCCATTATTGATCCTCCTTAGGCTGGAAACGCATCAGATACATACCCTGTGCGATGGAAAAAATGATTGTGAAGCCCAATGTGCCGAACAGTTTGTAATTGACCCATTGGTCTGGAAAATACGTAAAGACAAAGAGGTTGGCCGCACCCATAAAAATTAGGAAGCCAATCCATGCATAAGTCAGGCGTGTCCATACAAAATCAGGGAGCTGCATTTCTTTGCCCATGACGGCTTTAAGCCCGTTTTTACCGGCCAGGTGGCTGAACAGCATGACGATCGCGCCGATCCAAAACAGAACGGTTGGTTTCCACATGATAAAGCGGTTGTCTTTCAGCAGAATCGTTGCACCGCCAAAAAAGACAATCAAAATCAGGCTGACCCATTGCATGGTGTCCAGCTTGCGGTGTTTCCAAAAGGTCAGCGCAGCTTGGGCAATACCGACGATAACCGCAACAGTTGTTGCGGCAATCATGTCTTTGGTGATGATGTATGTGATGAAAAATAAGAATACGGCGAATAAGTCGCTCAAAATCTTCATATATTAATGATGAAACTAATTGAGTAAATGCTAATCATACAGGGAGATGTGTTTTTTTGCACGTTTCACCATGACTTTAATATCGCACATATTTATATGAAATATTTGTTTTGGGTTGGCGAAATTTGTAAAAAAGAAACACAAGCATGCAAAAGTAATAGATTTGCTAAGGAATTTTAGGCTGAATAGCCTCTATTGCTTGGCAGGAATGGGTTAAAAATATATCATGACGTAATATCTAGTAAATATATGGTTAAATGCGTGCACATTGGTTAGTACCATAATTTCCGAACAGGGGATCAGTTTTGAAAAAACATCACAATATTAAATTAATTACAGCTTCTATTGCTTTAATGACATCGCTCAGTGCCTCTGCAGGTTTGGGCGGCTTGAATGTTCAATCTCATTTGGGTGAGCCTTTTACAGGCAGTATCACTGTAACTGGCGAGGAAGCTCAGGCTCTGCTTAATGGCGGTAAGGCCACTATTTCAAATGGCAATTTGCGCGCAGCGGTACGCAAATCAGGCGATAAGGCAGTCGTTACCATCCGCTCTTCTAAAGCCATCAAAGATCCTGTTTTGGTTTTCCAAGTAGGTGTTGGCGCGCAATCGCGTGAGTACACCGCTATTATCGATCCGGCCGGATATGATTCTAAAGATGCTGCATCTGTTCGTATCCGTCCGGTCACTGAATCTCAATCTTCCGAGCCGACACGCAATGCCCAACAGCCTGCAACTAAAAACAATAAAGCAGCAGGTAATCAGACAGCTCGAGCGCGTAAGGATGTACAGCGTAAGGCTGAGAAAAAACAAGTTCAGACGGCCTCTGCTAAAAACGACACGGCTGCACGTTCAGGCAGGCAGCATTTGGTGCGTACGGGTGAAACCCTGATTGCCATCGCGTCCAGCATCCGTCCGCAGGGTATGACCTTGGATCAAACCATTCAGGCTTTGGTAAATGCCAATCCGGATGTGTTTATTGATAATAATGCCAACCGTATGTTGGCAGGTAAAGTACTGAATATTCCAAACCGTAGCGAATTGCAACGCTTGGCTGTGTCTGCTCCTGCTAAAACCAATACAGCGACAGAGAAAGGCAATGAAGCCGCCAATGCAACAGAAGCTAAAACAGAAAAACCTGTTGTTCAGCCTGAGGCTCAAACTGAAGCCCAGGTTAAAGATGCTGGTGTAAATACACAGCAACAGGAAGAAGTGAAACAAGCTTCAGCTGAACAAGCAGAACAAGCAGCATCTGCAGCGGTCAATGAAAACACCGCATCGACTGTTCCTGCATCTGATGGTCAAGAAGCTATGGCTTCTGATGCTCAAGAGAATGTAGTGGCTTCTGAGCCTGTTGCAACCACGGATTCTGTCGCGGAGCAAACAGAAAGCGAATCAGACGGCAATTTATGGAAATGGTTATTGGCAGGCGGTGCAGCCCTTATTGTTGCTTGGTTGTTATTGAAAGCTGCCGGTAAACGTAATGACGAGCTGGAAGAAGCACCTGTAAGCCGTAAGGATGAAGAGAAGGTTGTACAGAAAAATGTTGCTGCTTCAGCTGCTGCGGTTGCTGCAACTAAAGTAACGCCGTCTGAAAAAACTCAAGACGGTCTGTTTATCGAAGATGATTTCGAAGATGATGTGGTTATCAATGAAGTAGAAGAATCTTCCAATATCGATGATGTCAAACTTGATTTGGGTAAGATTGACAATAGTCAGGCAGGTATTCTTTCAGGTGCAGTAACGCATGATGTTGAGACAGAGCAACGCCGCCATGCTGATTGGGATAGTATCGAATCAACAGAAAGCGTGTACGAGCCTGAACCAGAAAATCCGTATCAGCCAGTATCGGTTGTTATGCCGGAACGTAAAGAAGAGCAGGTAAATACATTTGCTGAGTTTGATTTGGCGGCAGAGAAAAAAGTCTCCGAGTCAAGAAATGAAGAGCCACTCGAGTTTACGGTAGAAACCCCTGAAGCTTCAGACAGCCATGTGCTGCCATTCGATGTCAAGCAAGATCAAGACTTGCAAATTCAAGAAATCAAAGAAGAAGTAGAGAAAGAAGAAGCTGCTTCTGAGTTTGTGATTGAAGAAGGTGCATTGGAATGGGGAGCTGAAGATGTTTCAGTGGCTGCCGATAAAAGCAATAGTGAAAGAGGCTTTGTTTCAGAATCAGTCGGCATGACTGCACCGCTTGAAGCCAAATATGATTTGGCTAAGATGTATATCGAAATCGGTGATCCTGAAGCGGCTCGAGAAACATTGCAAGGGCTGATTGAAGAGGCTGAAGGCGATATTCTGCATAAAGCCCAAAAATTGATGAAAGAACTTGGCGCATAAGTGCCAGTCAAATGAAGATGCCGTTTCAGACGGCATCTTTTTTATGGTAAATTAAAAAGCAAGATTTTGTCTGAGTCTATGATTGGTTGGGTAAGATTTCAGCTTTATATGATGGTTGAAGATAAAGGCCGTCTGAAATACATGAGAGGCGTGTGTTGATCACTCCTTTTTAATATTTGTTGTTTGAGCGTAGGCAACAATATCAATTTACAAGAAGTATAAGAAATGACTGAACAAGCAAATACAACAGGGCATCTGATGCAGCGTTGGGCTTTGACCCTCTCTTATGACGGTAGCCGTTTTTATGGTTGGCAAAAACAGGCTGGAGATTTGCCAACTGTTCAGACGGCCTTAGAGCAGGCGTTGTCTTCAATAGCAGGGGAGCAAATTAATACTATTGTTGCGGGAAGGACGGATACAGGTGTGCATGCAACTGCCCAGGTAGTGCATTTTGATACATCAGTAAGTCGTCCGGAGCAAGCATGGGTGCGTGGCGTCAATGCACATTTGCCTGATGGTGTTGCTGTGTTACTTGCGCAAAAAGTTGCATCTCATTTTCATGCCCGATTTGATGCTTATGGCCGCCATTATCGTTATTTATTGGAGTCTTCACCGGTTCGTTCTCCATTATTGGTTGGCAGAGTAGGATGGACGCATTTGAAATTAGATGTAAATCTGATGAGGCAGGCTGCTGCCTTATTGGAGGGTGAGCATGACTTTTCTAGTTTTCGAGCGGCTGAATGTCAGGCGAAATCTCCTATAAAAACACTATATAGGATAAGTATTAGTGGAACTTCTCGCTATCTGTGCCTTGATTTGCATGGAAATGCATTCTTGCATCATATGGTGCGCAATATTATGGGTGCATTGGTGTATGTGGGAAGTGGCAGAATCAGTGTGGATGAGTTTGAATCGGTCTTTCATGCAAAAAGTAGATTGAAGGCTCCGCCAACGTTTATGTCGGATGGTCTGTATCTAACAGGTGTTGACTATCCTGATAAGTTTGGGGTGACACAACTATCTTTGCCCGAGTGGATGAGCGTTCTAGGTAATGATTTTCAGACGGCCTAACTGCGGATTGTTGGTATAAAAGCAACAAAATAGCGTGATTGATGTGTAAACTGATAAAGTGTTGTAAAAATGCAAATATTGGTTTTAAATAAATTTATCATTGATTTTAAATAATAAATTTCTACTTTTGGGGTTGTCTCTACCTTTATTTGGTTTCTGCGGTAGTGGGGGGAGTTGAATAAAGTTTGTTTTTTTAGAGAGGAACAATTATAGTGACAGTCATGGAATCGCTGATTCCAGCGATAAAGTAAGCCTAAGCGGATTGTCCGGTCTGCTTAAGTTATTTCTTCACAATAGAAAAGGAATACAGCAATGAAAAAATCTCTGATTGCTCTGACTTTGGCAGCTCTGCCTGTTGCAGCTATGGCTGATGTGACTCTGTACGGTCAAATCAAAGCTGGCGTGGAAGTTTCTAAAGTAAAAGAGGGTAAGACTTCTTCTAAAACTGCTACTGAGATTGCTGACTTCGGCTCTCGTATCGGTTTCAAAGGTCACGAACACTTGGGTAGCAACCTGAATGCTATTTGGCAAGTTGAACAAAACACTTCTATTGCCGGTGGTAACTCTGGTTTTGCTAACCGTGAATCTTTCATCGGTTTAGAAGGTGGCTTCGGTAAAGTTCGTGTCGGTAACTTGGATACTACTCTGAACGAAAGCAGCGACAGCTTCGACCCTTGGGAGTCTAGTGATGCTAACGCAGATGCTCTGCAATTGGGTAAAATCAAACGTGTAGATGGTCGCAAAGTATCTGTACGTTACGATACCCCTGTGTTTGGTGGTTTCAGCGCAAGCGTTCAATACCAGCCTCGCGACAATGCCAACCCTGGCGATAAATACGATCACGCTGTGAAAACCCGTGCGTCTTACGATTTGGGTCTGAACTACGAAAACTCTGGCTTCTTTGGTCGCTATGCTGGTTCTTTCGCTAAACATGCTGTCTTGGATGCTGGCTACTTGGATACATTCAACGGCAACACTACCTTGACTGCTGGTACTTACAAAGATCACCAAGCACACCGTCTGACTGCTGGTTACGATGCTAACAACCTGATGGTTGCTGTTGTGGGTCAATACGAAGGCTTCAAAGAAGATGTCGCAAATGCTAAGAAAAACGAACGTGTTGAAGTTGGTGCAACTGCGGCTTACCGCTTCGGTAACGTAACTCCTCGTGTTTCTTACGCTCACGGTTTCAAAGCTAAAGAAAAAGGCGTGAAACAAGAGAACAGCGTTTACAACCAAGTTATCGTTGGTGCCGACTACGACTTCTCTAAACGCACTTCTGCCTTGCTGTCTGCCGGTTGGTTGAAAGAAGGTAAAGGCGACAATAAATACGAGAAAACTGCTGGTACTGTTGGCCTGCGTCACAAATTCTAATCTGACTTAAGATTAGTCTGAAAAAGAGCCTGTTTTATACAGGCTCTTTTTGTTTTTGCAAGAAATGTATTTTGTCATTGCAGGGGCAGGTTAAAGTATCTTCGATATTCGGTTTCAGACGGCCTATGAAAATTTAAGTCAGGTTATATTCTATTTAATATATGCTAAATGAAATTTTAGAAATTGTTTTGAGTATTATTATAAATAAGTTAACGATATTGAGATGGTTATTGGATTGAGTTGATTTTCCTATATTTCATGTCTACTAATAAAAGATTTATTTTTATAGTTCTAAAGTATTATTAGCATGTGGAATTTGGTTTTAAGATTTGTAAATTTGATTTTAATCAAATTATTGCCGATAGATGATTCATATAATATAAGTGTTTAGAGTATCGATATATCGGGAATAGCCATGTCCTGCCTTGAAGTAAAGTGTTTAAGTGGCATTTGGAAACGAATCCTTGTGCTTTTTGCTGTGTTTTCTATGATGATAGTAAGCCTGCCTGCTTACGCGGAGCGCTTGCCTGATTTCTTGGCAAAAATTCAGCCTTCTGAAATTTTTCCTGGTGCTGATCGCTACGGCAAACCTGAAGGTAAGCCTTTGGTTGCTCGTGTATATAAAGGCGAAGAGCAGCTTGGTCTGGTTTATATCACGACTGACGTGGTTAATACGCGCGGTTATTCGAGTAAGCCGATTGATACGATGATCGCCTTGGCCAATGATGGCACTATTGCGGGAGCAAAATTGGTTGAGCACCATGAACCAATTATGCTGATCGGTATTCCGCAATCCCGAGTCGATAAATTCATTGATAAATATATTGGCTTAAATTTTATTAAAAATCCTCCGCAGCCTGGCGTGGCTCCCGCGGATATCATCAGTGGTGCGACTGTAACGTTGATGGTGATTAACGACAGTATTCAGCGTTCTGTCAAATCGGTTATTCATCAATATCATTTGGGTACTGATAAAGCGACTCAAGCCGGTGCTGCTGCCGCTTCTGGTGAGCAGGCTGCAAATGAGCCTGCGGTTCAAACCCGTCCCCGTCGTGCTGTGAATCCTGATAAACAAGACATTCAGTCTTGGAATGCGTTGTTAGAACAAAAAGCTGTTGGTCATCTGCATATTTCTGTTGATGATATCAACAAATTATTTGAAAAAGGCGGTAAAGCCGGTGTTGCAGATCATGCAGAGCAGGGTGATGGTAACGATACATTCGTTGATTTATATGTCGCTTTGGTCAGCCAACCTTCTATCGGTAAAAGCCTTTTAGGTGAGGCAGGTTGGAATAATCTGCAAAAACGTTTGCAACCAGGTCAACAGGCAATTATGGTTGCTGGTGAAGGCCGATACTCTTGGAAGGGCTCAGGCTATGTGCGTGGCGGTATCTTTGACCGTATCGAAATGATTCAGGGCGATACCAGCTTCCGTTTTACCGATGCACAACATGAGCGTGTGGTTGCTTTGGCAGCGGAAGGTGCGCCTGCATTTAAAGAGGTTTCTTGGTTTACTATCCCTGAAGGTGTGGAATTTGATGCTGCCGAGCCATGGCGTTTACAACTGATGATTCAACGTGTGTTGAGCGTTAACGATAAAGCTTTCGTAACTGCAGATTTGGATTACGAATTGCCAAAAGGCTACTATGTCGATGATCCAAAAGCACCACCTGTTGAAATCAGCGCGCCGGTTGAGCAAGTTGCGGCTGTAGCTTCAGCTCCTGAAAGTACGGGTATTGCCGAAGATGCGACTGCCGGTGATGATGGTGTTTCCAACCAACTTTGGAAACAGGTTTGGAAAGCTAAACAAGGTCAAATTATTGTTGTCGGTATTGCTTTGACAATTCTCCTGTTGGTATTCCTATTCCAAGACTGGATTGTACGTTACGAAAAATGGTATGACCGTTTCCGCCTATGCTTCTTGACATTTACCTTGGTTTATATTGGTTGGTATGCGCAAGCACAATTATCGGTTGTCAATACGCTGACCTTGTTCTCCGCAATTTTGACTGAGTTCCACTGGGAATTTTTCCTGATGGATCCGCTGGTGTTCATTCTGTGGCTCTTTACAGCGGCGACCATGCTGTTGTGGAACAGGGGTACGTTCTGCGGCTGGCTGTGTCCTTTCGGTTCATTGCAGGAGTTGACCAATCGTGTTGCTAAAAAACTGGGCGTAAAACAAATTACTGTGCCACATTTGTTGCATACGCGCCTGACAGCCATTAAATACGTCATCTTCTTCGGTTTGCTGGCTATTTCCCTGTACGACTTGGGCACTGCTGAAAAATTTGCAGAAGTTGAACCTTTCAAAACCGCAATTATTCTGAAGTTTATGCGCGAATGGTGGTTTGTATTGTTTGCTGCAGCTTTGCTGATTGCCGGTTTGTTTATCGAACGTTTCTTCTGTCGTTATCTGTGTCCTTTGGGTGCGGGTATCGCATTGCCGGGTCGCTTCCGTGTGTTTGACTGGCTGCGCCGCTATAAAATGTGTGGCAACCCTTGTCAGATTTGTACACATGAATGTCCGGTTCAGGCCATTGCACCAGAAGGCGATATTCATCCGAACGAATGTATCCAATGCCTGCATTGCCAGGTAATGTATCACCACGATACACGTTGTCCTCAAGTAGTGGCAACGAATAAGAAAAAACAAAAGCAAGCGGCGGCAAAATCTGAGCAGCATGATGCGGCAGCAACGCAAAAGGCTCAAGAACAAGTTGTTCAGTTTGTTAAAAAAGAATCGGCAATTAGTGTTGATAAGTAGTTATTTATAAAAAAAAGAGGGCTGTATCGGCAGCCCGACTTAGAAATTTTTTCATCGGCAGGCCGTCTGAAAAAAATCGGCCGCCGGATTTTATCCAAGGAGTGTCGTATGTCAGACGAAAAATTAGAACAAAACGGCTTAAGCCGTCGTTCATTCTTAGGTACTGCCGCTGCTTCCGGTGCAGGCATTGCCGGTGCCGGTTTGTTGGGCTTGGCCGGTTGCTCTAACGGTGAGGGTGATAAAGCTGCTGCTTCTGGCGCAGCTCCTGCTGAAAAAGCAGCTGCTCATTCTGCCGAGCCGGGCAAAATGACTTCCGAAGTGGGTCCAGGTGAACTTGACCAATACTACGGTTTCCTCTCAGGCGGTCAATCAGGCGAAATGCGCTTGATCGGTTTGCCGTCTATGCGCGAACTGATGCGTATCCCTGTATTCAATATGGACAGCGCTACCGGTTGGGGTCGTACCAATGAGAGCTTGAAAGTCCTCAACGGAAATATTACCGAAGAAACTCGTAAATTCTTGCAAGACAGCGGTTTGCGTTGCTACCCTAACGGCGACTTGCACCACCCACACTTGTCTTTCACCGACCAAACTTACGATGGCCGTTATGCTTACGCCAACGATAAAGCAAACACCCGTGTTTGCCGTATCCGCTTGGATGTGATGAAAACCGATAAAATCATTGATATTCCTAATGCTTCAGGTATCCACGGCCTGCGTCCGCAACGTTATCCGAAAACCGGTTACGTTTTTGCCAACGGCGAGCATATCGTTCCTGTTGACGGCGTAGGCAAATGGGATGATCCTAAAACTTGGAATGCCGTTTATACCGCAATTGACGGCGAAACCATGGAGATCGCATGGCAAGTTTTGGTAGACGGTAACTTGGACAACGGCGATGCCGACTACCAAGGTAAATACTCTTTCTCTACCTGCTATAACTCTGAGCGCGCTCTGACTGTACAAGGTGCTTCTTCTAACGAGCAAGACTGGTGTGTAGTATTTAACCTGGCTGCTATCGAAGAAGGCATCAAAAAAGGTGACTTCAAAGAAGTTAACGGCGTGAAAATGTTGGACGGCCGTGCAGAAGCCAACTCTCCATACACCCGCTACATCCCTGTGCCTAACTCTCCTCACGGCTGTAACGCAAGCCCTGACGGCAAATACATCATGCTCAACGGTAAACTGTCTCCAACCGTTACCGTATTGGATGTCAGCAAACTGGACGATTTGTTTGCAGGCAAAATCAAAGAGCGCGATGTTGTCGTAGCTGAGCCTCAACTGGGTCTTGGCCCTTTACACACTGCATTTGACGGTCGCGGCAATGCTTATACAACATTGTTTATCGACAGCCAAATGGTAAAATGGAACATCGATGATGCGATTAAAGCGTACAAAGGCGAGAAAATCGATCCGATCAAACAAAAACTGGACGTTCACTATCAACCTGGCCACAACCACACTACCATGGGCGAAACCAAAGAAGCCGACGGTAAATGGTTGGTGTCTTTGAACAAATTCTCCAAAGACCGCTTCCTGAACGCAGGTCCTCTGAAACCTGAGTGTGACCAATTGATCGACATCTCCGGCGATGAAATGCGTCTGGTTCACGACAACCCGACTTTTGCAGAACCGCACGACTTCTGTCTGGTTTCCGCTTCCAAAGTGAACCCAAGCAAAACTTGGGACCGCAAAGACCCATGGTTCTGGAAAGATGCTTTGGAACAAGCGCAAAAAGACGGCGTTGAGTTGGAAAAAGCCGCTAAAGTCGTACGCGAAGGCAACAAAGTACGCGTGTACATGACTGCCGTTGCGCCTGCATTCAGTATCCCTCAATTTGAAGTGAACCAAGGCGACGAAGTGACCGTATACGTGACCAACGTTGAGACTATTGAGGACTTGACTCACGGCTTCACTTTGGAAGGCTACGGTATCGCTATGGAGATTAGCCCGCAAGCGACATCTTCTGTAACCTTCAAAGCAGTCCGTCCAGGCGTACACTGGTACTACTGCCAATGGTTCTGCCACGCATTGCACATGGAAATGTCAGGTCAAATGATTGTTAAACCAAAATAATTTTGGTTTGATGATTTAATCCTTTAGGCCGTCTGAAAAGACATTCTTTCAGACGGCCTTTATAGCAAAGCTGTTTGTCAGTCAATATGTCAATGAAATATAAACCATCATCAGACAGCTTTGCTATAACATCAAAATACCTGTTTCTGCATATGTTTATCATGTAGGAAACAGGCCGTCTGAAATTGAGATATGATTATGACGCATACACCATCCCATCGTTCCAAATGGCAACGTGCCGCATTCGTATTGCTGTTGGGCAGTATGGTTCAGACGGCCTTTGCCACAGTCATCAACGTATCCGCACAAGACAATCTCAATGATGCTTTAGCGCGCGCCCAAGCCGGCGATACGCTCAAGCTTGCCTCCGGTACATACAAGACCAAACTTTATATCGACAAACCGATTACCATTGAAGGTCCGGCCGACCGCTCCGCCAAGATCGTCGGTGATAGGAGTGGGCGCACCATTGCCGTTCATGCGCCTGACGTGACCCTGCGTAATCTGACTGTTTCCAATTCAGGCTTGAGCCTGCCGGCCATGGATGCAGGGATTTATCTTGAGGAGACGGCTCCGCGCGCATTGATTGAACACAATAATGTCTTGGACAACTCTGTCGGCGTGTACATCCATGGAGCGGCAGAATCGATGGTGCGCGAAAATAAGATTGTCGGGGAAGCTACATTGCGCGTGAATGAGCGCGGTAATGGCGTAACGGTTTGGAATGCGCCGGGTGCGCAAGTAGTCGACAACGATATTTCCAAAGGCCGTGACGGTATTTTCTCCAATACCAGTACAAACAATACCTATAAAGGCAATCGTTTCAGCGATTTGCGTTTTGCAGTACATTATATGTACACCAACGACAGCGAGGTTAGCAACAACATCTCCGTTGGCAACAATATGGGCTATGTGTTGATGTTCTCAGAGCGTCTTAAAGTGTATGGCAATATCGCCGTGGGCAGCCGTGACCAAGGTATCATGCTCAATTACGTCAACTATTCCGATATTAACGACAATATTATCAACAAAGCCGGTAAATGCGTATTCGCCTATAACGCCAACTTCAATAAAATTTTTGACAACCATTTTGAAAACTGTCAAATCGGTATTCACTTTACCGCGGCCATTGAAGGCACAAGCCTGTTCAATAATTCGTTTATCAACAACGAAAGCCAAGTCAAATACGTCAGCACCCGTTTCCTTGATTGGGGAGAGGGCGGACGAGGCAATTATTGGAGCGACAACAGCGCATTCGATCTTGATGGCGATGGTTTTGGCGACAACGCCTATCGACCGAACGGCATCATCGATCAAATCATTTGGCGCGCTCCTGTGTCCCGTTTGCTGATGAACAGTCCTGCCGTCAGTATTGTCAAATGGGCGCAATCACAGTTCCCCGCTATTTTGCCGGGCGGCGTCATCGACAGTAAGCCATTGATGAAACCGATCAGCAACAAAACAAGTACCAAATACGAAGCCATGAAGGATGAGCTGTTGCACGAAGCCAATACGCGCCAATCCAATTGGAGTAATGCCGAAAACGGATCTTTGAATTAAACATGTTTTCAGACGGCCTTTTGAATGAGGCCGTCTGAAACGGCACAAAGGAATTATTCATGACCAACCACGTCGAATTAAGAAACGTGACTAAACAATTCGGCAGTCAAAAAGCCGTCAACCAAGTCGATTTAGTCCTCAAAGCAGGCGAAAGCGTCGGCATGGCAGGGCATAACGGTGCAGGCAAATCCACCATCATGAAGCTGATACTCGGTCTGATTACGCCGACCGAAGGTGAAGTCATGTTACTGGGCGAGCGTACCGGCAGCAAGGCAGGCGCACTGCTTCGCAGTCAAATCGGCTACCTGCCTGAAACCGTCGCGCTTCATCCTTCATTGACCGGCATTGAAACCATGGATTTCTATGCCAAGCTGAAAAAACAGCCCTTGAGTAAAAACCGTGAGTTGTTGGAACGCGTCGGCATTTCTCAAGCGGCACGCCGCCGTGTCAGCACTTACTCCAAAGGTATGCGCCAACGTCTCGCTTTGGCACAAGCCTTATTGGGCGAGCCTAAAGTCTTATTGTTTGACGAACCGACCACGGGCCTTGATCCGGCTTCACGCCAAATGTTTTACGAAGTCGTGCGCGAGCTGAATGGACGCGGTGCAACCGTATTGCTCAGCACGCACGCGCTTGCCGAACTCGATGGCCACGCCGACCGCATTATCGTCATGAAAAATGGCGTGAAAGTTGCCGATGGCAGCATGGATGAGCTGCATGTCCAAAGTGGTTTGCCGTTGACCGTCAATGTCCGTTTAAAAGAAGCGCGCCCGTTGAGCGAGCGTTGGCAGCCGCTTTCAGACGGCCTGTCGTATAAAGCGCAATGTAAAGCCGAAGAACGTATGGGACTTTTGAGCGAATTGGGTGATTTGGGCAACCTTGCCTATATCGATATCCATACCCCGACACTTGACGATATGTACGCACAATTCTTAAAAAGGGAAGACGTATGAACCCCGTTTGGATTATTACCGGCAAAGAAGTCCGCGACAGCCTGCGCAACCGTTGGGTCCTCGCCGCCGCACTCCTGCTTGCCGCGCTTGCCCTGTCATTGGGTTTCCTGGGCAGCTCGCCCACCGGCACAGTCAAAGTCGATCCGTTGACCGTTACCGTTGTCAGCCTCTCCAGTCTGTCGATTTTCCTGATTCCGCTGATTGCGATGTTGCTCTCTTATGATGCGCTGATTGGCGAAATCGAACGCGGCACGATGGCGCTGTTGTTGAGCTATCCGATTTCGCGCAACCAAATCCTTGCCGGCAAATTTATCGGCCATCTCATCATCCTTGCCCTTGCCACCACGGCTGGCTACGGATTGGCGGGCATTACCCTCCAGCTTGCCAACGGCGGCTTTGACCTTGCCGCATGGAAGCCTTTTGCCCTCCTGATTGTTGCCAGTGTGATTCTTGGTGCAGCTTTTTTGTCTATGGGTTATTTGATCAGCGCGAAAGTCAAAGAACGCGGTACCGCCGCCGGTATCGCCATCGGCGTATGGCTGTTTTTTGTGGTGATTTTCGATATGGCGCTTTTGGGTATTTTGGTTGCCGATACTGAACAAGTCATTACCGCGCCTGTTGTGGAAACCATTCTCTTGTTCAATCCTTCCGACATTTACCGTCTGCTCAACCTGACCGGTTATGAAAACACCGCCATGTACGCAGGTATGGCCGGTTTGAGCGATCAAATCAGCCTGACTATGCCGGTTTTGCTGACGGCGCAGGTATTATGGGTTATCATTCCCTTGGTCTTAGCCGCCTGGATTTTCGGAAAGAGACAAATATGAGAAAAATATTATTTACAGCATTCACCATCCTTGCTTTATCTGCTTGTAGCAAACAGGAAAATACTCCTCCGCCTGCGCCCCAACAAATCAGCGACAGCGCAGTCGGTCATTACTGCAGCATGAATTTGACCGAACACAACGGTCCTAAAGCGCAAATCTTCTTGAACGGCAAACCTGACAAACCGGTTTGGTTTTCCACCATCAAGCAGATGTTCGGCTACACCAAGCTGCCTGAAGAGCCTAAAGGTATTAATGCCATCTATGTTACCGATATGGGTAAAGTCAAAGATTGGGAAAAACCCAATGCCGACGCCGAATGGATAGATGCGAAAAAAGCCTATTATGTCATCGAAAGCAGCTTTATCGGCGGCATGGGTGCAGAAGACGCGCTTCCGTTTGCCGACAAGGCTCAGGCTGAAAAATTCTCCAAAGAAAAAGGCGGCAGAGTAGTCGGTTTTGCAGAGATGCCCGACGAATACATTTTCAAATAAAACAATCAATAAAAGGCCGTCTGAAACAGTTTCAGACGGCCTTTGTGTTGGAAGCTGCCGATTGATGATTTAATGAATGCGGCTTTCAATGTAAAGATAAAAAATCCAAGGAATACTTTATGTCCACCCCTTTAACGCGCCGCCGTTTCCTTGCCATCGCCGCCACATTTGCCGCCGGTGTTGGCATTCCTTTTGCCATCAGCCGCAAAACCAATCAGCCGACTCATTCGGCCAGCCAGAATCAAGAAGAGCAGCCAGTTATTTGGAGAGGCATTGCATTGGGTTCGGGCGCGGAATTGCGGTTGTTCGGCGTTGAGCGCAAGCAGGCGGAAATACTGGTCAACAAAGTATTGGCGGAAGTTTCACGATTGGAAAAAATATTCAGCCTGTATCGGGACGACAGCCTGATCAGCCGTTTAAACCGAGAAGGCCGTCTGAAAAATCCGCCATCCGATTTTTTGCAGCTGCTCAGCATCAGCCGAGATATCCATCAGCTGACGCAGGGTGCATTTGATCCCAGCATTCAGCCATTGTGGAATCTGTATGCCGACCATTTCAGGCGAAACCCCAAAACCGAAACGCCGCCATCCGAACGCAGTATCAAAGACACGCTCAAATTAGTGGATTTCAACAAAATCGATTTTGATACCAAAGAAATCCGTTTTGCCCAAAAAGGCATGGGCTTGTCGCTCAACGGCATTGCGCAGGGCTATATCACTGATAAAGTAGTCGAATTGTTAAAGCAGCAAAGCGTTACCCAGGCATTGATTGATATGGGGGAAATTTACGGCTTTGATAATGCCAACCGGCGCGAGTGGAATGTCAGCATTCGCAATCCCGACCAAGAAGACCAGATCCTGACCACCATTGCCATGAAAAACCAAGCCTTTGCCACATCGGGCGGCTATGGCACGGTAATGGACGAAGCTGGCAAATTTACCCATCTTTTTGATCCTCGTACAGGCGGAAGCCAACCGCGTTATAAAAGCATGAGCGTCATGGCGGAGAGTGCGGCGGTTGCCGATGCCTTTTCTACAGCGTTCTCCATTATGGATGAGGCGGCCATCCGTACTGCGGCTCAAGTTAAAAAGGCACAGGTTTGGCTGGTGATGCCGAATAATGAATTGAAGAAGATTGGAAGTTGAGGAGAAGGGCGGCCTTGCCTGCGATTTTGACTATGTGTATAGGGCAGGGAAGGCTTGATTGCTGAAAAAATGGAAGATAAAAAAGAAGGGCTGCCCAAGGGGGCAACCCTGAAACTCTTGCAGCTGGGAGTAATTAGCAAGAGATTACGACACTTAAAACAAAAATTCACTCATTTCAAAGCACGAAGCTTTAATATCTAAGCAATACGGTATTTCGACCGCTCAAACCCCTTCGATACGGAGAAACACAACATACTATAGGAAAATCCGACAAAGTGGTTTGAAGCAATTCAGATGAACGGTCTTTAATGCAGATAACCGGATGTCTTTAGATGAGCGGTATAATATCAGGATAAGCGGAACATTACTAGTGAATATTATAAAAAAGTAGAATAATTCATTTAGTGATTGATTATATTGAATAAAAACATGATTCCTTATTGAACTTTTTTAAAACATATTGATTTGGTTTAAAAAGGGAATTGTGTAAGTATTTGGCGTTAATCAAAAAACTTGTTTCAAGCTTTGGGAATAGATAATCAATAGAAAAAGGCCGTCTGAATGTTCAGACGGCCTTTTTCAAAAAGTTACTTATTTGGTTGCAGAAGCAGTAGAAGCAGCTTCGGCTTGAGCACCTGCAGCTGCATTTTCACCCCATGCAGCAGGATATTTGTAACCGGCAAAGCGTTTTTGTGAGTAGGCTTTGAACTCGTCAGAGTTGTAAGCTTCGGTTACATCTTTCAGCCATTGGCTGTCTTTGTCGGCAGTGCGGACGGCAGACCAGTTAACGTAGGCAAAGCTTGGCTCTTGGAACAGGGCTTCAGTCAGTTTCATGCCGCTGCTCATGGCGTAGTTGCCGTTAACGACGGCAAAGTCAACGTCGGCACGGCTGCGTGGCAGTTGGGCGGCTTCAAGTTCTACGATTTGGATGTTTTTTGGATTTTCAGCAATATCGTTTTTAGAAGCAGTCAGCGGATCAACGTCGGCTTTCAGTTTAATCCAGCCCAATTCGTTCAACATAACCAATGCACGGGCAAAGTTAGATGGGTCGTTAGGTGCAGAAACGCTGACACCGTCTTTCACTTCGTCTAAAGATTTCAGTTTGCCAGGGTACAAGCCCAAAGGTGCAGTCGGTACTTGGAAGGCTTCAACAATGTCCAGTTTGTGTTCTTTTTTGAAGTCGTCTAGATAAGGTTTGTGTTGAAAGATGTTGATGTCCAATTCGCCTTCAGCCAAAGCAAGGTTGGGGCGGACATAGTCGGTGAACTCGATCAGTTTGACTTTATAGCCTTTTTTCTCCAAAGCCGGTTGGATTTGGTCTTTTACCATATCGCCGAAGTCGCCGACGGTTGTACCGAAGACGATTTCTTTTTTCTCTGCGCCGTTGTCGGCAGAGGAAGCGGCAGAAGCAGCAGGCGCGCTGTCTTTTTGACCGCCGCAGGCAGCCAGTACGATGGCGAGCGCAGCGGCTGAAAGGGTTTTGAAGAATGTGTTGATTTGCATATTTTGCTCCTGATGGATGATAAAGCGGTTTCAGACGGCCTCAAGCTGCCGCCGTCAAAATAAAGAGGGATTGTAAATCTATTTTGGAAATATGAGGATGTTTTTTGTAAACTTATTTGGAATATATATATCCTAATATGTTCTAAATAGATAATAGGCCGTCTGAAAAATAGTAAGTCCATTTCAGACGGCCTGGTTTATTTAACGTTTATCCAGTTTGCGTGCCAATCTGTTGCCGATACCTTGAATCAGGATAACGAGTAAAACCAGGATGGCGACGATGAAGATGATGACTTCCATTTGATAGCGGTAGTAGCCGTAACGGATGGCAAGGTCGCCCAAACCGCCACCGCCAATCATACCTGCTGCCGCGCTGTACGACAGAAGGCCGATAGCCAGTACGGTAATGCTGGAAACCATACCTGCACGCGCCTCATTTAAAAGCACTTTACAGATGATGCTCATGGTCGAAGCACCCATTGCGGAGGCCGCTTCAATCACGCCTCTGGGCACTTCGCGCAGGTTTTGCTCGACCAGACGGGCGAAGTAGAACAGGCCGGATACGCTCAATACCAATGAGGCGGCAACCGGGCCGATGGTCGTGCCGATGATGGCGCGTGTAACAGGAATCATGGCAATCATCAGGATGACGAAAGGGAATGCGCGCATCAGGTTGACCAGGTTGTCTAAAAATAAATTCAGCTGTTTGTTGTAGTGCAACTGATGACTTGACGTCACAAACAGCAATACGCCCAAAATCGTACCGAAGATAACGGCGAAAGTAGTCGATAGACCGACCATAATAAAGGTTTCGCCCAAGGCTTGGATAATTTCGCCCTTCATGCTGACGATGGTCTCAACAGCACTTTCAAATGTCAAATTTGCCATATTAGTCCTCTCGAATCAGCTCTTGCCCGATTTCGGATTGGGCATGGATTTGGTTGCCGTGTACTTCAACGATTTCCAGCAGACGGCCTTTGTCCAAGAGGGCGGCACGGTCGCACAGGCGGCGGATAACGCTCATTTCGTGGGTAACGATGACGATGGTTACGTTGAAACGTCGGTTGATGTCTTCCAAACACTTCAAAACGCTGCGCGTAGTGGCGGGGTCGAGGGCGGAAGTGGGTTCGTCGGCGAGGATGACTTGAGGTTGCGGCGCCAGCGCGCGGGCAATGCCGACACGTTGTTTTTGACCGCCGGAAAGTTGGGACGGGTAATGGTTGGCACGGTCTTGCAAGTCGACGATTTCCAAACATTCTTCAACACGCGCTTGGATTTTTTTAGACGGCCATTTGGCAATTTCTAAAGGAAAAGCGACGTTTTCGGCAACGGTACGGTTGCTCAATAGGTTGAACTGTTGGAACACCATGCCGATGTTTTGTCGGGCGTGGCGCAGTTGCGTGGCGTTGAGCGCGGTCAGTTCTTGGCCGCACACGCTGACGGTACCTGTATCCGGACGTTCCAATAAGTTAATCAGACGCAACAAGGTGGATTTGCCTGCACCGGAGTAGCCCATCAGGCCAAAGATTTCACCCTGTTTGATTTCGAGGCTGGTCGGCTCGACGGCGACAAAGTCTTTTTTGTCGCGTGTTTGATAGTGTTTGGAAACGTGATCCAGAATAATCATGGTTTATCCGTGTTTTCTTTAATTCGTGTGGCCATCAGGGTGTGCAGACGGCGGTTGTCGGCGCGTGCAACAGTAAATTGCAGGCTGCCGATGATGACTTTTTCGCCGCGTACGGGCAGATGCCCCAACTCTTGAATGACCAGGCCGCCGATGGTGTCGGCTTCTTCGCTGCTGTATTCCGTACCGAAGAAGGTGTTGATGTCTTCGATTTCGGTAGCCGCGTGGATGCGCCAGCGTTCGGAAGAAACGGCATGGATGTTGTCGGCGCTGTCGTCTTCGTCAAACTCGTCTTCGATTTCGCCGACGATTTGCTCGATGATGTCTTCAAAGGTGACCAAGCCGGATGTGCCGCCGTATTCGTCGATGACAATCGCCATGTGGTTACGCTGTTCGCGGAACTCTTTTAAAAGGGCGGTCAAAGATTTGCCTTCGGGAACGAAAACGGCAGGGCGCAAGACGGATTGCAGGTGGAACTGCTCGGGGTTGAACATATATTTGAGTAGGTCTTTGGCGTGCAAAATACCCAAAACTTCGTCTTTGTCTTCGCCGATGACAGGGAAACGCGAATGGGCGGTTTCGATGACGTAGGCCGTGATGCGCTCGATGCTGTCGTTCTCTTTCAATACGTTCATGCGGCTGCGCGTAATCATCGCATCGCGCACTTCCAGCTCGGCAAAGTCCAATACTTTTTCCAGCCGGGTCAGTGTCTCGGCGTCAAAAACTTCCTGCTCGTGTGCTTGGCGCAGCAGGGTCAATACGTCTTCGGCGGAGTCGGGCTCGCCGGCAAGTCGGGAGATTAGGCGTTCGAAAAATTTTGGTTTCGACTGCGTACCGTCCATTTTAATATTCGTCCTCTTGGTAGGGGTTGGGGAAGCCTGCCGCCAGCATCAGGCGGATTTCTTCGGCTTCCATTATTTCGGCTTCATCGTCTTCGATGTGGTCGTAGCCCATCAGGTGTAAAGTACCGTGTATGGTCAGGTGGGCAAAATGCTGCTCGGGTGTTTTGCCTTGTTCGGTGGCTTCTTTCAAAACCACTTGCGGACAAATCACCAAATCGCCATACAGGCCGTCTGAAAACTGGTCGGGTAGGATTTCGCCTTCGTTGAGCGCGAAACTCAATACATTGGTGGCGTAATCTTTGCCGCGGTAGTCGCGGTTGTAAGCGCGGGCTTCTTCTTCGTCCAGAAGAATCAGGCTGATGTCTGCGCGGCAGTATTCGTTTTTCAAGGCAGACCACGCCCAGCGGTAGAAGTCGCGTTCGCTCGGAAGGTTGGCGGCGGAAGAGGCGTTTTCAAAGTTTAGATGAAAACGTTGCCGCTGTAAGGATAAAAAAGGATATTGTTTGGCGCGTTTCATGTTGTCCGGAAAATTGGGTTTTTAGGCGTAAATATAACATATTCACCCTCATGCCGTCTGAAAAACCGCCCAAAAAAAGTGTATCACAACACCACCAAACCATTAGTGGATTACTACCAAGCAGAAGCCAAAGCGGGCAACACCTAATATTTCCGCTTAGACGGCACGCAAAAAGTAGAAGATGTCAGCAAAGCATTAGACAAAATCTTAGCATAATTTCTCATCGCAACAAAAAAGCCATTCTATTTCAGAATGGCTTTTTTATTATGCTCCGATTAACTCGGAATTAACAGTTTATTACCATTGGTAAAACGCACCGGCACCCACACCGTAGTTACCACGACTGTTGGTAGAAACGCTGGCTTTAAACACCCAGTTTTCATTAGGGGTAACACCGGACACACCAAGAGAAACCGCAGATTGACCACCATAGAAACCGGTACCCACGCCCACACCGATAGCACCGGCTTTGGTGGATTGAGGAACAGAAGCGTGAGCAATCGCACTCGCAACACCGCCTCTCAAGTCTTTATTTAAGAGGTTTACATTGCCACGCAATTCATTGATGGAAT
Source organism: Neisseria sp. P0013.S005 (assembly GCF_051958425.1). Lineage (NCBI taxonomy): Bacteria > Pseudomonadati > Pseudomonadota > Betaproteobacteria > Neisseriales > Neisseriaceae > Neisseria > Neisseria sp. P0013.S005. The sequence continues at coordinate 11,342 of NZ_JBQCVL010000001.1, read as the reverse complement.
CGTTATTATCCGCTAATTGAGTGTTAATCGCCGCAATATTATTCGCGTTAGTCTGAATGTTAGCTGTGTTAGCCGCAATATTAGCTGTATTAGCCGTAATCTTACCCGTGTTAGCAGCAATATTAGCTGTATTAGTCGCAATATTACCCGTGTTAGCAGCAATATTAGCTGTATTAGTCGCAATATTACCCGTGTTAGTCGCAATATTGGTTTTGTTGGTTGCGATATCGGCTTTATTAGTTGCAATATCGGTTTTGTTTTTCTCAACTTTACCGTCTAAAGATTTCAATTGAGCCACGTTCACTGCATCAGTATCTTTTGTACCCGCAGCAACGCTGGTGATTTGACGGGTGATATTGTTGTCAACGTCACCAACAGAAACCGCAGCATGTGAAGCTTTCCAAGCTGCACTTGTCTCAGTTGTAGCAGCTTGAGTTGACGGATCATATCCTACAGCCTCTTTATTAACAGTTGCTTTAGAGTATGAACCTAATGCAACGCCATTTTCTACATCAGCGCCTGAATATGCCCCGACAGATACAGTAAAATTTTTAGTTGCTCCAGTACCCGCTGTAGATGCCAAACCAATACCTACAGCCCCTACGCCTGTAGCTTTAGCATTTGAACCTACAGCAACAGAATAAGCGCCTGTTGCTTGGGTAGATACCCCAACCGCAGTTGTAGCTAGCCCTGTAGCATTAGCTTGATTACCAAGAGCCGAAGCATTAGCTCCATCAGCTTTAGCACCATAACCGTATGCACTAGCACCGTTTCCTTTTGCAACGGTGTCTGCACCTACTGTTGTCGCACCGCCAATAGCAACGCTAGTGTTTCCATCATTAGCCTTAGCATTGCGACCAACAGCGACATCCTTTGAAATACCAACTGTAGCTTCTTCAGTGCCATCACTAACACGAATAAAATTATCTGCTGCATTAGCAATCGTAGAAACACCCAATGCAGAAAGAAGTACGACCGCTGCCGTAGATAATTTCATGCTTGTATTTTTATTTAACTTACTTACATTTTTCATAATAGGTACCATAAAGTTAAAAAATAGACTAGTTATCATCAATGATAAGAAATACACCCTTGCACTTCGCTTAAGATTTTAGCATAAAAATTAAACTTTTTTACTCCATTTGATATTTTATGCATATTAAATTTATGCTTCTCATTGCAATTAAAAGAAGTAAAAATGGCACAAAAAGAAGACAGTCTTTTCAATAGCGCTCATTTTCAGAATTATGATAGACTTCATGCCGTTTTCCATCTTTCAGGCAACCATTATGAACCCGAAAAAACTCGTTATCGCCAGTCGCGAAAGCCTGCTTGCCATGTGGCAGGCAAAACATATCCAAGGCCGTCTGAAAGCCCTATATCCCGATTGCGAAGTCGAGATTTTGGGCATGACCACGCGCGGCGACCAGATTTTGGACAGAACTTTGTCAAAAGTTGGCGGTAAAGGCTTGTTTGTCAAAGAGTTGGAACAGGCTTTGTATGACGGCAGGGCCGACCTGGCCGTGCATTCGATTAAAGATGTACCGATGGATTTACCTGAAGGTTTCGCGCTTGCGGCCATCGGCGAACGCGCCAATCCGTTTGATGCGTTTGTGTCCAACCAATACGCGCGTTTGGAAGAAATGCCCAAAGGCGCCATTGTCGGCACATCCAGCCTGCGCCGCGAAGCCCAGTTGCGTGCGCGCTATCCGCATTTGGTTATCAAACCTTTGCGCGGCAATGTGCAAACCCGTTTGTCCAAACTCGATAACGGCGAATACGACGCGATTATCTTGGCTGCCGCCGGTTTACAGCGTCTGGAATTGGACGAACGCATCCGCATGATTTTGACAGAATCCGACAGCCTGCCTGCCGCCGGACAAGGCGCATTGGGTATTGAAATTGCAGCGCATCGCGAAGATTTGTACGAAGTCTTAAAGCCTTTGAACCACGATACCACGCACGCCTGCGTTACTGCCGAACGCGCTTTGGCGCGCGCTCTGGGCGGAAGCTGCCAAGTGCCGCTGGCCGCATATTGCACTGAAGAAAACGGCTTGCTGACCTTGCGCGGCTTGGTTGGTCATCCTGACGGTTCGGTCATTTTGCAAGCGGACGCGCAAGCCCCTGCCGAATACGCCGATGCCTTGGGTCGTGCAGTCGCCAAAAAACTGGCAGATGATGGTGCGGAAGAGTTGATTGCCGCCGTATTGCAAGAACAGGCTTAAAACAGTATAGATAATTTAAAAGGCCGTCTGAAACTTTCAGACGGCCTTTATTTTGTTGATGCTTAAGGATTCATAATCCGCGCAACCAAAGCTTTTTCTTTGCCCTGCATATTGGGGATTTTGACTTGAATGCCGTTGCCTGGTGCCACATCGACAGGCTGGCCTTTGCGGGTCATTTGTTCCAATTTGATGGTTTGGTTGCCGCTTGGGTGGATGATTTCGAGTGAATCGCCGACGGCAAAGCGGTTTTTGACTTCGATGGTTGCCCAGCCGTTTTCATCGATTTCGGTAACGTGGCCGACATATTGGCTTTGTTTGGCAATCGAATGACCACTGAGGTAGTTTTGGTAATCCTGAGTTTGGTGGCGCTCAAGGAAGCCGCTGGTGTAGCCGCGGTTGGCAAGGCCTTCGAGTTCGCTTAACAGGCTGTAATCAAACGGACGGCCTGCAACGGCATCATCAATCGCTTTGCGGTAGGACTGGGCCACGCGTGCAACATAATAAAGCGATTTGGTGCGGCCTTCGACTTTGAGGCTGTCGACACCGATTTTGGCCAGTTTCTCAACCACCTCAATGCCGCGAAGGTCTTTGGAGTTCATGATGTAGGTGCCGTGTTCGTCTTCCATAATCGGCATCATTTCGCCCGGGCGGTTGGACTCTTCAATCAGGAAAACTTTGTCGGCATATGGATGGCGTTTTTGACCGTTGATGCCTTCAAAGTTTTGGTTGGCTTCTTCTTGGGCTTTTTCAAAGTTGAAGCCCTGCAGAAGCTGGGCATCGCCCGCATCGCTTTCAGTGGCGTTGTGGACTTTGTAATCCCAACGGCAGGAGTTGGTGCAGGTGCCTTGGTTGGGGTCACGGTGGTTGAAATAGCCGGAGAGCAGGCAGCGGCCGGAGTAGGCGATGCACAATGCGCCGTGGATGAAGACTTCGAGTTCAATGTCAGGGCATTCTTGGCGGATTTCGGCGATTTCTTCCATGCTCAATTCGCGTGACAGAATAATGCGTTCGACACCGATGTTTTGCCAGAATTTCACGCCCCAGTAGTTGGTGGTGTTTGCCTGAACGGACAGGTGAATCGGCATTTCCGGCCATTTTTCGCGCACGGTCATAATCAAACCCGGATCCGCCATAATCAGTGCGTCAGGTTTCATGGCAATCAAGGGCTCCATATCGGAAACAAAGGTTTTGAGTTTGGAGTTGTGCGGCAGCGTATTGACGGTCAGGAAGAATTTTTTGTTGCGCTCGTGCGCTTCTTTAATGCCTTGCTCGAGGACGTCGAGTTTGGCAAATTCGTTGTTGCGGGCGCGCAGGGAGTAACGTGGGCTGCCTGCATAAACGGCGTCTGCGCCGTAGTCGTAGGCGGCGCGCATGCGTTCGAGGCCGCCTGCAGGTAATAAGAGTTCGGGTGCTTTCATGTTTTATGCTTTTTAAAATGTTTTCAGACGGCCCTCAAGGGAAGAGGGAAGGCCGTCTGAAAGATGTTTGAAGAATGGGCGGATTATCCGCTGTTTTTGTGTTTCGGTCAATTTTGTATCGGGTTTGCGCTTTGTTTTTTATACGGAAAATGTCTTATATTGGCAAAGGTGAAAAGGGGCTGTAATTCATTGGAAATGTAAAAAAGCAGGGTTGGGCGGAATAATTTAACAAAAAACCGTTCAAGCAATGTATTTTCTTGTAAAATATCAAGCTTCATTTTAAAAAATATTCGGATTAGTTACCGATTTTGACCGACGGAAGGGTTATGGATTTTCGTTTTGACATTATTTATGAATACCGCTGGATGTTTTTTTACGGCGTATTAGCGACGCTGGGAATTACAGTGGTTGCAACGATTGGCGGTTCGATTTTAGGTTTGCTGCTGGCGTTGGCGCGTTTGGTTAATCCGGAAAAAGCCGGTGCGCCGATACGTGTCTTGGCTTGGGTTTTGCGTAAGATTTCTTTTGTGTATGTTGCGTTGTTCCGCGGTACGCCATTGCTTGCTCAAGTTATTATTTGGGCTTTTGTTATTTTCCCATTTTTTGTACATCCTACCGATGGTGCATTAATCAGCGGAGAAGCTGCAATTAATTTTCGTCGTTCTTATGGCCCATTGATTGCGGGTGTAATGGCTTTGATTGCAAACTCAGGTGCATATGTTTGTGAGATTTTCCGTGCCGGTATCCAGTCGATTGATAAAGGCCAAATGGAAGCTGCGCGTTCTTTGGGTCTGACCTATACTCAGGCGATGCGTTATGTGATTTTGCCTCAGGCTCTTCGCCGTATGTTGCCGCCACTTGCAGGTGAATTTATCACGCTTTTGAAAGATAGTTCTTTGCTATCTGTTATTGCAGTTCCTGAACTTATGTCTGTTCAAAAAGCGATTACTGGCCAGTATTCGATATTCCAAGAGCCACTTTATACGGTTGCATTGATTTATCTTGTATTGACGAGTGTATTAGGATGGGTATTCTTACGTTTGGAACGTCGCTATAACGTAAAACATCATTAATTAGGAAGACAAAAAAGGAAGACTTTTTCAAGTCTTCCTTTTTTATTTGCCGTCAATGTTTCAGACGGCCTGAAATCAGAATGCTTCGCCGACTTTGACACCGCCTGCGATGTCTTTGGGCGTTGCCAGTTTGGCAGTAGCCTGTTGGGCGGCTTGGAATTCTTCGGTTGCCATGATGTTGGTAGCTTCTTGTACGGTCAATGTGTTGGCCATGTATTGCCAACGTGCTGCCAAATCGGCGTTTGCCGGTGCGTGGAAACCGTCTCGCAATTCATCGACCAAGTCAGGGCGGTTGCACACCAGTACAATATCGCAGCCTGCTTCAAAAGAAAGGCGGGCGCGTTCTTTAATACCGCCGACACCGCATGCACCTTCCATGGTCAGGTCGTCTGAAAAGATAACGCCGTTAAATCCGATTTCTTGGCGCAGGATTTGCTTCAGCCATTTTTCGGAGAAGCCTGCAGGTTGGCTGTCTATTTGAGGATAGACGACGTGGGCAGGCATGACTGCGGCCATACCTGCTTGGCTCAATGCGCGGAAGGGGATAAGGTCGGCAGCTTCCAGCTCTTCGCGGCTGCGTTCATCGCAAGGCAGGACGTGATGGCTGTCGCCTTCAACAAAGCCGTGGCCGGGGAAGTGTTTGCCGCAAGATTTCATGCCGCCTTTGTTCAGGCCTTTTTGCAGGGCAAGGGCAAGCTGGGTAACGATGTTGGCGTCGCGGTGGAAACTGCGGTTGCCGATGACGGCGCATTGACCCCAGTCTAAATCCAATACAGGCGTAAAGGATAGGTCGATGCCGCAGGCGGAGAGTTCGGTAGCCAAAACCCAACCGACTTGTTCTGCTTGGGCGCAGGCGGCTTCTTTGCCTTCGTTGTCCCAAATTTCGCCCAATACGTTCATGGCCGGTAGGCGGGTGAAGCCGTCAATAAAACGTTGAACCCGTCCGCCTTCGTGGTCGACGGCGATGATGAGTTCAGGTGTACGGACGGCTTTGATTTCTTGAACCAAAGCTTTGAGTTGGGAAACGTTTTCAAAGTTGCGGCGGAACAAAATAATGCCACCGACGGCAGGGTCGAGCAGGCGTTGTTTTTCTTCTTCGGTCAGATGATAGGCGGCGACGTCGGCCATGACTGGGCCGCGTGGAAGATGAGGCGTATTCATTGTTTTGTCCTGAATAATGTATCTATTGGATAATCGTTATGTTCAGACGGCCTGAGAGTATAGGGATATCTCAGGCTGTCTGAATATTGGTTTTGAATTAGGCAGTTGCTTTTTTCTTGTCTTTTAAGATCAGAATCAACACAACCATCGCGATGCCGGTTACCACAAAACCCAAAGGTGCAGAGCCGGTCATGCCCAGTGCAAGGTAGCCCATGGCAGCAGACGCGGCTACGGTCAGCGCGTAAGGGAATTGCGAGGTAACGTGGTCGATGTGGTTACAGTGTGCGCCGGTAGAAGAGAGGATGGTGGTGTCGGAAATTGGCGAGCAGTGGTCGCCGAATACGGCACCGGCCATTACGGCAGACATGCAAGGGATAATTAGCGATGGTTCGACTTTGACGGCCATGGCGGCGGCAATCGGCAACATGATGCCGAATGTGCCCCAGCTTGTGCCGGTAGCGAAGGCCATCACGCCTGCGAGCATAAACAAAATCACGGGCAGGAAGCCTGCGTGGATATTGCCTGCCACCAAAGTGGAGAGGTATTCGCCGGTGTGCATCTCGCTGACAACAGTGCTGATAATCCATGCCAAAATCAAGATGGTAATGGCACCGCGCATAGAGATGATGCCTTGCCAAATGGCTTTAGGGTAATCGCTGGTTTTGATGGTGCCGATGGTGCAGAGGATGACGGCCAATACGCCGCAAGTACCGCCGAACACGAGGGAAGTGTTCACATCGGTATTTTCAAATGCGCTGAGCAAAGAGAAGGTCTCAGAAGCTTGCGCACCAGTGTAAATCATGGCGGAAACAGTGGCGACAATCAGTACCAAAACCGGCACAATCAGTGCAAATACACGGCCGTTGGGATGGCTTGTTTCAATGGCTTCATCATGAATTTCGTTCAAAGCGGCGCGTTCCAAACGGGCCATAGAGCCGATGTCGAAGGAGAACCAGGCAACGACAAACACCATAATCAATGCGAAGACGGCGTAGTAATTCATCAGGCTCATGGCCACGAATGCGCCCATCGGTGTGTAGTCTGTAATGTTGTAAGTTACCAAAAGGCCTGCCAAAGTAGCGATAATCGATGCGCCCCAGCTGGATACCGGCATCAAAACGCACATTGGTGCGGCAGTGGAGTCAAGGATATAAGCCAGTTTGGCGCGGGAAACTTTGAATTTGTCGGTTACAGGGCGGGCAATCGCACCGACGGCAAGGCTGTGGAAATAGTCGTCAATAAAGGTAACGAATACCAGACAGGCGGTCAGCAGCTTCGCACCGCGACGGCCTTTGATGTGCTGTTTTGCCCAATCGGCAAATGCTTGGTTGCTGCCGGAATGCGTCAGCAGGGAAGTGAAAATCCCCAAAAGCACCAAAAAGAGCAGGATTTTGGGTTTGCCCAAGGACCAATCGCCGTCCGCCCAAGTCAGGCTGATCGCCATGTCTTTTAAGTGAACCAAGGCATCGAGTGGATTACCGCCTACCAGCAGGAATGAGCCAACGATAATGCCGACACCCAGGGACAGCAACACACGGCGTGTGGCAATGGCCAGGGCGAGCGCAATGGCTGCCGGGACGATAGATAAAATAGAATTTGAATAATTAATAAGTTGCATAATTATATTGTATATAAGCGGTAAAATATTTTCAGACGGCCTAAATTGGAAGACGGATAACAAAATACCCACCGCCTCTGACAGATGGGTATTTTATCATTTAACACATCATCATGCCGTCTGAAAAATCGGACTACTGCAGATTTAGCGCAAGGAACAAAGTATTGCCATCGCGTTGTACCAAAAGCGGTACGTTTTTGCCTGAGCTTTCCAATGCGCTACGGAAAGTGGATTCGTCATTGACGCTGATTTGGCTGACGGCAATGATTTCGTCGCCGCGTTTGAGGCCGGCACGTTCGGCCGCTCCGTTGACGCGCAGAACGATTAAGCGTTGTTTGCCGTCTGCGTTTTCAACCTGCAGAGTAACACCTGCATTTTCAACGGTAAATCCGTCGTGGCCGCCTTCATATTGTGGGTGTTCGGCTTCTTTTGCAGAAGTTTCCGTTTGCTCGGCCGCGCTGCCAAGTTTGACTTTGACATCGGTTTGTTTGCCGCCGCGCCAAATGCTCAAAGTCACTTCTTTACCCGGCATAATCGAGCCGACCATAACAGGTAAATCGCTGGAAGCGCGGACTTCTTCGCCGTTAACTTTGCGTACGATGTCGCCAACCTGCAAACCGGCTTGTTGTGCCGCGCTGTTCGGCATGATTTTGGCAATCAGTGCGCCGCTTGCTTTGTCCAAACCGAAAGATTTGGCCAAATCGTAAGAAACTTCTTGAATAACCACGCCTAATTGACCGCGTTGGACTTTACCGTTGGCTTTTAATTGTTCGGCCACATTCATGGCAACATCAATCGGAATGGCAAACGAAATACCCATGAAACCGCCGCTGCGGCTGTAAATTTGCGAGTTGATACCGACTACTTGGCCGCGGAGGTTGAATAACGGGCCACCAGAGTTGCCTGGGTTGATGGCAACGTCGGTTTGGATGAACGGCGTGTAGTTTTCATTCGGCAGGCTGCGACCTTTGGCGGAGACGATGCCGGAGGTTACGCTGTTGTCAAAGCCGAAAGGTGCGCCGATGGCGGCTACCCATTCGCCCGGTTTCAAATCTTTCGGATTGCCGATTTTGACAACCGGCAAGTCTTCTTGCGGCTCAATTTTTAAGAGGGCGACGTCGGATTGGGCGTCTGAGCCGACCAGTTTGGCTGTGTATTCGCGTTTGTCGTTGAGCAGGACTTTGATATTGCCCATGCCGGCAACCACGTGGGTATTGGTCAGGATATAGCCGTCTTTGCTGATGATGAAGCCGGAGCCGAAATTCAAAGCGTCGCTTTCGGTATCTTCTTGCGGCATGTCGGGCATATTGGGAACGAGGCGTTTGAAGAACTCGTAAAACGGATCGTTGTCGGGGAATTGACTCAGGTCCATGCTGTGGTCGTCATCCGGTGTCGCAGTGCGTTTCGCCGGTGTCGCTTGAATATTGACGACGGCCTGTCCTTCGTTTTGCACCAGTTGGGCGAAGTCGGGCAGCAACATACCGATTTTTCCGTCATCGGTATTGGTTTCTATGCGTTGGACGAGTTCTTTGTTTTCGTCTTTACCGAAAAAGGTGCTGACTTTGTCGCAACCTGAAAGAAGGGAAGCTGAGAGAACAGCAAGAGCCAGATATGTGTTTGTTTTAATATTCACGAAAGTTCCTTTTGCCGGTGCCTATCGTATTGTCGGTATGCGTTTGAGCCGGCAGGTAGTTTTATTGTTTGAATGCTGTTTAAATGTATAAGGTAGGATTTTTACACTTTAACAGTTTTTTTTCAAGCATTTCATTTTAAATGAAAAAATGATGATTGGGATTTTATTGTTTTAAGGCCGTCTGAAAGCTTTGGAATATGACCTGCCGGTCGGTTCGCTTCTTTCAGACGGCCTTTAAATTGTGGTCAGTCGTGTTGATCCAAATGGTAGATCTGCGCCACGGCATCGATTAATTCGCTGTTGTCCGAGCCGGCTTTATTGAGCGTGCGTGTCGGAGAGTGGAGCAGTTTGTTGGTCAACTGGATGGAGAGGCGTTCGAGGACATCCTCGGCGGATACGCCTTTTGCCAGTTGCTTCATGGCATTTTCCAATACTTGGCGGCGCGCACGTTCGCCTTCGTCGCGCAAGGCGCGGATAAGCGGAACGCTTTGACGGTTTTTCTGCAGGCGGATAAATTCGCTGACTTTTTCTTCCACCATGCTTTCAGCCGCCGCCGCTGCTTTTTTGCGCGCATCTTTACCGCTTTGGACAATGTCCATCATGTCGTCTACGGTATAGAGATATGCGTCTTCCAATTCGCCGACTTCGGCTTCGATGTCGCGCGGAACGGCCAAATCCAGCAGGAAAACAGGCATGTTGTGGCGTTTTTTCAATGCGCGCTCAACCATGCCTTTGCCGACGAGGGGAAGTTGGCTGGCGGTGGAAGAAACGACCACGTCGTAATCGTGAAGAATATCGGGCAATTCATTCAACAGGCAGGCTTCGGCGTTGACGCCGAGTTTGTCGCACAATTCCTGCGCGCGCTGGTGTGTACGGTTGGCAACGGTAATGAGCTTGGGATTTTTGGCGGCAAAATAAGTGGCCACCAGTTCAATCATTTCGCCTGCGCCAATAAAGAGAACGTTCAGATCGGAAATGGAAGGGAAGATTTGCTCTGCCATTTTGACCGATGCAGAAGCCATGGAGACGGAGTTTTCGCCGACAGCAGTGTCAGTACGCACTTCTTTGGCAACGGCAAAGGTTTTTTGAAACAGGGCGTTTAAGTGGGTATTGATGCTTTCCTGTTCTTGCGCAACGCGGACGGCATCTTTGATTTGACCGAGAATTTGCGGTTCGCCCAAGACCATGGAGTCCAAACCGCAGGCGACACGGAAGGCGTGGCGGACGGTTTCATTATTATCCAAGGTATAGAGGTAAGGGCGGATTTCTTCGGCAGGCAGGTCGTGATATTGCGCCAACCAGTCGATGATTTTTTCGGTTTCACCGACGCAGTAAAGCTCGGTGCGGTTGCAGGTAGAAAGAATGACTGCTTCTTCCGCCGCCTCACTGCGCGCGAGGTTGGACACGGCATCCGGCAGATTTGCAGCTGCAAATGCCAGTTTTTCGCGTATGCTCAAGGGCGCGGTTTGGTGATTGAGTCCGACGACGGTAAGTTGCATGGTTATGGTATGACTGGGTAGTGTGTGTGGTGGGTATTATAGCTTAAGTGGGCTTTAAAATGAATGTGTTGGGGATGAAGATACAATGAGGTTTACCATCGAGAAGGCCATCTGAAAAGATGAACTGGCCCCCAAATCTTGGACACTCATAAAAGCCTATTCAGGCGCTCTGTGTAAGCTGGGTTCTATATGCGACAGGACTCAGCTTTTTCAATTTCAAACTGCAACGCTCCCGGTTGTAGTAATCCATATAGTCATCTATCTGTTTCATCAATTCGTCCACCGTCAATTCTCCTGCACGGTAGAAACACTCCGTCTTCAACACCGCAAAGAAGCTTTCCATCGGCGCATTGTCCCAGCAGTTCGCCTTTCGCGACATGCTTTGAACCATGGAATGTTGGGCAAGCAATTCCCTATATCCCGACGTACGGTACAGCACACCTTGGTCCGAATGAAGCATCGTTCCTTTGCCGGTCAGCCGGGATGCGGCTTTTTCGAGCATTTCCTTCACCATTTCGCTGTCGGCTCTGCGGCTCATGGCGTAGGCGACGATCTCGCGGTTGAACAAGTCCAATATTGGCGAGAGGTACAGTTTGCCGTCCTTTTCTTTGAGTTCGGTCACGTCGGTCAGCCATTTTTCGTTGGGCTTTTCGGCTGTGAATAGGCGTTTGAGGAGGTGTTCCGATATTTCGCCCATGGCGGGATGGCGGTAGGC